>JBEEKN010000086.1:0-3535 GCA_041168605.1 Bacteroidota bacterium | reverse complement strand
ATCTGAATAAGGCAAAACTGGCAAGAGCGGCCCAAAAATTTCTTCTTGCATGATGGGCTCGGTCGTGGAAATATCTTTTAAGATGGTCGGTGCAATAGTTCGAGTGCTTTGATCTATCTGACCGCCATAAACTATTTTGTTCGGAACAATGAGCTTGCTGAGGCGCTCAAGGTTGCGCTCATTGATGATTTGCACATAGTTGTGGTTTTCAAGCGCATATTGATTTTTTTTAATTTCTTGCCCAAGTAAATCGAGGCATTGTTGATAAATAGAGCTGTGCACAAAGAGGTAGTCTGGTGCAATGCAAGTTTGGCCAGCATTTAAAAACTTGGCCCAAACCAGGCGCTTGATCGCGGTAGGCAAAGCAGCAGAAGGAGTAATTACTGCTGGGCTTTTGCCACCTAGCTCAAGGGTGACAGGAGTAAGGTGTTGAGCGGCCGCTTGGTACACAATTTTACCAACTGCAGGGCTGCCCGTAAAAAAGATTTTATCGAAGCGCTCTGAAAGCAAAGCCGTCGTTTCAGGCACTCCACCCAAAACAACCGTAAAAATTTCCGGGTCGAAATATTCGGCCACGATATCTGCCATACATTGTGCACTTGTTGCTGCCAATTCAGATGGCTTCAAAACAACAGTATTGCCTGCTGCCAAAGCGGCAATGGCAGGTGCAAAAGACAATTGTATAGGATAATTCCAGGCACCAATGACCAAACAGACACCCAAGGGTTCGGGTTGAATGCGAGAGCGCCCAGGAAGGTTGACTAAATTGGTAGGCACGCGTTTGGCCTGCATCCAGTCAGACAACTTATCCAGCGCTTCATCGATGTCTTTGATCAATATGGCAAATTCGGTCAGGAATGCTTCGTGCGCCGATTTATGAAAATCTGCATGCACCGCCTCATAAATGCGCGTTTCGTTGGCTACTAACATTTGCTTGAAAAGCTTTAACTGTGCTTTTCGGGCAGCCAAGGGTTTGGTTTGTTGGCTATGAAAGTAGGTGCGTTGCTTAGTTACAATCGTTGAATAATCCATTTTGACAAGCTTTCAATAAAGATACAACACCTCAAGGAGTAAAGGGTTTTTATTATTTATATATTTGATTAAAATTTTTGATCATGAAATCTGCAAAAATCACCTACTGGGTCAGTACTTCAATCATCTTCTTACTCGAAGGTCTTATGCCAGCCCTTACTTCTCAATCTGAAATGGCCAAAGAAGGCATTACCCATTTAGGTTATCCGGCTTATTTTGGAGTTACTTTAGCCATCTTTAAAGTTTTAGGCGCACTCACCTTGATCATTCCACAGGCACCAAAAAGACTCAAAGAATGGGCCTACGGCTGTTTCACAATCGAATTTCTTTTTGCGGGCATTAGCCACGGAGCTGTCGATGGCATCAATGGCCAGACTTTCTTTCCGTTAGTCATTATTGGAATCCTGATGCTTTCTTACACTTCTTACCACAAATTGCAGCAGCAATAAATGGAGGTCCAACCCAATAACCCACTGCATGGCGTCAAACTAGCCGATATCTTATCAGAACTAGTAGACAACTACGGCTGGGAACACATGGCCTTCAAGGTCAACATCAATTGCTTCAAACACGACCCTTCGATCAAGTCGAGCTTGGTCTTCTTGCGTCGCACTCCTTGGGCTCGCAACAAAGTCGAGCAGATGTATTTGGAGATGATGCGTAAGAAGTTGGCTTAAACAAATGATGAAAATCAAGCATTTGCGGTGGTTACTTTTTACCTGTCTATTCTTCAGTTTTCAAGCACCCAAGCGCTATTTAGGAAAAGCAATTAATATTATTTTTCAAGACAGCCAAGATCGCATTTGGGTCGGGACCAACTCGGAAGGTGTATTTTGTCAGGAAAAAGGAATTGTACATCATTACACAACAAAAGACGGTATAAGAGAAGCACAAATCTTAGCGATTCAAGAAGATGCGCAAGGGCAAATTTGGGTGCAAGGCAGCCACCATATTTACAAGTTTGAAAAAACACTAGCTTTTAGTCTGTCACAAATTCAGCACGCTAAACTTTATCAACCGCATGAAAATCAAAATAAATCACATATGTGGTTCGGCTTCGGCGGTGGCGCTTACCATTTCGACGGTAAAGTTTGGACTTACTTGCTGCTCAAAGGCTCAACTTATGCCGGAATGCCAGAAAACCCTACGTCAATTAAAAACATCTACCCAACCCAACTCAATTCTTATTCGGTCTACTGCACTTTGTTTGATAAACAGGGCAACTTATGGCTCGGCACACAGTCAATGGGAGTCTGCTGCTACCAAGCGGATGGTTCTTTCAAATGGCTCACCGAAAAAGGGCTAAAAGGCCCTGCGGTGCGCGCTATTTTCCAAGATAGCAAAGGCAATTACTGGTTTGGCAACAACGGAGGAGGTTTGTTTTTTTACGATGGCCAACAACTGCTCAATATGACAGAAACCCACGGCTTGGCCAATCCAAATTTCATCATAGACGGCAAACCCAAAACTGGCACCCTAGCACGTGTCTGGGCAATCAACGAAGACTCCCAAGGTCAAATATGGGTCGCCACCTACGACTCCGGCCTTTGGAAGTACGATGCTCAAACGTTCACCAATTTCACGCTGAAAGACGGCCTCCCAAGCCTCACGCTAACCGCAATTTTAAAAGCACACAACGGCAAATTGTTGATCGGCTCTGACGATGCGGGGGTGTTTGAGTATGAGAAGTAATCAGCTGATTATCTTTTCACATAGAAAAATAAATACTAACTTTGAACGTTAGTAACGCAAAAGTGTATTAATGATCAAATCATTTTGCGACAAAGAAACAGAAAAAGTGTGGAACGCAGAAAAATAAAAAACATACATCCGGGTGAAATCTTACTTGAAGAATTTTTAGTGCCGATGCAAATCTCTGCCTATCGATTGGCAAAAGAAACATTTCTTCCTCAGACTCGCATTTCTGAAATTATAAAAGGTCGAAGGAGAATTACTGCCGATACGGCTTTGCGCTTTTCTCAATTTTTTGGAACTAGTGCCAAATTTTGGCTCGGCCTGCAAGACGACTACGATTTAGAAGAGGAGAAAACGCACAAATCAAGAGAATTTACGAGTATCAAACCTTTTAGTGTTGCAAACCCATAAATTCTTTTAAAATCAAAACCCTCCATGGAACTATCGCTTACAACTCCTGCATTATTGTTTTCCTCCATTTCACTGATTATGTTGGCCTACACCAACCGTTTTCTGGCTTATGCCAATGTGATTCGGAATCTTCATGGGGCTTATAAAAAAGACCCTAATCAGGTGCTCATGGCACAAATTGTTAACCTCAGAAAACGACTTTACTTGACCCGATCCATGCAGATTTTCGGCATTTCTAGTTTGCTGTTGTGCGTAGTTTCCATGTTTTTGGTTTACATCAAACAAGATGTTTTAGCCGTGTGGTCCTTCGGTTTGGCACTCGTTTTACTCATCGTTTCGCTTGCACTACTCATCTGGGAAATTCAAATTTCAGTCAAAGCCCTCGAACTACACTTGG
>JBEEKN010000085.1:0-3576 GCA_041168605.1 Bacteroidota bacterium | reverse complement strand
ACCGGACCAATCATGCGGCAAGGACCACACCATTCTGCCCAGAAATCAATAATGACTGGAATTTCTGATTTCATGACGAGCTCGTCGAAGTTTTGGTCTGTAATTTCTACTGCCATTTTATATTTTTTAGTTTCGTTACTACTTTTAGGAGCGTCAAAATTAACGCTTTTTTAATTCTTGGGCCAAATATTTTGCGGTGTAGGATACTTTTTGAGCCTTTTTAACCATTTGAGTAGGTGTGCCTTCAAAAAGAACCTGACCTCCGCGCTGTCCGCCTTCGGGGCCGATATCGATGATGTAGTCGGCGGTTTTGATCATGTCGAGGTTGTGTTCGATCACCAAAACGGTATTGCCTTCGTCTACCAATTTTTGCAACACCTTGAGCAGTAGTTGAATATCTTCAAAATGAAGCCCTGTTGAGGGTTCGTCCAAAATGTAGATGGTTTTACCAGTTGCTCTTTTGGCGAGTTCGGCAGCTAACTTGATGCGCTGTGCTTCTCCGCCTGATAAAGTTGTGGAAGACTGCCCCAGTTGCACATAACCCAAGCCGACTTCTTCTAAAGTGAGCAACATGCGGTGTATTTTGGGCTGATTTTCAAAAAACTGACAACCCTCAGAAATGGTCATTTGCAGGACGTCTGCAATTGTTTTGCCTTTGTAGCGCACCTCTAAGGTTTCGTTATTGTACCTTTTACCATTACACTGTTCGCACAAGACATAAACGTCTGGTAAAAAGTTCATTTCGATCAAGCGCATGCCGCCTCCGTTACAGGTTTCACATTTGCCACCGGCCACATTAAAAGAGAAGCGCCCGGGTTTGTAACCGCGGATGAGCGCTTCGGGCATGTTGGCAAATAAACTCCTGATTTCGTCAAAAACTTTGGTGTAGGTCACTGGATTGGAGCGCGGTGTGCGGCCAATAGGGCTTTGGTCAATCTCGATGACTTTATCGAGGAACTCAAGACCTGTAATTTGTTTGTAGGGCAGTGGGGTGCGAATCGGGTCGTAGAAATGATTCATCAAAAGCGGGAAAAGCGTCTGATTGATCAGCGAAGATTTGCCGCTGCCACTTACGCCTGTAACGTAAGTAAGCGTGCCAAGTGGAATTTGAATATCGATGTTTTTCAGGTTGTGCCCTTTAGCCCCTTTGAGTTTCAGGAAATTTCCATTTCCGGTTCGTGTTTGATCTGGGATTGAAATGCTTCTATTTCCATTTAAATAACCCGCAGTAACGGTATCTGCACGCAACATTTCGGCATACGTGCCCGCAAAGACAATTTCGCCGCCGTGTCGGCCAGCTCCGGGCCCGATATCGACGATGAAATCGGCGGCTTCCATCATTTCTTTGTCGTGCTCCACCACCAGAACGGTGTTGCCGAGGTCGCGCAATTTTGTAAGTGAACGAATGAGTTTGGTGTTGTCTCGTTGGTGCAAACCGATAGAAGGTTCGTCGAGGATGTACAACACATTGAGCAGTTCGGTGCCAATTTGCGTCGCCAAGCGGATGCGTTGTGCTTCGCCCCCAGACAACGTTTTGGCGCTGCGGTGCATGGTGAGGTAGTCGAGCCCCACTTCTAAAATAAAGCCCAGTCGCGCATTGATTTCCTTGATGATTTCTTTGCCAATATAGATGGCCTGTTCATCGAGGAGTTGGGGTAGGGTAGCGCACCATTCTTGCAGGGTTTGCAAGTCCATGACGGCAAGTTCGCCGATGTGCAGCTGTCCAATTTTGAAGTGTAAGGCTTCTTTTTTGAGTCGGTAGCCCGAACAGCTCGGACACGTTTTCTTGTGCATGAAACCTTGGGCCCAACGCTCAATTGCAGTGGAAGAATCTTCTGCGTGGCGGCCCATAAAATGCAGCAAGCCTTCAAAACGCTCTTGTGTATCGAGCGGCCCGAGCTCCATGTCTTCGTTGCCGTAAAGCAAAAGCTCGATGAGTTCTTCGTCGATATCGCAGATGGGGGTATTGAGCGTAAATTGCTCTGCCTGCAATAATTTTTCAATTTTTTCAAAAATCCAAGACCTTTTGTAGGCGCCCAGCGGTGCGAGGCCTCCTTTTTTGATGGAAAGTTTGGGGTCTGGGATGATTTTATCGCGGTCCATCTCACTCACTTCTCCGAGTCCTTTGCAGGTAGGGCAGGCGCCGTAAGGCGAATTGAATGAAAACAGATTGGGTTCGGGCTCAGGGTAAGAAATACCGGTGGTTGGGCACATCAGCGAGCGGCTGTAGTGGCGGAGGTCTCCGTTTTCTAAATTGAGCACCATGAGCGTGCCCTCGCCAAGTTGCATACAGGTTTGGACGGTTTCTTGGCAGCGTTTGTGGTCTACCTCGCCTGCAATGAAGCGGTCTACTACTACTTCGATGTCGTGGGTTTTGTAGCGGTCTAGTTTGATGGGCTTGCTCAATTCGAAGAGTTCGCCATCGACCCTTACGCGGGTGTAGCCCAAGCGCTGAATTTGCTCAAAAAGCTCGCGGTAATGTCCTTTTCGGCCTTTTACTTTTGGAGCGAGTAGGGCTACTTTTTTGCCTTTAAAGGTACTTTGGATGAGGTCGGTGATGTCGTGGTCTGCGTATTGGACCATTTTTTCGCCGGTCTGATACGAATAAGCTGTGGCTGTTCTGGCAAAAAGCAAGCGAAAGAAGTCGTAGAGTTCGGTAATGGTGCCAACGGTTGACCTCGGGGAGCGGCCAACGGTCTTTTGTTCAATGGCAATAACTGGGCTGAGGCCGTCAATTTTATCGATGTCGGGTCTTTCTAAGCCGCCAATGAATTGACGTACATACGCCGAAAAGGTATCGAGGTAGCGGCGCTGTCCTTCTGCAAAAATGGTATCGAAGGCCAATGAAGATTTGCCACTGCCGCTCAGGCCTGTAAAAACCACGAGTTTTTGACGTGGGATTTCGAGGTGGATGTTCTTGAGGTTGTGTTCTCTTGCGCCTTGAATGCGGATAAAATCGTTGGGATTGCTGGCTTTAGGCATCGGTTTATTCAAAAGGCGTTTGAAAATTGGAAAAGGCCTCACCTAAAGCATCTTTTGGCGAGAGCAAAGGCAAGTCGGTAAGCTCCCAATCGATCTGAAGGGCGGGGTCATTCCAGCGCAAACAACCTTCTGAGGCATGGTGATACGCTGCTGTACATTTGTAACTGAAGAGCGTGTGGTCTTCTAGCGCGAGAAAACCGTGTGCAAAACCTGGTGGAATATAAAGTTGTGTGGCATTTTGTGCACTCAAAACGATTTTAAAATGCTGGCCGTAGGTGGGCGACGATCGACGGATGTCTACAGCGACGTCGAGCACAGCGCCTTGCAATACTTGGATGAGTTTACCTTGCGCAAAGGGAGGCGCTTGAAAATGCAGGCCGCGGAGTGTTCCTTTTGCCGACATTGAAATGTTGTCCTGAACGAAGGTGAGGTTTTCGCAGATTTGGGCGTAGTTTTCGGTTTTATAGGTCTCAAAAAAGTAGCCGCGCTCGTCGCCAAAGACTTTTGGGTAAATGCTGTACAGTCCTGAAAGTTTTTCTGCTTGAATTCGTAACATGGCCTCCTTTTTGAATTGTAAAATTACACTAAATTTGT
>JBEEKN010000084.1:0-3754 GCA_041168605.1 Bacteroidota bacterium | reverse complement strand
CTTCTACTGGTGCCGGTACAAACGTCATCGCTGGTTTGGCTACAGGTATGATTTCTACCTTCCCAACTGTCTTGTTGTTTGCAGCGGCTATCTGGTCTACTTATGCACTTGCAGGTTTCTACGGTGTAGCACTTGCTGCTTCTGCCATGATGGCAACAACCGCTATGCAATTAGCGATCGATGCATTTGGTCCTATCTCTGACAACGCTGGTGGTATAGCTGAAATGAGCGAGCTTCCTAAAGAAGTCCGTACCCGTACAGATATCTTAGACTCAGTTGGTAACACAACTGCAGCAACCGGAAAAGGTTTTGCGATTGCATCTGCTGCACTTACTTCATTGGCTTTGTTTGCTGCTTACGTGACCTTCACAGGTATCGACGGTATCAACATCTTTAAAGCGCCTGTACTCGCCATGTTGTTCATCGGTGGTATGGTTCCGGTTGTTTTCTCTGCACTTGCGATGAACTCAGTTGGTAAAGCCGCAATGGACATGGTTTATGAAGTGCGTCGTCAGTTCAAAGAAATTCCAGGAATCATGGAAGGTACTGGCAAACCAGAATACGGTAAATGTGTAGAAATCTCTACCAAAGCTGCCCTTCGCGAAATGATGCTCCCTGGTATCCTTACCATTGGTTTCCCAATCGCAATTGTATTGCTTGGCAAATTAGTTTACCCTTCTGACAACCAATTGATCGCCGAAATGCTTGGTGGTTATATGGCTGGTGTAACTGTTTCTGGTGTGCTTTGGGCAGTTTTCCAAAACAACGCTGGTGGTGCTTGGGACAACGCTAAAAAATCTTTCGAAGCTGGTGTTGAAATCAACGGCGAAATGACGTACAAAGGATCTGATGCGCACAAAGCAGCAGTTACCGGAGACACCGTTGGTGACCCATTCAAAGATACTTCAGGCCCATCCATGAACATCTTGATCAAATTGACTTGCTTGATTGGTTTGGTGATTGCCCCTATCTTGGGCAACGGAGCCGAAACAACAAAAAAAGAATGCAAAGCAGGAACAGAGTGCCAAATGAATGGCGCTTCTTGTGAGCAAGACACCAAATGTTCAACAGACAAAGCTGCTTGTTGCGATAAAAAATAAGCTAGCGCTGTACATATTTAGTAAAAGCCACCCCAACAGGTGGCTTTTTTTTATCTTTGAAAGTGCTCAAAAACAAAGATTTCTTCCAAGATGTATACGACGTCGTGCGGCTCATTCCAAGTGGTCGTGTCACGAGTTATGGCGCTATTGCCAATTACTTGGGCGCCAAACAAGGCGCCAGAATGGTGGGCTGGGCCATGAACGCCAGTCATATTCAAGCAGATGTTCCCGCACATCGGGTGGTCAATCGCGTTGGCTTGTTGAGTGGCAAACACCATTTTGACGGGCCCAACACCATGGAACTGCGCTTGCAAGCCGAAGGGATTCAAGTTGTGCAAAATCAAATCCAAGACTTTCAAAAAGTTTTTTGGGATCCTGCGCTCGAATTGGGGCTGCCTTAAAGGATTCTATTAATTTTGTCGAAATACTTTTTGACTATGAAATTTGCCACCAAAGCCATTCACGCTGGCGTTCACCCAGATCCAGCAACAGGCGCCATCATGACACCTATTTACCAAACCTCTACCTATGTGCAAGAAGGTGTTGGCAACCACAAAGGCTACGAATATTCCAGAACACTCAACCCGACGCGTCATGCGCTCGAGAAGAACATCGCAGCCATAGAAAACGGTAAGCACGGTGCTTGCTTTGGCTCGGGCTTGGCGGCAATAGACTGCGTGATCAAAATGCTCAACCCCGGAGACGAAATCATCTCTACCAACGACCTCTACGGCGGATCTTACCGCATCTTCAATACCATTTTTGCCAAATACGGCCTGATTTTTCATTTTGTAGACATGCAAAACCCAGCGGCAGTTGAGGCTTTGGTCAATGAAAACACCAAACTCATTTGGGTCGAGACGCCGACAAACCCCATGATGAATATCATCGATATCGAGGCCATGGCGCAAATCTCCAAAAGAGCCGGCGCGCTATTGTGCGTAGACAACACTTTTGCCACACCTTATTTACAAAATCCGCTCGATTTAGGCGCCGATATGGTCATGCACTCCGTTACCAAATATCTTGGCGGCCATTCAGATGTCGTGATGGGCGCTTTGGTCTGCAATGACGACGACCTCGCAACAGAAATGTACCGCATCCAAAATTCTTCAGGCGCTGTTACCGCACCAATGGACTCTTTTTTGGTCTTGCGCGGCATCAAAACCCTACACCTGCGCATGCAACGCCATTGTGAAAACGGCGAAAAAATCGCGCGCTACCTACAAACGCATCCGAAGGTAGACAAAGTATACTGGCCAGGTTTCGAAACGCACCCCAACCACGACGTCGCTAAAAAACAAATGCGTGGCTTTGGTGGCATGATCTCCTTTACACTCAAAGGCAATCAGTTGCAGGATGCTTTAGATTTGGTCAAGAAAGTAGAAATATTTGCGCTTGCGGAGTCTTTGGGTGGTGTGGAGTCGCTTATTGGGCACCCAGCAACCATGACCCATGCGTCTATTCCGAAGGAAGTGCGCGAACTGAGTGGCGTTGTCGATTCATTGATCCGCTTGAGTGTGGGTGTTGAAGACGCCGACGACCTCATCGCAGACCTAGACAGCGCTTTAAAGTAAGTCTAGGCTTTTAAAGAACTGCTCTTTTTTGGCCGGAGACAACGGAATAGCGGTGCCGTCTTTTAAGATCACCGAACCGCCGTCGTGCTTGTCGTAGCGCTCCACATAGTTGAGGTTGATCAAATGCGACTGATGCACCCTGAAAAAGGAGAAGCCCGCTAGCATGGTATCGTAGTCTTTCAAGGTTTTGGACACCAAAATTTTCTTGCCGTCGTTGAGATAGAAAAACGTATAGTTTTTATCAGCCTCGCAGTGCACGATGTCGTCAATTTCAATCACAAAAATACTCTCTTGCGTCTTGAGCACGAGTTTGCGCTTGTGCTGCGGCTGAATGTTGTGCTGTAAGGCTTGAAACTGCGTATCGTCTTTTTTGTGCTCGACCAATTGCAAGGCGTTGGTCATGGCGGTGTGGAGTTCCTCTGCGTCTATGGGCTTTAAGATGTAGTCTAGCGCCGAAAATTTTATGGCTTGTACGGCAAACTCCTGAAAAGCAGTGATGAAAATCACTTCAAATGACTTATACTTGACCTGTCTTAGGACGTCAAAACCATTGCCGTCAGGCATTTGGATATCGAGCAAAACGATATCTGGTTGGATATCTTCTATGGCTTCGATGCCGGACGCTACATTTTCGCCATCGGTATAAACGCTCAGGTTCAAATCAAAAGATTCGAGCATTTTGCGGATGAAAGTCCGGGTTGGTTTTTCGTCATCAATGATCAGTACTTTTCGACTCATGGCACGTGTAGGTTTATTGTTCGGGTTCGTACTTTAGTGGCAAGATGAGCGTCACAACTGTTCCGGTCTGAGAAACAGTATCTAAATCACTCATTGTCAAGCTACCATTAAATTTATACTTTTTATTGAGAATAGCGATGCGTTCGCGGGTAATATCGATCGCCATACTTTTATGCGTCTTCATTTTCTTGGTATCGGCAGACTTTTTGCGGCCGACACCGTTGTCTTGAATTTGGATGTAGAGCTGCGCATCCTTCGCATAAATATCTACGGAGATTTTGCCGTCTTTGACCGAGTGTAGTTGGCCGTGTTCGATGGCGTTTTCAATAAAAGGCTGGG
>JBEEKN010000083.1:0-4118 GCA_041168605.1 Bacteroidota bacterium | reverse complement strand
AATATCTATTTGCTCGATCAGCACACTGGTGTTGAAACGTGGTGGCATCCAAATGGGCAATTGCATTGGCGCCGTGACTACCGAAAAGGGCAGGATACAACAATGGTTCAGTTTTACAAAAATGGAGACCCAGAAAGACTTGAGGTATTTAAAGAGGATCGTGCAGGCAGTGAGCGTGAGGTGCGCAGGTGGTATGAAGGGAAAATTCAGCAGTCTGTTTTTTTGACACAAACGCGCCCAGATGGTTATCAGATGCAAAGTCAAGAAGACTTTTACCCAAGTGGGGTCCGAAAAAGCTACGTGCTTTATAAAAATCAAGAAAGTTTCAAGGAACTTTATGCGGCAAACGGCACTAAAATATTGTACCGCTATACCATCCTTGATTCTCTTGAAGGGCCCTATCAGCGCTTTGATACAACCGGTGTCTTGCTTTTTGATTACAGGTATCACAAAGGCCTGCGCAATGGTTGGTGCCGCGAATACGATGCCACCGGAAAACTGCAATTTGCACAATACTATCAGCAGGGGAATCCAGTCAAAGATTCCGAAAATCTCGCTCGTAAGCATCATTTTCAAGCATTAACATCCGACGAAAAAAGAGGGCTTCAGTATCTATTTTCGGCACAACAATATGATTCGATAATTTTCGAACCTGCGCATCAGATGAAGTGTCTTGAACTTTTATATCGGGTTTATCCGGAGGTTTTGGGTACACTACCTGTAAATGAGATCCGTACAGAACTTGATTTTTACCGCCCTATCCGCCTACAATTTCAAACGTATGGTCCTTGCACGGCTATTCATGTCAATAACCATCATCTTGGAGTCAAGTCATTTTTGATTTACCCAGATATGGAAATTGAACCCTTGCAGCATCTTTTTACCAAGGAGGATTTGCAGACGCAACAACTTCATCATGACAAATTTGAATTATGGCAAGATTAAGTGCGCTCTTACTTTTCATCGGGTTGCTTCCAACATTTGCTTTTGCAGATTTGCTACCACCAGAACTCAGGCTTTCTTTAAAGCAAATCAAAAGTCAGTCAAATCAGTACATTTTATTAGAATTGGAAATTCGGAATTTTTCTGCCCTTCATGGGAGCATTTTGGTGCCAGGGCATCCGCAACTTGGCCTTGGGCTTTTTGAAGTGTACAGGTACCAAAAAACCGGAACCAATCAATTTCGCCTAGATTCAACTTTTTCCTTAGTGCTCAAAGATTCAGCAACTGTCGATTCCAAATACATGCAGTTTTGGTCCTTAGCTCCCGGAGAATCTTTTAAACAATTGCTGCGGATTGAGTCGCTATCAACACCAAATGAATTCTTCATGGTCAAATATCAACCACATGTATGTAGAGAGTGGTTTCAATACGCTTTTCGTTGGCACGATGAGGAGGGTGAGAGTAAAGAGCCTATTGAAGAAAGCGACCAACGTTTCGCGTATCAAGGGGCTTATTATTCTAACTTACTTGTGGTAGATTCGGGTTTAATACAGGAACCAGTAAAGCCTGCTATTCATCGATTTTCAACACTTCAGAAAGCAATTTATAAAGAACAGTGGGGAAGGGTAGAAAGAAGATTAAAGCATCACGTGCCTCGTTTCTCTGATTCGCTTTCTATTTATCCGATACTCAGTAAACAGCTTTATAGCCAGGCGGTGTTGTCGTCTTTGCCTAGCTATTACCATCAGTATTTAATTGTGGAAACGAAAAGTGGTTTACATTATTTATATCTAGGATATCAACTCGGTAAAATATACCGAGGTCGTGGTTTTTTAGCGCAAATAGCGCATCTTTGTGGCGCACGCCGGGTTTTTTGGCGTACTTCTTCAGTGAATAAGAATCAGTTAAAAGTGTTTAAAGTTCTACCATTTAAAAAAACTATCCTATGAAATTATTTTACGCGTTAATAATATTCGCACTTCCTTTTCAATTTTTGGCTCAAGAAAATCCAAAGGCCAAAGAAATTGGCGAAGCCATTAAACTCATGGATGCAGGTCAATTTGCAGATAGCCGTTTGAAACTAGAAGAGGTATTGAACGAAGACCCAAACAATTACGATGCTTGGTATGAATTTGCCTACAGTTATTACATGCAAAAAGATTACAAAAAAGCGGAAGAAATCATGCGCAAGCAAACGGAACATCCGCAAGCCACCGACCAGCTTTGGCAGATGATCGGCAACGCCATAGACTTTCAAGGGAATCCGGAAGGTGCAATTGCAGCTTATGCAGAGGGCTTAAAAAAGTTTCCGAACAGCGGGCGCCTCTACGTAGAGACGGGCAACATTTATTTGATGCAAAAAAATATGCCACTCGCCATTCAGAGTTATGAAAAGGGCATTGAAATGGCGCCTGAATTTTCTTCTAATTATTACCGTTTGGCCAAAATTTATTGTGATTCTGAAGATGAATTGTGGGGCTTGATCTATGGAGAGCTTTTCATGAATTTGGAGCGAAATACCAAAAGAACCAGAGAAATGAGCGTGTTGTTGTATCAGACTTACCAGAAAGCTTTAGTTTTTGACAAAGGCACGATTTCCGTGAGTTTTGCAAAATCGATGAGCCCATTTAGTATGGAATTTGAAATGCAAATGGGAATGGCTGCAACGAAATATTTACTGAACAATAAAAAAGTAGATTTAAATGTTCAAACCCTCCTCGAGCTCAGACAGGAATTCTTGACCAAATGGCAAGCAGCTCCAAAAGCAGCAGCCTACAAGGTAGTTTTGTTCGATTTTTGGCAGCAACTCAATGATGTCGGCTTTATTGAGCCTTACACCTATTGGTTGTTCAATATGGCACCAGATAACCAATTTGAGAAATGGCACAAAAAACATGAGTCAGACTTCACCTTTTTTACCAAATGGTACAATCCAAACCCGATTCAAATTACGGCTGAAAATTACTTTTCCAAACAAAAAATTGGAAACGAAGCTATTATCGAGATTGGAGATTAAGGAGCAACAGTTAAAGGCGTCCGCAACACGTAGTTTTGGTTTTCCTTGGCCAATTGAAGCATAAAACAGGTGGTCGGATACGCAATGAAAAGCCCTTTTTGTCCTTTTTCTATTACTAACGGTACTTCTTTACCAAGAAGGTCATAGCCTTTGATCGTGTTAAAATCTGATGAGAAAAGCTGAAGTGCAGCGGCTGCTTTCCACTGATATTGAAGCGTTTCTAGATCTAAACCAGCAGCACTTGAAAGATTGACATCAATGAGTAGGGTGTCGGTGTCACAGAGCCCCGTGGCAATGAGCATTACCTGATACGTGCTGAGGTTGTACTCAAAGCCAATGTTTTGGCCTACCTCAATGGTCATGTCCGGAAAATACCAAGTATAATTGGCCGCCTGATTCGCATTTGCCGTGAAGCTCAATAAACTTGCACCTGGGATGCTGCTGTATCCTGCTGTGACTTGCAATTGCTCACTAGGAAGTACCAAGCCCCAAGTACCCAAACTATCCAACACGATGCTACTTGCTACTTGCTGTAAAATAAAGGCGTCCCCGTGTCCGATTCCGGGGTTAAAAGTATTGTTTAGGCAACTTTTCTGAAACAATGCGCTGTAAAAAACGCAAGCAGCCAAATAGGATCCTTCTAGACTCGGGTGTGAACCATCTTGCTGATATAAATTGATATTCGGATAATTGTCTCGGACATATTTCCAGGCAACTCCTACGGGTGATACCGCGGCAGCGGCTGAATCTGCGATGCGCAAATAGGCGGCTCTGAGGCGCGCATTCATTTTGTCAAAGGTATTGATAGAATCCCATTGTGGATCACCGTTTTGGCGCCCCCAAGTCATGAAAAAATTGACTTGACTGCAAGGTTGAATGCTTTTGGCGCTATCGGCGAGCTGCAAGGCATAGGGTAAGGTTTGGGTGTTGACTTGCTGAACAGGAAAACTTGGTTCTTGGCTTTGGCCTTGCAGAATGATGTAGTCCCAGGCTTGTGCTTGCATCTTCTGATAATTGATGGCATTATTGGCATGCATTTGAAAGGTTTGACCGCCAGGTGTATTGCTGTCATAAATGAGGTGATCTCCTTGCGCATGAGCCACCTCACTCACCAAAGTCGGTAAATTATTGACTGCCATATAACTATTGCCAATGAAAA
>JBEEKN010000082.1:0-4310 GCA_041168605.1 Bacteroidota bacterium | reverse complement strand
GACTCTAACATTTCGCGAAGTAAGTCGTTTCCTTCACGGGTACGCTCACCAACACCTGCAAATACAGACAAACCACCGTGTCCTTTTGCAATGTTGTTAATTAATTCTTGGATAAGTACTGTTTTACCTACTCCTGCACCACCAAAGAGACCAATTTTACCACCTTTTGCATATGGTTCGATTAGGTCGATTACTTTGATACCGGTGAAAAGGATTTCGGTAGCAGTAGACAATTGGTCAAATTTCGGAGCCTCGCGGTGAATTGGCAAACCTTCCGTGTTGTCCATGGTGTTGATGCCGTCGATGGCCTCACCTACCACATTAAACAAACGACCCTTGATGCGATCTCCGGTTGGAACTTTAATTGGAATACCTGTTGAAATCACTTCCATTCCGCGGGTAAATCCATCGGTTGAGTCCATGGAAATGGCGCGAATTGCATTTTCTCCAACGTGTGCTTGAACTTCCAAAACCACACGAGTGCCGTCGGTTTTGTATACTTCCAATGCATCATAAATGTTGGGTAGCGCTGTACCGCGCTCGAATCTTACGTCCACAACTGGACCGATTACTTGAGATATTTTTCCTTTGATTGATGACATCATTTGTCTTTTAAATTCGGGCGCAAATATACGAGATTTTATTTGAATTACTTGAGAACAATCCAAAATTATTTTGGATCGCGCTTACTGAGTCCTGCGCATTAAAAATCTGACAGGGAAATAGGTAAACAAAAAAGCTAATGCACTGGAAGCGAAGAGTATGCTTACAAAGTCTTTTGCTTTGAAAACAATGGGGAACGGCACATTGGCACCCGGTACAATTAACCAACCAAAATATTGCTGACACCAACAGATGAGCAAGCCGAAAACCAAACCAAATACAATCCCTAAAAAAGAAAGCAACAAACCTTCGAAAAAGAAAATTCGAAAACGGTTTTGAGAGGTCATGCCGAGTGCTTTTAAAATTTGCAAGTTCGCTTGTTTTTCATGGATCAGCATCGTGAGGGTGGCAATCAGATTGAAGGACGCCAACACAAAAACAAATAACAAAATGATAAACACCACCAAGCGCTCCGAACGACTCGTTTTGTAAATCAATTCGTTTTTTTCTAATTGCGTTCTCACCAAAAAGTCCGGCCCCACCAACTCCTTGATGCTATTTTGAATGTCAAGTAAGTCGATAGCTGGATTGGCATAAACATGGATGCGGGTAACCGCACCCGCTTGGTCAAAAAGCATACTAGCTGCGTTGTAATCCCAGAGCAAAGCGTTGCTGTTGAGCTCTTGATTGTAGTTGAGGGCGCCTGCCACATTTGTAGTTTGGATGTGAAAAGGCGTTTTGCCTAATCTCATTTTCATGTTGCGCTTGGGCGCATACAGTTGAATATTATTTTGCTCAGAACCCAAGCCTAACTTAAGTTTTGAAAAGACATCGGCGCCCAAAAACACAAAGCCAGGGTTGTTCAAATAGGCAGGGCCCACCCCATTGATCAGGTGTTGTTTGACTTTTGCTTGCTTGACAAATTCGGCGTCTACCGCATGCATGTTGGCGTTGATCCAACGTTGGTTTTTGCGCAGCACCACCAATTCCTCAAGTTCTTTGCTAAAGGCCTGAACCCCTTGAATGGCTTTGAGCTGACGAAGGTCTAATTGATTTAAAAAAAAGGTTTTTCTGTTTTGGTGCTGAATGGTGATGGGCGCATCAAATGAGGTGTAGAGCTTGGCGATCATTTGTTCGATGCCATTGAAAGCCGATAACAAAATGACCATGGCGGCTGTACAAACCGCAATGCCAACAACAGAGATTCTAGAAATAATGCTGACTATCGAGCGTTTCGAACGACTAAAAAGGTAACGTTTTGCTATGTAAAGCGCGGTTTTAATCGCTTAGTTCTTGAGAAGTGCGTCAATCTTGAGTGCGTAATCAAGGGAGTCGTCGATGTGGAAAACTAAATCTGGAATTTTGCGGAGGTTTTTGAGACGTTTGCCTACCTCTAAACGGATTTTGCCGCGGTTGGCTTGAATGTTTTCCAGAACGACTTCTTTTTCGGGGCCAGCAAAAATACTGAGGTAAATTCTTGCCAAGCTCAAATCTGAAGTAATGCGCACAACCGTTACCGAAACCATTGCACCCAAACAAATTTCTGCGGCTTGTTTTCGAAAAAATGCGGCTAGCTCAGCCTGAATAACGGCTTCTATTTTTTGCTGACGGATTGAACTCATGTTGCAAAGGTAAGAATACTTGCAGAGCAAGCCCCCATCTAAACAAAAATGTATCTTTGTGTCAATGTCTTACTACAAAGAAATATACAACTATACCTTTAAATACAAAGGGCTGGCATGGGCGACCATCCTATTCAATTTGCTCTTTGTCGTATTCAATTTGCTCTCTTTGGTGTTGTTTGTGCCCGTTTTGCAATTAATTTTTAAAAGCGGCGAAGAACTCACAGCAGTGGCTGCTCCCCAATTTCAAGGTGGTGTTTCCGGAATCGTAGATTATGTCCGAGACGCCTATAATTACGAAATGTATACGCTCGTAAAGGCCGACCCAAAAGGGGCGCTGCTTTTTGTTTGCGTGAGTGTTTTTCTGGCTTTCTTGTTGAAGAATATTTTCAGATACGGTGCGGTCTGGACACAATCCAAACTCAGGATGTGTGTGGTGCGCGACGTACGCGGTGCCTTATTTGAAAAATCTTTGCGCCTACCCCTTGCCTACCACAGCAATGAAAAAAAGGGAGACTTAATGGCGCGCATGAACAGCGATGTCAATGAAATCGAAGTAGCGGTGGTGAGTTTGCTCGAACTGATATTTAGAGAGCCCCTGGCCATCATCATCAATTTATTGACGCTGATCTACATGAGTCCACAACTCACACTGATCTCTTTGTTGTTGTTGCCGATTTCTGCTTTTGTGATCTCTAGAATTGGGAAAAGCTTGAAGCGGACCGCCCAAAAAACCCAAGAACAGTTGGGTTTTCTATATGCCGCCATGGATGAAAACTTAGGTGGTGTGCGTGTCATTAAAGCCTTCAATGCCATCCGGTTTGTTGCAGATACCTTTGCGCAAAAAAACAACCAACACCAAAAACTAGCCACGCGGGTTTTTAGAAAACGCGACCTCTCGCCACTGGTCAATGAAACCCTTGGAGCCACTGTACTTTTAGCTTTGGTTTATTTTGGTGGCCGACTCATCTTAAATGGCGAACAAATTGGCCTGAGCGGCGAAGTCTTTTTGACCTATATTATTGTGTTTTCACAGTTTCTGCGACCCATCCAAAGCGTGTCAAACAACATGGCCAACATGACCAAAGCGCAAGCTTCTCAAGACCGTATCAATGCACTTCTACATGCCAGCGAAGCGGTTACAGATAAACCCAACTGTATTGACATTCAAAGATTTGAAAACGACATTACTTTTATTCAGGTTGGTTTCTCTTATCAAGAACAACCCGTGCTTCAAGACATCAATTGGACAGTCAAAAAAGGTAGTCTAGTTGCAATCGTTGGTGAGTCGGGCAGTGGAAAATCAACCCTAATGGATTTACTACAGCGTTTTTACGACGTCACCAGCGGTGAAATCAAAGTAGATGGCATCGATATCAGAGACTTGCGTTTGACCTCGCTGCGCAACATGATTGGCGTTGTGAGTCAGGAATCGATTTTGTTCAATGTGAGTGCGGCTCAAAACATTGCTTTTGGCGATGAAAATCCCGACATAGAAAAAATAATTTCAGCTGCGCAAATCGCTAACGCACATGGCTTTATCACAGAACTAGACAACGGCTACGACACCATTTTAGGCGAGCGCGGCAACAAACTTTCCGGCGGACAAAAACAAAGAATTGCCATTGCCCGAGCTGTCTACAAAGACCCCGCTATTCTCATCCTAGACGAAGCCACCTCTGCACTAGACACCGCCTCGGAAACACTCGTGCAACAAGCGCTAGAAAAACTCATGGAGAACCGCACTTCATTTGTGATTGCACACAGACTTTCTACCGTACGCAATGCCGATCAAATTATTGTGCTCTCCAAAGGAGAAATAATTGAGCGCGGACAACACGAGGAATTGCTCAGCAAACCCAGTCTATATAAGGATCTTTGCGCACTTCAAGGTTTGTCATAAATGAAATCTATTTCTCGTTGATGATTGCCTATTTATATTTGCTTAACTTTGTTCTTTAATCCTGCTAAATGAGTTACGCCCCCGTTCAGTTCTCTAAAGAACACAACACTGAGTTTTATAAAACACTCAGGTCTAGAGTCAATGCCTATTTCAAAGAAAACAATATTGCCAAAACAGCAAAT
>JBEEKN010000081.1:0-4531 GCA_041168605.1 Bacteroidota bacterium | reverse complement strand
AAATACGTAACCGCATTAGTTCAGTGGGCTCCACCATGCAGATTACCTCTGCAATGAAAATGGTGTCGGCTGCTAAATTGAAACGCGCACAAGATGCCGTAACGCAAATGCGTCCGTATGCGGGCAAGTTGCGCGAGATCCTCGAGAATTTAAGTGCGAGCCTTGATCTCTCAGAAAACGCCTATGCAGAACAGCGCGAGGTCAACAAAATTCTGATTGTCGGCATTACTTCTAATCGTGGTCTTTGTGGTGGTTTCAACAACAACATCATCAAGCGTGTAGGCACTCTTATTGCCGAAGATTACGCAGGAAAAGAAGTTTCTGTACTATGTTTAGGTAAGAAAATCAAAGACGTGTACAAACGCACGCCAAATTTCTATGCCAACGACAAGTTAGAGAACATGGAAGACGTTTACGCCAACCTGCGTTTCGAGCTCGTTGCAGAAGTTGCAGAAGAAATCATGGCGCAATTCCTCAACAAATCCTTTGACAAAGTAGTGTTGGTTTACAACCGATTTGTAAACGCAGCCACGCAGTCTATCGAGACAGAACAGTTTTTACCTATCGTTCCAACTGTTTCAAGTTCCGAATCTGGCGACTACATCTTTGAACCTTCAAAAATGGACATCGTAGAAGACTTGTTGCCAAAATCCATGAAACTTCAGCTTTACAAAGCCATCAGAGATTCATTTGCTTCTGAACACGGCGCGCGCATGACCGCCATGCACAAAGCCACCGACAACGCAAGTGAACTTCAGAAAAGCCTCAAACTCAGTTACAACAAAGCGCGCCAAGCGGCTATTACCAACGAGATCCTCGAGATTGTTGGTGGAGCTGAAGCCCTTAACGGATAACTCAAAGAGTTCAAATAACCTCATCCAAAAAGAGCGCTGATTTCAGCGCTCTTTTTTGTTTATCATACTTTCAATAGTGGGGTAGGATCAACTAGTAATTCCAATTGAATCTTTGTGCGATGCGCTGATGAATGTAAGTCAGTACTTCTTCATGTTTGATATACGTCAGTACATCTTCCATAAAGGCTTGTAGGAGTAGATTTTTGGCTGAAGCAGCACTCAAACCTCTTGCTCTTAAGTAAAAAAGTGCGTTTTCATCAAGCTGCCCAGTTGTGGAGCCGTGCGAACACTTCACGTCGTCGGCATAAATCTCGAGTTCTGGTTTGGAATTGATGCTTGCGTTGTCTGACAACAGTACGTTGGCGTTGCTCTGGTAGGCATTGGTTTTTTGGGCGTCTTTGCGCACAAAAACCTTTCCGTTGAACACAGCCGTTGCTTTGTCTGCGGCTACACCTTTGTACGTTTCAAAAGACTCGCAATTGGCAACTTTGTGGTCCATGGTGGTGTAGTTGGCCACATGCTGCTCATCTTTGAGCCAATAAGCGCCATTGAGATAAGTTTGGGCGTGCTGACCTTCAACGGCAACAACAGCATCATTGCGGACAAAACTGCCGTCCAAAGTGATGGTATTGATTTCAAAATGCGATTGCGCATCTTGTTTGGCGCGGTCTTCGTTGAAGTCGAAATGGCCTGTGCTGCAATCTTGAATTTTTGAAACCTTAATACGTGCTGATTTCGCGACGTCATATTGAAAATGCGTGTGGGCAAAACCAATGGTGTCTGCGCTGCTTTTTGAAACAAAGTAAATGGCTGCTTCGGAATTTTCACCAAATTGAAAATGATGGCGATAGAAACACTTGCCTCCGCTATTGACTTGAATAAGTTGAATAGGCTTGTCTAAGGTGCAATTGGCTGCAATACGAATGCAGACACCTTGCTGCGCATAAAGTGCGTTCAGCGCGCCAAAAACATCGTTAAAAGTAGCCTCGTGGAAGCTTGTGCTGGCCTGGCTGAGCAGTTTGATCTCTACACCAAGGGGTAAGTCTTGTGGCAAGAACACTTGCGCGTTATTGATCAGCACTGTATAAGCATCCTGAACCACAGAACAGGCTTTTAGCTGCGTCTCATTGAGCAAAACTTCGTTGTGGAACTGAGCGGCAGCCAACTTACCAAGTCTAGTGTATTTGAAGCGCTCTGCTTTGGTCGTCGGGAAGTCTTTGCCTACAAGGTATGCTTGTGCATTTTCTCGAAGGGCTGGCGCAAGCGCAAATGGGCTTGGCTTTAGATCGACAATAAATTGCTCGAGTTTGTTGCTGACAATGGTTTCCATCTTACAAACTTTCTTTGATCCAGTCGTAGCCTCGTTCTTCGAGTTCAAGCGCAAGTTCTTTGGGCCCTGATTTGACGATTCTTCCGTCGTAAAGAACGTGCACTACATCTGGTACGATGTAGTCGAGCAAGCGCTGGTAGTGGGTAATAACGATCGTTGCATTTTCTGCAGACTTGAGCGCATTGACACCATGTGAAACAATGCGCAATGCATCGATGTCCAGACCCGAATCGGTTTCGTCTAGAACCGCTAATTTAGGTTCGAGCATCGCCATCTGAAAGATTTCATTGCGTTTCTTTTCGCCGCCTGAAAAACCTTCATTGACTGAACGCGAGGCCAATTTGGCGTCTAGTTCTACAAGTGCTGATTTTTCGCGTACGAGCGCCATAAAATCTTTTGCAGAGATGGGGTCTTGACCCAAGTAAGCACGCTTTTCATTGAGTGCCGTTCTTAAAAAGTTGACGTTGCTCACACCCGGAATTTCTACAGGATATTGAAAAGCCAAGAACAAACCTTCTCGTGCGCGGTCTTCGGTAGCGAGTTCGAGGAGGTCTTTGCCTAAGAATGTAACGCTGCCTTCCGTAATTTCGTAATCTTCACGACCTGCTAAAACTGAAGCAAGTGTACTTTTACCGGCGCCGTTAGGCCCCATAATGGCATGTACTTCACCTGCTTTTACTTCGAGGTTCAATCCTTTGAGGATTTCCTTGCCATTGATGCTCGCGTGTAAATTTTCTATTTTTATCATTGTTGTGGGTTCTGATCTTGAGATTTGTTTAACCTACGCTTCCTTCTAGGCTGATGGCCAAGAGTTTTTGCGCTTCTACGGCAAATTCCATCGGTAATTGATTGAGGACTTCTTTGCAATAGCCATTGACGATGAGGCTGATGGCTTTCTCTTCGCTGATGCCGCGCTGCATGCAATAGAAAAGTTGGTCTTCACCAATTTTTGAGGTCGTGGCTTCGTGTTCGATTTTTGCGCTCGGATTCTTACATTCGATATACGGGAAAGTATGTGCGCCGCAATGGTCGGTCATGAGCAAGGAGTCGCATTGCGAGAAATTGCGCGCGTTTTGGGCTCCTTTATGAATTTGTACAAGGCCTCTGTAGGAGTTTTGTGAGTTTCCGGCAGAGATTCCTTTTGAAATGATTGTTGATTTGGTGTTTTTGCCGAGGTGGATCATTTTGGTTCCGGTGTCGGCTTGTTGGTAGTTGTTGGTGACTGCTACCGAATAGAATTCGCCAACTGAGTTGTCGCCTTTTAGGATGCAAGAAGGGTATTTCCAAGTAACGGCTGAGCCGGTTTCTACTTGAGTCCAGGAAATTTTCGCGTTGGTTTCGCAAATGCCGCGCTTGGTGACAAAATTAAATACACCGCCTTTGCCTTCTTTGTCTCCGGGATACCAGTTTTGTACGGTAGAATATTTGATTTCGGCATCTTTGAGGGCAATGAGTTCCACAACTGCTGCGTGCAATTGGTTTTCGTCGCGCTGAGGAGCCGTACAACCTTCTAGGTAAGAAACATAAGCGCCTTCGTCTGCCACCACAAGCGTACGCTCGAATTGCCCCGTACCGCCTGCGTTGATCCGAAAATAAGTAGAGAGTTCCATTGGGCAGCGAACGCCTTTTGGAATGTAGCAAAACGAACCATCGGTAAAAACGGCGCTATTGAGCGCTGCGTAGAAGTTGTCTGTGCTGGGCACAACGGTGCCCATGTATTTTTGCACGAGTTCGGGATGTTCTTGAACGGCGTCTGAGAAAGAACAAAAGATAATACCGAGCTCGCTGAGTTTGGCTTTGAAGGAAGTAGCCACAGAAACGGAGTCCATGACGAAATCGACGGCTACGCCGGTAAGGCGTTGTTGCTCTTCCATAGAAATACCCAATTTTTTCATGGTTTCCTTGAGCTCTGGATCGACGTCGTCCCAAGATTCGTATTTCTTGGTTTGTTTCGGCGCAGAATAATAGGCGATGCCCTGAAAATCAGGTTTGTTGTAGTGTACATGAGCCCATTCTGGCTCGGTCATGTCTTGCCAAATAGCGAAGGCTTTGAGGCGTTCGTCTAGGAGCCATTGTGGCTCATTTTTTTTAGCAGAAATCAGGCGAATGATGTCTTCGTTGAGACCAATCGGAACGGTATCGGTTTCGATATCGGTGACAAAACCAAATTTGTATTCTTGGTTTTCGAGGTCTTGGGCAAGTTCGTTTTCGGTGTAGTTCGACATCTTTATACAGAAAAGGATTCACCACAACCACATGTACGATCGGCATTGGGGTTCTGAAAAACAAAACCTTTGCCATTGAGCCCACCTGAAAAATCAAGGGTTGTGCCTACTAAATAGAGGTA
>JBEEKN010000080.1:0-5634 GCA_041168605.1 Bacteroidota bacterium | reverse complement strand
AACACCTACCGAGCCTTAGCCACTATTGCGAGCAAAACCGGGCAACTCGCCTTGGCCTATCAGCACCAGCAAAAATACAGCAGTTGGCTCGAAAACAGCCCCGTTTGGCGCAGTGCAGCACGCATAGAAGAGATGGCAGCGGCCAATTTGCGCGAAGAGCGCGAGCGCCTCATTTTGAACCAACAAGCCTCCATTGAGCGCGCGCGAAAAGAACGCGAAATCATTGAGCTCCAGCGCGACCGCCAGCTCGTCATTTCCATCCTTTTTATTCTGGCCATCATTTTTGGGGTCATTATTTACGTGCTCAGAATGCAGCAAGTCAAGATCAAGCAGGAGCAGCGAGAGGCCGAGTTGTCTCAAACACTATTGCGCACGCAAATGAATCCACATTTTGTTTTCAATGCCATGTCGGTTATTCAGAGTTATATCTACGAGAACGACCCCGCTAAATCATCGCAGTTTTTGGTCAATTTTTCAAGACTCATGCGCCTCATCCTAGAAAACTCACCTAAAGAATTCATCCCGATTGAACTCGAAAGAGAAATCCTAGACAAATACCTCACGGCCCAAAAAATGCGCTTTGAAAACCGCTTTGAATATGAACTCACCATCAGCGACGATCTACTCTTCAACAAAGCCATGGTCTCGCCAATGATTACCCAGCCCTTTATTGAAAACGCCATCGAGCACGG
The DNA here is from genome assembly GCA_041168605.1 of Bacteroidota bacterium. Taxonomy (GTDB): domain Bacteria; phylum Bacteroidota; class Bacteroidia; order Flavobacteriales_D; family Crocinitomicaceae; genus UBA952. The sequence continues at coordinate 4,942 of JBEEKN010000080.1, read as the reverse complement.
CCAGTTGCATACGGTCCAAGGCGGCAAAATCTCTGTAGATATCTACGCCCAAGACGCCCAACTATATATCCAAATTCAGGACAACGGGGTAGGACGCAAAAGATCGGCAGATACCAAGAAAATGAAGACCCATAAAAGTATGGCCATCGATATTACGCGAGAACGCATCGCTATTCTCAATAAAAAGTATAAATTTAATGGTAGCTTGACAATGAGTGACTTAGACACTGTTTCTCAGACCGGAACAGTCGTTACGCTCGTCTTGCCACTAAAGTACGAACCCGAACAATAAACCTACACGTGCCATGAGTCGAAAAGTACTGATTATAGATGACGAAAAGCCAACCCGGACTTTCATTCGCAAGATGCTCGAATCTTTTGATTTGAACCTAAGTGTCTACACCGATGGTGAAAATGTGGAGTCGGGTATCGAAGCCATAGAAGATATCCAACCAGACATCGTTTTGCTCGATATCCAAATGCCTGACGGCAATGGTTTTGACGTCTTGAGACAGGTCAAGTACAAATCGTTTGAAGTGATTTTCATCACTGCTTTTCAGGAGTTTGCTGTACAAGCCATTAAATTTTCTGCGCTAGACTACATCTTAAAGCCAATAGACGCAGAGGAACTCCATACCGCCATGACCAACGCTTTACAATTAGTAGAGCACAAAAAAGACGACACGCAGTTTCAAGCCCTTCAGCACAACATTCAGCCCCAACACAAGCGCAAACTGGTGCTCAAGACACAAGAAAGTATTTTTGTGATTGAAATCGACGATATCGTCCATTGCGAAGCAGATAAAAACTACACGTTTTTCTATCTCAATGACGGCAAAAAGATCTTGGTGTCTAAAACCTTAAAAGATTACGACACCATGCTGGCGGGCTTCTCCTTTTTTAGGGTACATCAGTCGCATTTGATCAATCTCAATTATGTAGAGCGCTACGACAAACACGACGGCGGTTCAGTGATATTAAAAGATGGCACCGCTATTCCGTTGTCACCAGCCAAAAAAGAGCAATTCTTTAAAAGCCTAGATTTACTTTAAAGCGCTTTCTAAGTCTGCGATGAGGTCTTCGGCGTCTTCCACGCCTACACTCAAGCGGATCAATGAATCGACCACCCCACTTTGCTCGCGCACTTCCTTCGGGATAGACGCGTGGGTCATGGTGGCAGGGTGCCCAATCAGCGACTCTACGCCGCCCAAAGACTCCGCAAGTGCAAAAATCTCTACTTTCTTGACCAAATCGAGCGCGTCTTGCAACTGATTGCCTTTGAGTGTAAAGGAGATCATGCCGCCAAAGCCACGCATTTGTTTTTTAGCGACGTCGTGGTTGGGGTGCGTTTCAAAACCTGGCCAGTATACTTTGTCTACTTTCGGATGCGTTTGTAGGTAGCGTGCGATTTTTTCGCCGTTTTCACAATGGCGTTGCATGCGCAAGTGTAGGGTTTTGATGCCGCGCAAGACCAAGAATGAGTCCATTGGCGCGGTAACAGCTCCCGATGAATTTTGGATGCGGTACATTTCTGTAGCGAGGTCGTCGTCATTGCAGACCAAAGCGCCCATCACGACATCGGAGTGGCCACCAAGGTATTTGGTCACGGAGTGCATCACCATATCGGCGCCTAAATCGAGCGGATTTTGTAAATATGGTGTGGCAAAAGTGTTGTCTACGCACAATAGCGCGCCGGCTCTTTTGGAGATTTGCGCCATAGCCTCGATATCGATGATATTCATCATGGGGTTGGTAGGCGTCTCGACCCAAATGAGTTTGGTGTTTTCATTGACCAACGCCTCAACGGCCGCTGGGTTCTGCATGTCTACAAAATGAAAAATCAGGCCGTATTTGGCAAAAATGGTATTGAAGATGCGGTAAGATCCGCCATAGAGGTCGTTGGTAGAGATGATTTCGTCTCCGGGGTTGAGCATTTTGATCACGCAGTCGATCGCCGCTAAGCCAGAGCCAAAGCAAGCGCCGTGCTTTCCGTTCTCAATGGCAGCTATGTTTTTCTCAAGCGCATGGCGCGTCGGGTTGAGCGTTCTGGAATATTCGTAGCCTTTGTGGTTGCCAACGCCATCTTGCACATAGGTAGAGGTTTGGTAAATTGGGGTCATGATGGCGCCAGTTGTAGGGTCTGGATGCACGCCTGCATGAATGGCTTTGGTGGCAAATTTCATAGTCAAAAGTATTTCGACAAAATTAATAGAATCCTTTAAGGCAAGCCCAATTCGAGCGCAGGATCCCAAAAAACTTTTTCGAAATCTTGGATTTGGTTTTCTTTGATTTGGATACCTTCTGCCAGCAATAGCGTTTCCATCGGATTGGCTTGCTCAAAATGGTGCTTGCCGGTAAGTAATCCTTTGCGGTTCACAACCCGATGAGCGGGTACGTCTGCCTTTTGATGGCTGGCGTTCATAGCCCAGCCCACCATGCGCGCACCTTGCTTAGCTCCTAGGTAATTGGCAATAGCCCCATAACTCGTGACGCGCCCAAACGGAATCAGCCGCGCCACGTCGTATACATCCGAAAAGAAATCTTTGTTTTTGGCATTTAAATTTTGATGCATGAACCAAAGTTAAGAAAGCTCGGGCATAAAAAAAGCCACCTCAATAGGTGGCTTTTGTATTTTTTCAAGTTGCAACTTATTTTTTATCGCAACAAGCTGCTTTGTCTGTAGAACATTTTGTGTCTTGCTCGCAAGAAGCACCATTCATTTGGCACTCTGTTCCTGCTTTGCATTCTTTTTTCGTTGTTTCGGCACCGTTGCCCAAGATAGGGGCAATCACCAAACCAATCAAACAAGTCAATTTGATTAAGATGTTCATTGACGGACCTGAAGTATCTTTAAATGGATCTCCAACGGTGTCGCCAGTTACTGCTGCTTTGTGCGCATCAGAACCTTTGTAAGTCATTTCGCCGTTGATTTCAACACCAGCTTCGAATGATTTTTTGGCGTTGTCCCAAGCGCCACCGGCGTTGTTTTGGAAAACTGCCCAAAGTACACCTGAAACGGTTACACCAGCCATATAGCCACCGAGCATTTCGGCGATCAATTGGTTGTCAGAAGGGTAAACTAATTTGCCAAGCAATACAATCGCAATTGGGAAACCAATAGTAAGGATACCAGGGAGCATCATTTCGCGAAGGGCAGCTTTGGTAGAGATTTCTACACATTTGCCGTATTCTGGCTTGCCAGTTCCTTCCATAATTCCTGGAATTTCTTTGAACTGACGACGCACTTCATAAACCATATCCATGGCTGCTTTACCAACTGAATTCATGGCAAGTGCCGAGAAAACAACCGGAACCATACCACCGATGAACAACATGGCGAGTACAGGCGCTTTAAAGATGTTGATACCGTCGATACCTGTGAAGGTTACGTAGGCAGCAAACAAAGCCAAAGAAGTGAGTGCAGCAGATGCAATGGCAAAACCTTTACCTGTTGCTGCAGTTGTGTTACCAACGGAGTCTAGGATATCTGTACGGGTACGGACTTCTTTCGGGAGTTCGCTCATTTCGGCGATACCACCAGCGTTGTCAGAGATCGGACCAAAAGCGTCAATCGCTAATTGCATGGCTGTTGTGGCCATCATGGCTGAAGCAGCAAGTGCTACACCGTAGAAACCAGCAAGTGCGTATGTTGACCAAATAGCGGCAGCAAACAACAAGACAGTTGGGAAGGTAGAGATCATACCTGTAGCCAAACCAGCGATGACGTTGGTACCAGCGCCAGTGGAAGATTTTTGAACGATTTTCAAAACTGGTTTTGTGCCCAAACCGGTGTAGTATTCCGTAACAGAAGAAATTGCACCACCAACGAACAAGCCGATTAGTGTAGCATAAAATACGCTCATGGCAGAGACGTCTTTGATGCCTTCGCCAAAGAAGGTCATTTTCATGGTTGCAGGCAACATGTACTGAACGAGGAAGAAACAAGCAACAGCAGTAAGTGCGATAGATACCCAGTTACCGATGTTGAGTGCTTTTTGAACTTCAGCTTCTTTTGCTGAATCAGAACTGATTTTAACAAGGAGTGTGCCGATGATCGAGAACAAAATACCGAAACCAGCAATTGCCATTGGCAATAGGATTGGACCAATTCCGCCAAATGCGTCTTTGATACCGCCCATGTCGCTGATGACGTAATTACCAAGTACCATTGCTGCCAATACAGTAGCTACATAAGAACCGAAGAGGTCAGCGCCCATACCGGCAACGTCACCTACGTTGTCACCTACGTTGTCTGCGATAGTTGCAGGGTTGCGTGGGTCGTCTTCTGGAATACCAGCTTCGACTTTACCAACTAAGTCGGCACCTACGTCGGCAGCTTTGGTATAAATACCACCACCTACGCGCGCAAATAAGGCGATAGACTCTGCACCCAATGAAAAACCAGCGAGGGTTTCGAGTACAACGGTCATTTGCTCAGAGTTGGTCCAGTGACCGCCCATGAAGATGTTGTAGAATAAAATAAAGAAGCCAGTCAAGCCCAAAACGGCTAAACCAGCAACACCTAAGCCCATGACTGTTCCGCCACCGAAAGACACTTTCAAGGCTTGTGGAAGGCTAGTACGTGCAGCTTGTGTGGTACGAACGTTCGTTTTGGTTGCGATTTTCATACCCATGTTTCCTGCCAAAGCAGAGAAAATAGCGCCGAAAATAAAGGCAACAACAATTAATAAATGTGTTTTGACACCTGGTAGGAAGGTAATTCCGGCCAAAACAACACTTGCAATTACTACAAAAATGGCTAAAAGGCGGTACTCTGCTTTCAAAAAGGCGAGTGCACCTTCGTAGATGTAGTCTGAAATTTCTTTCATTTTTCCATCACCTGCGTCTTGCTTCAATACCCAAGAGCGCTTCATTGCCATAAATAGTAATCCGATAATTGCCATTACTATTGGCACATAAATCATCATTGATTCCATACTGA
>JBEEKN010000079.1:0-6161 GCA_041168605.1 Bacteroidota bacterium | reverse complement strand
CCATGGCGGCACATATTCGCATTGCGAGCAGCAATGCCCGAATGGGCTTGCCCGAAACCTCACTTGGCGTGATACCAGGCTACGGTGGTACCCAGCGTTTGGCCCAACTCATCGGACGAGGCAAAGCCAACGAAATCATCTTTACGGCAGGCATGCTCAAGGCCGACGAAGCCCTCCAGTGGGGTTTGGTCAATGCCGTAGTAGAGCAAGCCGATTTACGCGCAACATGCGAAACCATGGCTCAAAAAATGCTCGCCAACTCGCCAATGGCAATTGCAGCTGCCATCCGTTGTGTAAACGCCGGTTTTGCCGAAGGCGCAAATGGCTTTGAAGTCGAAATCGAAGAATTTGGTAAGTGCTTTGGCACCACTGACTTTAAAGAAGGTACCACCGCATTTTTAGAAAAACGCAAGCCGAACTTCAGAGCTTAAATAATGAGCAACCCCATTCGCAAATTAGTTGGCCAAACAGCCATTTACGGCTTGCCCTCTATTTTAGGGCGCTTGCTGAACTATTTGCTGGTCCCGCTCCACACCTATTATTTTGCCCAAACTTCAGACTACGGCGTCATTTCAGAACTCTACGCTTGGGTAGCTTTCCTAATTGTACTGCTCACTTTTGGAATGGAAACCGCCTTCTTTCGTTTCTTGCAAAATGAAGGCGATAAAGACAAAGCTTACAGCGCGGCTTTTTGGTCGGTTGTGGGCATGAACGCACTCTTTTATATCGTACTGCTGTACTTCAATAACGATATTGCCACGGCCTTGCTTTTTGAAGGGCACAACGAGTATGTCGTTCTCTTAGGGACCATCGTCATGATCGACGCCATCACCGCCCTCCCGCTTGCACGCTTGCGCGCCGAAGAAAAAGCACTGCGCTTTGCCGCTATTCAAATGACCAGCATTGGGCTCAATATTGCGCTCAACGTCATTGCTATGGTTTTCTTTTTCAGTGCTGAGCGACCAGAAGAAGGCGTGCTGTTTATACTCCTGGCCAACCTGATTTCCTCTTTGGCCAAGCCACTTTTGCTTTACGACAGCATTTTCAAAGTGCTTTTTGTCAGAGATTGGAGCCTCTACAAGCGCATGTGGCGCTACGCGATTCCGCTTGTCATTGCCGGTTTTGCGGGCATCATCAACGAAACCTTCGACCGCATTTTACTCAAGCATTTGCTCTACGACCCCGCAGTTCCGGACTCCCTGAGTTATGCAGAGTCGCAGGTCGGTATTTACAGCGCCTGTTACAAATTAGCCATGCTCGTGACCATCATATTACAGGCCTATCGCTACGCAGCAGAGCCATTCTTTTTCAAGCAAATGCAAAACCAAGATCGCAACACCGTTTATGTGCGGATCATGAATGTTTTTGTAGCTATGGTTTGCGCTGTATTCCTTTTAGTGAGCTTGAATTTGGAGATTTTCAAGCATTTTATTCAAAAAGAAGCCTATTGGGAAGGCTTAAAGGTGGTGCCGATTTTATTGATGGCCAATGTGTTTTTGGGCATTTATTACAACCAAAGTATTTGGTACAAGCTCAGCGGCAAAACCCAATACGGTGCGTACATTACTATTGTTGGCGCGCTGCTCACCATTGCCATAAACGTCTATTATATTCCACAATACAAGTACATGGCCAGCGCCTGGGCTACCCTTATTGTGTACGCCACCCAAATGCTGCTCTCTTATTGGCTCGGACAACGCCACTTTCCTATTCCGTATAACCTCAAAAAATTTGCGCTTTATTTAGGCCTGAGTTTGGTCTTATTTTGGATCGGGCAACAAATCAATTTCTCCAAAGCCATCATTAACCATTTCTTGCACAACCTCTTGGTGCTTTCTTTTGTCGGCTTTGCTTTCGTCTTAGAAAAAACCAACCTCAAAAGGCAGTAGCCGATACTAATTGAACATTTTCTACGTTAGGGTGTTTATTTAGCTACCGAAACGCTTAACTTTGTTCATATGTCAAATCACCCGTACAAGCCCGGCCCTTTCCTTTCACAAATTACTGTTCCGAGCGACCTACGCGCGAATTTTACAGAAGAACAACTCCCACAAGTTGCCCAAGAATTGCGTCAATACATCGTCGATGTCATTTCAGAAATCGGTAATTCCCACTTTGGTGCATCATTAGGCGTAGTAGAGCTTACTGTTGCTTTGCACTACGCCTTCAATACCCCAGAAGACCAACTCGTTTGGGACGTCGGGCACCAAGCATACGGACACAAAATATTAACGGGTCGCCGAGAAAAATTCCACACCAACCGCCTCAAAGGTGGTATTTCTGGTTTTCCGAAGCGCTCAGAAAGCGAATACGACACCTTCGGGGTGGGCCACTCCTCTACTTCTATTTCAGCCGCTCTAGGAATGGCTGTTGCCAATCACTACAAAGGCGAAACAAAACGTCAACATATTGCCGTGATCGGCGATGGCGCCATGACCGCAGGCTTGGCTTTTGAAGGGCTCAACCATGCTGGCTTTGAAAAAGATGCCAATTTGCTCGTTATCCTCAACGACAACTGCATGTCTATTGACCCCAACGTTGGCGCACTCAAAGAATACCTCACCGACATTACTACTTCGCATACTTACAACAAAGTCAAAGACGAAGTCTGGAAATTACTCGGAAAAGTCTCCAAATTTGGCCCAGACGCTCAAACCATTGCCTCCAAAGTATCTCATGCCCTCAAAGGCACACTATTGAAGCAGTCTAACTTATTTGAAGCCTTTAACTTCCGCTATTTTGGCCCCGTAGACGGCCATGACGTCATTGGGCTGGCCAAAGTAATGGCCGACCTCAAAGACATCCCGGGTCCAAAAATCTTGCATTGCGTCACACGCAAAGGCGCAGGTTACAAATTCTCTGAAGAGGGCAACCCTACCAAATGGCATGCGCCAGGGGTGTTCAACAAAGAAACTGGCGAAATCGTCAAGATTGTACCTAAATCTCCAGAGCCGCCCAAATACCAAGATGTATTTGGCCACAGCATTGTAGAGCTCGCCGAAAAGAACGACAAAATCATGGGTGTTACGCCTGCCATGCCTTCTGGCTGCTCGCTCAATATCATGATGCAAGCCATGCCCAAGCGCGCTTTTGACGTCGGCATTGCCGAACAACACGCCGTTACCTTCAGTGCTGGCCTCGCCACACAAGGCATGGTGCCATTTTGCAACATCTATTCTTCCTTCATGCAACGCGCTTTTGACCAAGTCTTGCACGATGTTGCGATCCAAAACCTCAATGTTGTTTTCTGCCTAGACCGCGGTGGTTTGGTAGGTGCCGACGGTGCAACACACCACGGCGCTTATGACCTCGCCTACATGCGCATGATTCCAAATATGGTAGTGGCAGCCCCAATGAACGAAGAAGAGCTGCGCAACCTTATGTACACCGCACAGTTACCCAATCAAGGCCCCTTCTCTATTCGTTACCCGCGCGGAAACGGCGTCATGACCGAATGGAAAACACCATTTAAAGAAATCAAGATTGGCGAAGGCTGCAAAGTAACTGCTGGCGAAGACATCGCTATTCTAACCATTGGGCATCCGGGCAATTTTGCCCAAAAAGCCATTGAAGCGCTCAAAGGGGCAGGTGTGTCAATTGCCCATTACGACATGCGCTTTGTCAAGCCGCTAGATACCCTTCTTTTACACGAAGTGTTCAGCAAGTTCAAAAAAGTCATTACTGTAGAAGACGGCTGCCTCATGGGTGGTTTTGGTTCGGCAGTACTCGAATTTATGGTCGATCAAAAATACCAAGCTGAGGTTGTTCGCCTAGGTATTCCAGACGAATATATTCACCACGGCACCCAAGAAGAACTCTGGGCCGACTGCGGCTTTGATACTCAGTCTATTATCCAGACCATCTCTACAATTTTTCAACTCAACCAAGAAAAAATTACGCAGCAACATGTCGGCTAAAACCAAATTATTGTAATTTGGACCAAAACTTAAACGACTGCCATGCAAAAAACAAACTACAGCGCCTTCGGGACGCTGATCGTCATCTTTTTCTTTTGGGGCTTTGTAGCCGCAAGTAACGACATCCTCATTCCGGTTTTCAAAAAAGCACTTGAGCTCAAACAAAGCGAGGTGCTCTGGATTCAAAATACCTTTTATGTAGCCTACACAGTGGGTTCTCTCATTTACTTTGCCACTTCGGCGCTACTTAAAAAAGACTTATTCAATAAAATTGGCTACCGCAACGGCTTGGCTTTGGGCCTTTTGGTTTCTGCACTCGGTACTTTACTGTTTATTCCAGCCTCCACCAATGGTGGGTCTTTCGCCATGTTATTGGGCGGCTTATTTATTGTTGGATTAGGATTCTCGTTCCAACAAATGGCAGCAAACCCACTCGCTATACAAATGGGTGACCCAGCCAAGGGCAATGTCCGCTTGAGTATGGCTGGCGGAATCAACAACCTCGGCACCACAATTGGGCCAGTTATTGTGTCTTATGCCATTTTCGGAAACGCTTCTAGCGGAGAAACCACCCTCGACCTCGCTTCTGTCCAAACACCTTATTTGGTATTGGGTATTGTTTTTGTCTTAGCGGCTCTTTTTTTCAAGTTCTCTAACCTACCTGATCACATCGGCGAAGACAACCAAAATGAGCCGGGTCAAGTACTCAGTACGTTGCGCGAACCACAGGTGCTTTTGGCCATGATCGCGATTTTTGTTTATGTAGGTGTTGAAGTCGCTACGGCAAGTAACTTGCCCGAATTCATGAAACAAAACCTAGGCAAGAAAGAAAGCGAAGTGGCGCCTTTTGTGTCTTTGTTCTGGGCCAGCATGATGATTGGCCGTTGGGCTTCAGCTGCAGGTGTATTCGAAAAATCTAAACTTTTCAACCGCCTCATGGGAATTTTCTTGCCCATAGTAGCCTTTGGTATTTTTGCACTTGCCAATACCATCGGCGGATCAGACGTCTCTTCATTCATGCCTTATATCGGCTTGGTATTTGTGCTCATCGCCGCTGATTTCATTTCCAATGGCAACCCAGTGCGTCAAATCATCCTTTATTCTTCACTTGGCTCTTTGGCCCTCATCATTGGTATTTTCAGTTCGGGTTATGTGAGCGTATTTGCCTTCATTTCTGTGGGCTTATTCTGCAGTACGCTTTGGCCGTGTATTTTCACCCTGGGCATTGCAGGCATGGGAACCAAAACCAATATTGCCTCTAGCTTACTGATCTTGATGATCATGGGAGGTGGCTTCGTTACTTTGGCCCAAGGAACCTTGGCTGCCGACAACTTATTAGGTATCCAACAATCGTATTGGGTTGGTGTTGTGTGCTTTGCTTACCTCATTTATTTTGCAATTCGCAGTTCAAGTATCCTCAAAAGCAAAGGAATTGATACCTTTGAAACCGCAAAAAGCGGACACTAATGGGAATGTACAAAATAGAATTTCACGACTTTTTTACTGCAGCCTTTTCTGTAGACTGCATTATTTTTGGCTATGAAGCAGGGCAAATCAAGGCGCTACTGATCAAGCGCGCCATGGAGCCCTACGAAAACTTTTGGGCTATTCCCGGCGATTTAGTCTACCCCGACGAAGATTTGCCAGTTGCTGCAGAACGCATACTCAAAGAACTCACAGGCCTTGACCACATCCAGATGCACCAGTCACAATCTTTTGGCCATCCCAAAAGACACCCGCAAGGACGCGTCATCACCATTGCCCATTTTGCACTTGTCCGCATCGAAGATTTTCAGGTAAAAGCTTCTTCTTGGGCCGATGACATCAGTTGGGTACCGCTCAATGAAGTGCCAGCCTTGGCTTTTGACCACAACCACATCTTGGAAAGCACCTACGAAATGCTCAAGCAAAAGCTGCAAACAGAGCCCGTTTGCTTTGATTTATTGCCAGAGCGCTTTACGCTCAATGAGTTTCAGCAGCTCTATGAATTTGCTTTCGAGCAAGAAATGGACAAAGCCAATTTCAGAAAAAAAATCAAGTATATCCCTCTTATTGCGCTCAACGAAAAACAAAAGAACGTCAAACACCGACCAGCCAAACTCTTCACCTTTGACCGCGATACCTACCAACAACGTTTGCTAGCGAACGAGTATAGCTTCAAAATGTAAAATTATTTCACTTATTGTATTTTTTACAATAATGTTTGTATCTTCGACTATCGCTTTCACTCATTGAAGGGCGTTA
>JBEEKN010000078.1:0-6543 GCA_041168605.1 Bacteroidota bacterium | reverse complement strand
AGGATATACCACATTTTAGGTGCTTTGTCCTCAATCGGACGACAAACATCTTCTGTTACGTCATGATAGGTTTTGTGACCTAAAATGAGGGGCTCTCTGATTGCTGCTTCCTTTTGCATTGCAGTAGTTTAATTGAATAATAATTAATGATGAGCTTTTTCAGCTACTTGAATATGATCGAGCAATGAGTTGTCTTCGTTGCGCACCTTCACTTGGTACCAAACGTTTGGCTTCACGCCTACTTCTTCGAGTGCTTGGTAGGCACGAATACCTTCTGATTTCTCACGGATCATAGATTTGAGGTCGTTCCAGTCTCCAACAACAATAGCGTTGGTAGGACAAGCATCAGAACAAGCAGTAGCAAATTCGCCATCGGCAATTACGCGCGCTTCTTTCTTGGCAACCAATTTAGTTGCTTGAATGCGTTGTACACAAAGTGAACATTTTTCCATGACACCACGTGTGCGCACGGTAACGTCTGGGTTGAGTACCATACGGCCGAGGTCGTCTTGTGCTGGGTTGACTTCCGTAAACTTCTTGTAAGAAGGATAGTTGAACCAGTTGAAACGACGTACTTTGTATGGACAGTTGTTGGCGCAGTAACGGGTACCGATACAACGGTTGTAAGCCATTTGGTTGAGACCTTCGTTGGAGTGCGTAGTTGCAGCTACCGGACAAACCGTCTCGCATGGTGCGTGGTTACAGTGGTGACACATCAAAGGCATGTGCACAACAGATGGGTTCAAGGCAGGAATTTCTGCCTCATCATAGCTGAATGTTTCTTTATCGGCTTTTGTACCTACTGCAGCTTCTTCATCGGAAGCAAAGTAGCGGTCAATGCGCAACCAGTGCATTTCACGGCCACGGCGTACTTCATCTTTACCGACAACAGGAACGTTGTTTTCTGACTGACAAGCGATCAAACAAGAGCCACAACCGATACAAGAAGAAAGGTCGATGGAGATGCCCCAACGGTGACCAATTTTCTCAACAGGGTGCGCAGCCCAGAGGTCAAACTCTGACATTGGAGCCTCTACGTGCTTGCCGTGCTTGTCTAGCTTTTGGAGCATGTGCGGCGCGTTGAACGCTTCTCTTTCTTTATTTTTAAAGATAGAGAGGGTGGTTTCGCGAACGATGGAATCACGACCCATTACGGTGTGGTGAATTTGCGTAGCCGCAATTGGGTAAGTACCTTCAGCGGCAGTGATTTTTGCTGCAGCGCTGTAAACGAAAGTAGCTCCGGTAGTAACCATTCCAAAGACGTTGGCACCAATTGGTGTTGGTTTGCCATCGGCAGTTTGAACGTGTCCGCCGTATTCTTTGGTTTGGAATGCTGCCTTTCCGATGTTTTCACCGTTGGCACCACGACCATAACCCAAAGCAATACCAATTGTTTTCGGCGCTTGACCCGGTAAAGGGTAAACTGGTAGTGTAACTGATTTTCCGTTTACGGAAACAGTAGCTAAATTCAAGCCATGTTCTTGGTCGTAGGTAGTGGCGTATTTGCCTTCCATTTCGACTGGGTTCATGGTAATGTAGTTGTCCCAAGTTACTTTGGTAACTGGATCTGGCATTTCTTGCAACCATGGGTTGTTGGCGAAATCACCGTTTCCGATAGCCGCTTTCTGATAGAATACGACTTCTGTATCGGCAGATTTTGGTAAATCTTTAACCGGTGCAGCAGTAAATGCTAGGGCAGCAGGTACTACAGGGACTGCAGTACAGCTGTTGTGTGTAAGGTAATTGAAGTCGCCAGTTGGATTGAGGGCTGCAAAAGTAGCCTTGATGTAGTCGTAGGCAACAGCGGAGTCTTGACCACCGCGCGCAGCGCTACCATTCCAAACGAGTAAAGACTCAAGCGCACTTGCTGTATTGTGCAATGGGCGAATAGTTGGCTGACCAATTGCGTATTCGCCAGCTTTGGCAGCGAAATCTGACCAGTTTTCTAATTGGTGGTTGTCTGGGCAAACAAAAGTACAGTTGCTTGCTGTCTCGTCTTCAAAAGAAGAGATGGCAACTGTTGTAGGGATTTGCTTCAAGCCTTTTGCAAAAGCAGCGCCGTTAGGCATGCTGTATACAGGATTGACACCCATCATGATGAGTACCTCAGGTCCTTTACCAGCAGCAACTGCAGCAGCTAATTGAAGCGCTTTGGCATCTTCTGATTGGTGAAGGTTGATGGTATTTGCTAAATCGATGGTTGAACCGTATGCACCTAAAAGGTTGTTGAGTTCGTTAGCAAGTTGCTGAACACCGATGTGGTTTGATCCGGCAACTACGATTGATGCTTTTTTAGATTTTTTGAGTGCTGCTACTGCTTTGTCTGCAGCTGCTTTCCAAGAGCCACCTGTAGCTGCTTTGCCTTGCACTGCTTTGATCATGTAAGAAAGCACAGCTGCTTCTTCAGATGGTTTGATCATGCTGCGCACGTCGGCATTTGAACCAGTTACAGAAAGAACTGACTCAAATTGGAAGTGCTTAGACATCCACTCCCCTTCTGGGTTGCGGGTTGCACCGTATTGTACTGCAAATTCAGTTGGCAACAACCAAGTGCTCAAGAAGTCTGCACCCACAGAAACGATTGTTTTTGCTTTGGAGAAATCATAACCTGGAATGATGCGTGCTCCGAAGTTGAGCATATTTGCTTCGCGCATTCCTGCATAAGAAATGGCATCGTATTGAATATGTTCAAACTTCGATCCTCCTTCACCATTCAACTTAGTTGCCATTTCTGAGATAGCGCGTTGAATAGATGGTGAAATAACGGTATTGGAAAGCAAGGTAATCTTACCGGCATACTTGATTGCCTCTTTGATGCCGTTATCGACGGCGTCCCAAGTGGTTTTGGAACCTTTATATAAAGGCTGTACCAAACGTGCGGAGTCGTAAAGACCTAGAACAGAAGCAATGATTTGTGGGTTGGTTCCGCCTTTTGTGAAACCGAAATCTTTGTTGCCTTTGATGAAAATTGGTCGACCTTCACGCGTTTTGACCATGATGCTGGCGTAAGAAGCGCCATCGTAGTAAGTGCTCGCATACCAAGTTGGCATACCAGGCGTTACGTTTTCTGGTTTAACAGCGTAAGGAACAACTTTGGTGACTGGCGCCTCACAAGCTGCCAAAGTAGCGGCAGCAACAGAGAATCCGAGAAACTTCAAGAAGTCGCGACGAGCTGTAGAAGACTCGGCAAGATTTTCATCTGCTAAGAAATCTTCAACGCTTTGTTGGTTTGGAAATTCTTGATCTTTGTTCTTGATGAACTCAGGAGTTTGCTTGAGTTCGTCAATACCTTTCCAATATTTTTTTGACATTTCCATGGTCTTATTTCGACAAGTATGGTTATTACTTAATTAATAGTGGCATTTTGCGCATTCCCAACCGCCAAGTTCGTTGACTGTTACTTTACCGTCGTCATTGAGGTATTGTGCGTAAAGTTTAGGGTCTTTTTTGAGGCGACGGTGAATTTCGTCGTAGTAGGCGTTTTTGCCGTTACCGATAGCAACGTCTTTTTTGCCGTGACACTCGATACACCAACCCATTGTAAGGGTTTTGCGCGTGAGTTTGATATTGCCTTCGATTTTGTTGAGTTCTTCAACGGGCTGAACTTTTACGGTTTCTACCTGCTGAGTCATGTCGCCGTGGCACTGCTTACAGTCTAGGCCACCAACAACAACGTGCTGAGAGTGATTGAAATAAACATGTTCTGGCAAGACGTGTACTTTATTCCAAACGATTGGCTTGGTTTTGCCAGTGTATTTCATGCCTTCTTTGTCCCAACCTGCTGCAGCGTAAATTTTCTTGATCTGACCTTCAAAAGGCTTACCAGCACCGTCGATTTGTTTGTGACAGTTCATACAAACGTTGACAGATGGAATACTTGCCGATTTAGATTTGGTAACGGTGTTGTGACAGTATTTACAGTCGATGCCGTTGATGCCAGCGTGTTGGCTGTGCGGGAAGGCAATTGGCTGCGAAGGTTGGTAACCTTCCATGATGTTGATCGAATACAATGATTGGAACAAAGCCACGATGAGTGAAATCACAACAACTAGTGTAGTGAGACCAACTTGCAAACGGTACTTCCAAGCCAAAGCGCGCAATTCCTCACCGTAGGTCATTTTTTCTGCTTCTTCTCCGTCTTCTGAGGTAGCAATTTTAAGCTGACGGCGAACGCCACCAACAGCCATAATGATCACGACAAAAATGACGCCCATGATGAGCCAAATCCAGGTATTGGATTCTTCTTCAACAGGCAATGCAGCTGTAGCTCCTTCTGCACCAGCAACGGCTGTTGTTCCACCTCCTGCTGGAGCCTCTGGTTGTGCATCTACCCAATCAAGGATAGCATCGATGTCTTCTTTTTTGAGATCGGGGAACGCAGACATGGCCGTTGGAGACCACTTAGAAACTTCGGCAGCATACGGATCGTTGGCTGCGGCAGTTTGCCAGTTGTTTACCCATTGGTAGATACTACCTTCTTTGGCGCCGCCGGCTGCCCACTTCGCTCTGGCTCCCGCTAATTTAGGGCCAGTTGAGTTTTTGTGGGGCATGTGACAGGTGGCACATTTGGCTTTAAACAGCCCTTCTCCTTGCGCTGAGGCAAAATTTGAGACTGCAGAAAAGCTGAAAATTAGTGCGGCAAAAGCCAAGGATTTGATGCGCTTAAGCGACTGAATGTTAGATATTTCCATGTAAAAAATTACTAATTCACTCTTTAAAATTGGGCGGAAAGACCGCTTTTTATCGGCAGCAAAAATAAAGCAAACAAGGCAGTTTATGACATTTTGATGACAAAAAATGGGTCGCAAGAGTTAATTTAAAATGAATCTAAATAAGGGTTTTGTATTGCCGAATTTTCTCTTTTACTTTGTGGACATGAAAGGCAGGCTCTCTATCGTTTTTATCATCCTATTTTACAGCAATTTGCAGGCGCAAATCCAATTGATTGCCGATCCGCGCATCGAGCAGAAGGTCGCGGCAAAGAACAGCAAGCTGATGCCAGGCTACCGCGTGCAACTTTGTTTTGATTCAGACAAAATGATCATTGATCAGACCCGCGCTCAGTTTGTCAGTGAATATCCAAAAATCGATACGTATGTGCGCTTTGAAGCGCCCAACTTCAATTTAATGGTTGGCGATTTCAGGACCCAAAAAGAAGCCGAAGAATTAGTGGAGCGCATCCGCGGACGCTATCCGCTCACGATTGTGCACAAAGACCAAATTAATTTGCCTCGTATCGACTAAAATAATCTCAAACAGCAATCAATTGAATTGCTTCCAACCTTGCGCACGCAAAGTGACTGCAGAACCCGCTCTATCAATATAATAAATGCCGTCTGCCGCATTGGCGATGTGACCGATGATCGTGAAATTTGGGTTGGATTGGATCAGTTCTACATCTTTTTGGGAGATGGTAAAGAGCAACTCGTAATCTTCGCCGCCATTTAAAGCACACATGCTCGGGTCGAGATTGAAATCGATGGCCACCATAGAAGTTTTGGCATCAATTGGCAATTTTTCATCATAAACATGGCAACCTACTTGGCTCGACTTGCACAAATGCAATACTTCACTTGCTAAACCATCCGAGACATCGATCATTGAAGTCGGTTTAACACCCAGGTCTTTCAAATATCTAACGACATCCAGACGCGCTTGTGGCTTGAGTTGTCTTTGGAGAATGTAATCGTGGCCGTCGAGGTCGGGTTGGATATTTGGATTGGCTTTAAAGACTTCTTTTTCGCGCTCGAGGACCTGCAAGCCCATGTAGGCGCCACCTAAGTCACCGGAAACCACCAATAAATCGTATTCTTTGGCGCCAGAGCGATAGGTGATATCGGCTTGCGCTGCCGTGCCGATTGCTGTAATGCTGATCATGAGTCCGCTTTGCGAAGAGGTGGTGTCGCCGCCAATGAGGTCTAGATTGTAGTCGGTACAGGCAGATTTAATGCCGTCGTACAATTCTTCGAGCGCCTCTACTGAAAACCGATTCGATACCGCCAAGCCAACCGTAATTTGCTTAGGTGTCGCGTTCATAGCGCAGATATCCGACGCGTTGACCGCAACTGCCTTATAGCCTAAATGCTTCAAAGGCATATAACTCAGGTCGAAATGCACGCCTTCTACCAAAAGATCGGTACTCACCACTTGACATTGTCCGTTGCCGATGTCGATCACTGCAGCGTCGTCACCAACGCCAAGAAGTGTTTCGGGGTGTTGCGTCGTTAAGTCTTTGGTCAATAAATCGATGAGGCCAAATTCGCCTAAATCGGAAAGTTCTGTACGTGTGTCGGACATGGTCAGTATTTTTTCAAAGTTACTGCAAATAAAAAAGCCCCCAAGCGGAGGCTTTTTTTTGTTGGCCCACTAGGGCTCGAACCTAGACTCTTCTGAACCAAAATCAGACGTGTTGCCAGTTACACCATGGGCCAATAAAAGTGCATCTTTCAATGCGAGTGCAAAGTTAAGAAGTTTTTTCTTCTCGGCAAATAGCTCGAGAAAAATTTTTTAGTCCGATTATTCTTAAATTCGCATCTACATTAT
>JBEEKN010000077.1:0-6586 GCA_041168605.1 Bacteroidota bacterium | reverse complement strand
GCGACCACTAGTAGATCAATGCAACTATAGAAGCGTCAAAATACCTTATTGATAAACATACCCTTTAGGTACTAATTAGTTGCGTTATTAAAACTGCTGAATCAAATTCAAATATTCTACATTTTTTCTCAACGGGTACAAAGGCAATTCTGTCATTAAATCCTTTGCTTCATTTTCGGTAACATTTTTAAAAATCAAAACTGCACCATTCTTTAAGTCCCTCAAATAAAGGTGTTCCAAAACACCTTTAGCTTTCCAAAGCTCAACTACCTTCTTTTCCTCAACAAGAATTTCTTGAAAATTGGATGGAATATTATTCATGTCTAGCGTTAAAATTACTTGAATTCTGTTCATTTTATGTTGCTTTATTTCTTATACAGGTTTTAATATAAAAGGGATGGTTTAATTGTACTTTGTCTTGCGCTCTCTACATAGTATATCATGAATTATAAGTATACTCTTGAAGTTGGTTCGCTTACTATTCCACTGTTGCCTTAGACCACTTCTCAATAGCTTCAAAAACATAATTTAACTCCTTGGCCTTTTCTGTCAAGGAGTATTCTACTCGAAGCGGAACCTCCTCAAACTGCCTTCGCGTAATCAAACCGTGATGCTCAAGGCTCTTTAACTGATCCGTAAGCACCTTTCGAGATACTCCCTCAACAATCTGATGGATTTTTCCGAAGCGCGGTGAACCAGTCTGTCGAATTACATTGAGTATCGGTAGTTTCCATTTTCCGCCAATCTGTTCGGTAAAGTTTAGAACGGGGCATTTTTCGATTTTGGTCATGGGCGATAGTAACTTACTGGTAACCACAAATTAATGGTTACTTTTTGGTAACTTGTTTCTTTTGGTAACTAAAGATACTAGATTTGAATCGAAATTAAAAATTAAAAGAACCATGAAAATTGAAAGACCCAAGTGTGGGTGTGGAAACACCTCTGATGCCAACGGCTATTGCGACGGCTCGCATCTAAAAATTGAAAACAAATAAACCAAGATCATGAACTTAAACGCAGAAAAAGTCACCCGTTCCCTACTTGCCCTCATTCTCATAGTTTTTGGATTAAACAAGTTTCTAAATTTCATGCCTCTTCCGCCAATGCCAGAACCGGCCGAATCCTTTATGGGGGCATTAATGGAGACGGGGTATCTAATGGTCCTTGTCGCGGCAGTTGAAGTTATTTCAGGCCTATTTCTAATGATCAACAGGTACTCCGCCTTAATGCTTGTTATTGTTTTCCCCATTCTCTTGAATGCATTTCTCTTTCACCTTTTTCTCGACTTAAAGGGTATCGGAGGAGCGTTCTTGACCCTTGCGTTAGCTATTTTCTTGATTTACAAGTCGCTTAATACCTACAAAGTACTTTGGTCGAAGTCATAACTTCGAGGACCAGCAAAGCTCGCCGCACCCTTTGATTGGGCCGTGAAAATATAGATGGGCCATCGATTTTCGATGGCTTTTTCTTTTTATATGTCTTCTGACATGGGCTATAGCATGGACTGGCTTAAACCTTTTCATCCCCGATGCGTCCAAGTCCCACGAAACAATACTTCTTCTTGATCGCTATTGAGGATTTCAATTGCAAACGTCTTCAAAAAATTACCTAACTTTACAAACCATATCAACTGAAAAAATACGATGAATTGTGTAAAGAAATTGTAAAGATATTTACTCACAAACAAATTCCAAAAATGAAAAGTAATAAGACCTTTTTTCTATTGCTTTTTATCGCTGTTTATTGTGATGCGTTCTCGCAGACCAATTCAGTGCAATTTTCTGTATCGACAACTTTTGGTGCTACCCACTTGGATTTAGTTGACTCCGCTTTTACTACCAACGATTCTACGCATTTGAAAATCACAGAAGTGAAATTCTACATTTCCAAAATACAATTGCTGAGAAACGGTAAAGTAGTTCTAGAAGAAAAAAACAGTTTTCATTTGGTTGATGCCAGACAAACTAATCCGCTTATAATTGTAGTAAACAACAAACAAAACATTCCTTTTGACCAACTGAAATTTAATTTAGGAATAGACAGTGCAACCAATGTTTCCGGTGCTATGGGTGGCGACCTTGACCCAACTAAAGGAATGTATTGGACTTGGCAAAGCGGCTACATTAATTTTAAATTAGAAGGAACGAGTCCACTTTGTACAACACGAAATAACGAATTTCAATTTCACTTAGGCGGCTATCAGAAACCTAATTATTGTCTGCAAACGTTGAGCTTCCCGATTAATGATGCAAGTAAAATAGATCTGAAATTAGATGTGCAAAAAATATTGGAGCAAGTTGATTTGCCACGAACAAACCATATCATGTCCCCAAGTGCAGAAGCTGTTTTGATTTCCAAAATTGTGGCAAACGCATTTACCCTTACCGAGAATTGAAACCAAAATTAGTCATATTCTCATTGCTCTGCTTCGCAATTGTTGCGTTTCGCTCTGTTAACGTTGACTTGTTTAAGGTGCCAAAAAATTTCCCAAAACCTGTTTACGATTTTTCAAAAAATCCTTTGAGTGAAGACAAAATTCAATTAGGAAGAGCATTATTTTACGACCCTATTCTTTCAAGAAACAATATGATTTCATGCGCCAGTTGTCATTCGCAATTTTCGGCGTTCACCCATGTTGACCATGCCTTAAGTCATGGCATTGAAGATAAAATTGGATTTCGCAATTCGCCTGCCTTAATGAATTTGGCTTGGCAAGAATCATTTATGAGAGACGGTTCCATCAACCATTTAGATATGCAGGCATTGGCTCCAATTAGCAATCCTGATGAGATGGATGAAAACATAACGCATGTTGTCTTCAAATTGCAAGCAAGCAAATTGTATCCGAAATTATTTTACAAAGCATTTGGCGATTCTGTAGTTACGGGCGAACGCACGTTAAAAGCAATTTCACAATTCTTGCTCTTATTGGTTTCAAGCAATTCCAAATACGACAGCGTTATGCGAAAGCAATCTGTTTTCACGTCACAAGAAAACAACGGATACATTTTATTCAAAAAGAATTGTTCATCGTGCCACACCGAACCACTTTTTACGAACGATGATTTTAGAAACAATGGCATACCTATTGACACCACACTCAATGATTATGGAAGATACCAGGTTACAAGAAATCCATCAGACTCTTTAAAGTTTAAAGTTCCCACACTTAGGAATATTGAATTTTCGTATCCATACATGCACGATGGTAGATTTAAAAAACTTTCGCAAGTGATGAATCATTACACCCATGGCACTGAAAAACATAAATCACCTGCACCTGAATTGCAACAAACCATTGTATTAAGTTCCAATGAGAAGGTAGACGTCATTGCCTTTCTGCTTACCCTTACCGACCATTCCTTTCTTTTCAATCCAGACTATTTTTATCCTAAAGAACTGTTTTCGGAGACTGCGAAGGATTAAACAATGAACGTCGTCCATCTCTTAAATCACAATCAGTTAATCAAACAATAAAATGACTAAGCCAATTCTCTTCACCTCTCTTCTCTTCGGAAGCCTTTTGAGCTTAGCACAACTCAATCCTGCAATCACATCTATTTTGCAGAACACTTCCGTGACTGGAACTTATTATGTTTCGGGGAATTCCGTTGCATTATCAAACGGTATTTTGGTAAACTGTCAGTTGGTAGAGTATTCTGCAAACAATGTTTTTATCCATACTAAAGGAATTCCTGCATACCCTACTGGACCTTTCTTGGATGGCAACCCATCCGTTGCTACTAATCAAAATGCTATTTTCAAAATACCATTAAACCCCGTTCAAAATACAGGAACTCCAACAGCTACTGGCGGCGGAAACATTGGAATATTTATAAATGGTGTTGCGCTGTTTGATTATCGTGACGGTGTAGCATGGAATAATGCTACTGGATCATTGTGCGGTGGACCTGGCTATCCAATGTGCCCTGGGGGGATGGGCGCAACACAGGCATGGAATAGGGATGCAATACCAGCAGAGAAAGCCGGCTTTGATTGTTCAAAGGCGCATCCTGCAATGGGCAACTATCATCATCACCAAAACCCATCTGCTTTTAAATTAGACCTGAATGTAATTTCTACTATTTGCAATTTGTATGATGCGGACGGATTATATGCAATTGATAGCACGCAGCATTCACCATTAATTGGATATGCCTATGATGGATTTCC
This sequence comes from Bacteroidota bacterium, assembly GCA_041168605.1. Classification (GTDB taxonomy): domain Bacteria; phylum Bacteroidota; class Bacteroidia; order Flavobacteriales_D; family Crocinitomicaceae; genus UBA952. The sequence continues at coordinate 2,413 of JBEEKN010000077.1, read as the reverse complement.
AATTTACGGAGCTTATGGCTACCTCAATGTAAACGGCACGGGTGGAATTGTGAGAATGAAATCAAGTTATCATTTAAGCACAAATACAACAAGACTAAATGGGCCAGCCGTTGGTGCTGTAGTGGGCACACAAACGTTTTTTAATGGCTACTTTAGGGAAGACTATGTTTATACTCCAACTTCAGCTGGCACTCCCAGTTATTTAGATGAACACAACGGAAGATTTTGTGTAACACCTGAATATCCTGCTGGTATCTATTGCTATTTCTCTACGGTTGATGCCAGTTGGAATTCGGCTTATCCCTATGTTGTTGGTCCAACTTTCAATGGCGTATATGCCAACAGAAAAGTCACTGCTGTAGATGAGACAACAATCATTTACACTCCTGCTACAACTGGAATTTCAAATTATAGCGCTGGTGATTTCAAAGTGAATGTATTCCCAAATCCTTCCAATGATTTTATTGCTATTCAAGTATTGGGTTTGAACAATGAAAATTTGAGCATTGAATTATTTGATGTGACAGGACGGTTGGTTCAAAAATCTTCCATCAATGCTGGAGCAACCAATACGTACTTGGATACAAAAACACTTTATGCAGGAAGCTACTTGGTAAAAATTTCAGGGGCAACTATAAACGCTACAAAAAAAGTTGTGGTAACTAAATAGGATTAATAGTAACCCAGACAACTAATCGGCACCCTAGCCTAGGACGTATTAGAACCTCCCCAGTCCTTAATATGATCTTTGTTTAGCGACCAAACCATGGCATTGCACTTGCCTCCCTTGAAGACACGGGAGCGGCCAAGACCAGTGTATATGGACTTGAATGCATTTTGCCGTGGCCTAAGTCCTTACCTTGTACTCTTATTCGATTCGCTTAAACCTTCAAAATTCCGGGACCCTTTTGTTGCCCGCATTGCATTTAAAAATGAACAAACTCCTAGCCTCCCTGCTCACCGCCTCCCTTAGTGTTGGGTTTGCGCAAACCCTTCCCTTTGACTTTGAGTCCGCCACAGCAGGAATGCAGGGGTACGACGGGGCAACCTTTACCATCGTTCCCAACCCAAGTTTGGTGGGCAACAGCAGCAGCAATGTGGCTAAAATTGTAAAAGTCAATGCAAACAACCAATGGGCGGGCGGCAGAATCGCCGGAGTTACCTCCCTGAACTTCAACAATCCAGAAACCAGCATTCTATCAATGGATGTTTACACTACCCAGCCCGTGGGTACCGTGATCAAGGTGAAGCTTGAGGCGCCCTACACCAGCGAAGTGGACGCAATAACCACGGTCTCGGGCGGATGGCAAACGCTCCTCTTTGACTTTGGAATTCCCGCCCCCAGCGGCAGTGCTAACCTAATAATTATGCCCCAGCCATTCACCAACGGGGGCGGAAATACGTTTTATTTTGACAACATTGAGCAAATTGCGGGGTCCATAGCCACCCCGCTGCCCGGGCTTCCCATTACCTTCGAATCCGGCACCAACACAGACCACTTCTTTAGCTTTGAGAGCGCCCAACTCACCGTGGTTCCCAACCCCTACGTGACTCCGGCGAATACCAGTGCAACGGTCGCAAAAATCGTTCGTCACCTGGGCGCCCCCTTTGGCGGAAGCAAAATAACCTTCACCAGCCCCATAAACTTCGCGACCCACACCGTGCTCACGATGAAGGTCTGGACCTCGGCGCCCATCGGAACCAACGTTACGCTCAAAACCGAAAAGCCCTTTTGGGGAGTCGAACGCAGCGTGCTGACGACCAAAACCTCAGAATGGGAAACCCTTTCTTTTGACTTTGCCGGATCACTCAGCGACATGCCCACCCTGGTTTTCTTGTTTGATTTTGTAGCAGGCAGCAGCAGCGTCGGCAACGGATCCGCAAACTCCACCTTCTACTTTGACGACGTCAAGTACGCCAACGTAGCCCTCGGCACAGCGCAAATCGAGCCTTTAAACGGCTTTAGGCTCTACCCTAATCCTACCGTGGACCAGTGGACCATTAGCAACTCAACCCAATCGGACTTTAGCGTTTGCCTTTATGACCTTCAGGGTAAGCAACTGCGAGCTGCCCAAGGCACAGGTCTTTCTACCCTGACGATCAATGCTTCGGACCTTCCCGCAGGCGTCTATGCCCTGAGAATTACTTCGGGCGACCAAAGCCAAATGCAACGGCTAGTTAAAAACTAATCCGCGCTCTGAGGGTCTCCAAAAGGCTTGAGTTTAATTACTAAACGAAGGCTCAGCACTTCGTGATTGTGTCGATCAGCCCTACAGGGCGATTACTCTGGGATTAGTCTACCACTAGCGACCCCGCCCATGCTCGGTCGTCGGCTACTGCGCGCCACAGCAGCAATCCTCGAGCAGAAGCCGGAACAGAAACGCGTCCGCCCTCTAGTACCGGTGTCGCTCCG
>JBEEKN010000076.1:0-6689 GCA_041168605.1 Bacteroidota bacterium | reverse complement strand
AACCACGGGCTTGTAAAAGTTTTGCTAACGAGGCTGAAATGATGCCTTTCCCTAAGGAAGAAGTCACACCCCCGGTTACAAAAACATACTTGGTTGAATTGGACATATAACGTTTGTAACTACGGGAGACAAAGGTAATACATTATTTCCTTTCTTGCCACTTAAAATAGGTCTTTTGTTGCGTTGGCCGATTGGATTCGACCTCGGTTAATGGTTCACAAGGAACAAGACTTGAATGGCAATCCGAAGGTAATTGTTGGTATAAGGCGGTTCCGTCGGTTTTCCAGGCGATCATTTCGTCCGAAACTTCCTTGATGACCTTTGCCGGATTGCCCACCACTAAACTGCGCGCCGGAATTTGCATTTTGGCCGGCACAAAAGATAAAGCGCCAATGACGGATTCTTTGCCAACTTCTACGTCGTCCATAATGACGGCATTCATGCCAATGAGACAGTTCTCACCGAGGGTGCCGCCGTGGATAATAGCGCCGTGGCCCACGTGTGCTCCGGCTTTCAAATGAACGGTGGTGCCAGGGAACATATGAATGACACAATTTTCTTGCACGTTACAGCCGTCTTCGATAATGATCTGCCCCCAATCGCCACGCAAAACGGCGCCTGGGCCTATATATACGTTTTCACCGATCAGTACATTGCCGGTGACATTGGCCTGCGGATGCACAAAACTCGAAGCCTTGACGACCGGAATAAAACCATTGAAAGAATAGATAGCCATATTTGTTGGTTTGTGAGGTAAAATTAAGCTTTTGAAGTTATTCAATCAAAGTTTTATACTGCGAAGGGGAAACCCCTAAGTGCCTTTTGAAATGTCTGTAAAAAGAAGTTCTCGAATTGAAATGACAATGCTCGCCAAGGGTTTCAATGGTGTAATTTTCGAGGTAACCGTTGTTGATGAGCGTTAGGGCATGAATCAGGCGCATTAAATTCAAGTAGTCACTCTGAGAAAACCTGCAATGGTACTTCAGGATAAATTTGAGGTGGCTTTTGGGGTAATTGAGCTGATTGGCAATTTCACTCAAGAGTTTGGTGCTCGTAGTTTCAATAATACCTTCTGGCTTGAGTTGCTTGAAGTCTTCTAGCATTTTTGCAGTGTTTTTACGCACAATGGCCTCGAGCGCGCTGTCTTGCGGCTCTATTTTGTGCAGGGCTTTGGTGCTCCAGATGTTGAATTCTTTAGAGAAGTCTCTATTGCGATCCTTCTTTTGAAAAACCTCATTGAAGATGATATTGGGATTGAAAAATAAGTAAATGAGAAACAATACCCAGCTGATTATAGTGCTGTGAAAAATACTTTGTATGGCTTCTGCTTTATTGGGCGAGGCGAGTAGTACGTAATAAATAATAATGACGAAATTATTGAAAGAAAGCGCAAAAATCCAGACCACGAGTTGCTTGACCTTGAATAATTGTTGTCTTGAAAACACTGACTGATGCTGCTTGAAGTAGGAGAGGGTGCTGCGGATCAATAGGAAGTAATAAAAGCCAGAATAAACAAGGAAAATGATGCCGATCGCCTTCATGTTGATTTGGCCAAAATAAATGCGTGCAAATAAGATCGAAAAGAAAAAGGAGAGGTGCGCTATGATTTTTTTGAGCGGTGTTTTGATGGAGATAAATGAGTTCAGGCAAAGAAAGACGATAGGTGGTAAGAGGAACATCGTGATGAAAAACCTTAGTGCTAAAGGTTGGTTTTCATCGAGAAAATGAAGTGAAGTTAGACCGAAGTGAAGACGTGAAATCCCGGACATCAACATCAGTAAAAAAAAGAAAAAATTGATTTTTTGCGTCCGAGCATAATGTAGCAAAATAGCCAAGGCAATTAGGATCAGGCTAAAGCCGCTGAAAAGGTTGAGTAGATTGAGAAACATATTCAAATTTAGGGATTTTTGAGCATTTTTGATAACTTTTGAAACATCAAAAACATGTTTCAAAAACATCAAAATTGTACCATTGAAGTTCTAATTGCATGCGTTTAATATAAGTCTAACATAAGGTTTATTTTAAATCCTCATTTTTGCGCTGTTCAAGTTTCTAAAAGCCTTTGTGAACAATTTTTAAATTGCTATGAGAAAAACATTAAGCGTAAGTTCAGTTCATTTGTACCAAAAAATAGCACTATTGCTATTGACAGCCGTGGTATCTATTCCTTCCTTGTATTTTTTACTAGATACGGAATGGTATTTTCTGTTGATTGGTGTGGTGGTGGCCATTGTATTGCTGCGCAGTAGTTATTTAGCAGTGTTGGATGCGCGCAAGGTCAAAGCCAAGCAATTTCAAACACTGGTTTTAGAAGACGAACATTTTGTATTTAAAAATGCTCCGAAGGGCGGGGGTGAACAAGTTTCGGTGGCTGTGCACTACGATAACATCAAAAGTGTCGGTATTCAAGGAGCGAGCTTGTATGTCCTTTTGGTGCGCCGTCAAAATTGGAAAGGACTGGGCCAAGATTATTTTGCGCCAGTCGGTGTAGCGCCCAAATTACAACTATTTGCACTGCCATCAAGTAGCGCAGAGCGCGCGTTGCTGTTTCATTACTTGCAAACGCAAGGTTTCAGGATCGAAAGAAAAATCAAGCGTTAAGTACCTCGTTATGGAAATTTTTACCCAACAATTTATCGTTTTTGCGCTCAGCTTGTTTGGCTCAACAGCGCTTATGCCTTTGCTGATCAGTTTTGCCAAACGCCATCAATTATTGGATATTCCCAATTTGCGCAGCTCGCACATCATACAAGTACCGAGAATAGGAGGAGTAGTGTTTTTTGTGGCCGTGGCTGTTTTTGTAATTGTTGCAAGGAATAAATTTGATCCCCAAGGATTAGGATTTATGTTTGCAGGCGCTATTCTGCTTTTTGCAATTGGCCTCTACGATGACCTGCGCTCAGTTAAACCTATGGTTAAAATGTTTGCGCAAATCATTGCGTTATTCGGAATTGTAAGGTATTACCACGATGCCATCGAAAGTTTTAGACTCGCTTCGCTTTTTGAGCTGATCCCGCCAGGTGTATTTCAAGTGCTTGTTTTCGGATTCTTTTTGGTTTTAATCAATGCTATTAATCTGATAGACGGTATAGATGGGCTGGCTGCCCTAATTTCTATCAATTTTTTCGCTGTCATGGCGTTGTTTTTTTACCGCTCTGAACATGTCCATTTTTCGCTTTTGAGTTTGGTGCTTATAGGCTCTATTGTTGCGTTTTTGTTTTTCAATCTTTCTTATCGCTATAAAGTATTCATGGGAGATTGCGGTTCGTTGTTGTTGGGTTATCTCATGTGTGGGTTTTCTTTGCAACTCATGGAGTCTTGTTGCTGCGGTACAACATCAAATGAATTGTCGGGAAATGAAATTGCACTGATTTTTTTGGCGTTGTTTAGTTTGCCAGTTTTTGATTTGTTGCGCGTTATGGCGCTGCGCTTGTATCATGGTCAGCAAATCTTTCAAGCCGACAGAATTCATTTGCATCATGTCATTTTAGATAAATCCGGAAGGTCTCATTTGTTTACGGCTGCTTTGTTGTTTACGATACACATGAGCATCATTGTGTTGTCGCTCGTGGCCATGAACGCAGTGGGTGTGCCAGATGAAGCTGTTTTGTTTTAAGGATGTTGCTCTTGACTTGTTAGTGCGTTGACCTATTATATTTAACATAATATTAATTATATAACAATTACAACAAAACCACATTCCAAACGTTGTTTATCTTTGCACTGTGTTTAGCACCGACCAACAAACCCTCCACGACCTCGAGTTTGAAGCCATCAAAGCATGGCTCGAAAAATTCTGCATTGGCCCTACGGCTTTAAAGCAAGTTCAAACCTTGCAGCCGCGCACACAATTTGCGGTTTTGCGCCAAGAACTCAAGCGCGTCGATGAATTGCGTTTGGTGCGCGTACACGGCGAAAAATTTCCGCAGCTCGAATTTGAAGAACTCCTTCAAGAGATCAAATTACTGGGCATTCAGAAAGCTGTGATTTCTTTGGAAGGATTTCGCCGCATTTACCAGGCCTCAGAGCTCGTTAACGCACTTGTGTTGTTTTTTGAGCAGTCGCTATTCAAGTATCCGTTGCTCAAAGAACTCACCGAACACGTCTATTACACCAAAGAAATCATCGAAGAAATCGATCAGGTTTTTGACCGCAACGGACAAATCAAAGATGACGCCTCTGCGGAGCTTTCCGAAATCAGAACGCGCATTCGGGTCTTGCGCAACCAAATCAATAAGAATTTCGACAAAGAACTGCGCCGCTACAACAAAGACAAAGTGCTGGCAGAAACCCTCGAGACGTATGTCAATGAGCGCCGCGTGCTGACCGTGCTGTCTACGTTTAAGCGCAAAGTTCCAGGCAATATCCATGGCTCGAGCAAAACCGGCAGCCTTACTTTTATTGAGCCTTTAGTCAATGTACCGCTCAACAACGAACTCGAATTCTTATTCGACGACGAACGCAAAGAAATCCACCGCATTTTACAGGCGCTCACCGCACTCATGGTGCAATACCGTCCGTTGATCAATGCGTATCAAACTTTATTGACAAGAATTGATTTCTTGAATGCCAAATGCAAGCTAGCTATTGAGATGCAGGCTGTTTTGCCCGCAATTGGCCAGCACACTGGTATGCACATGAAGCAGGCGTATCATCCGCTGCTCAGGCGCGCCAATCAGCAAGCGGGCAAACCTACTTTTGCACAAGAGCTCAAGTTGCAGCAAAAATCCAGAATGCTCGTTATTTCTGGCCCCAATGCAGGTGGCAAAAGCATTACGCTCAAAACCATCGGGCTCTTGCAACTGATGCTGCAATCTGGTTTATTGGTGCCCGTAGCGCCAGACAGCCAAATGTGTTTTTTCAAGCAGATATATTCAGATATTGGAGATAATCAATCTATTGAAAATGAACTGAGTACCTACTCTTATCGCTTGCAACGCATGAAGTTCTTTTTAGGGCGCGCCAATGCCCAAACTTTATTGCTCCTAGACGAATTTGGAACGGGTTCAGATCCAGAACTTGGCGCCGCATTAGCAGAGGTTTTCTTCGAGCAAATGTATGCGCTGCAGGTTTTTGGCGTCCTCACTACACATTACAGCAACATCAAACTCAAAGCAGACGAACTCCCGGAGGCCCAAAACGGCTGCATGTTATTTAATGAAAAGGACCTCTCCCCGCTTTATCAGTTCGCCTTAGGGCAGCCCGGTAGCTCATTTACATTTGAAGTGGCGCAGCTCAACGGCATCTCCAAAGCCTTGATTCAAGACGCCAAACAGCGCCTCGATCAGCAAAAAGTACGCTTAGACAAATTGCTGAGTGGCCTTCAGAAAGAACGCAACCAGCTTTTGGCTCAAAATAAACGCCTAGAAGAAGCTGCCAAAGCCGCAGAACATTCGAGTTCGCAACACGATCAAGAAATCCAGAAGCTACAACACAAGCAAAGTCAGGTGACGCAGGTGCAAGAAACCAGTCAGCGACAGCTCCAAGCGGGTAAAAAAATGCTGGCCTTCATCGAAAAATTCAATGCAACTTCTCGCAAAAAAGATGTCAATACCGCTCTTTTTCAGGAGCTCACCCAATTTTTGCGCCTCGAGAAGTCCAAGCAAACCATCAAGAAAAAAGCGCCGAGCCCCTCTCCTACCCAAGTGCCAACAAAGAAAGAAGTGCAGCGCGCCGAAAAGTACGAGCAAGAGCGCATTAAGGTAGGTTCTCAGGTACAACTCATCCAGACCAACCGCATCGGTGTGGTCGAAGAAATGAAAGGTAAGCAGCTCAGCGTGATATTCGGTCAGGCCCGCATCAAAGTACATCTAGAGAAGTTGCGCTTTTTGGCCGACTGAAATTTAACATAAGTTACATATGAATCCCTTGAAAATGCGTAACTTTGCGCTCAATTTTTTAATTTATCACAGCAAATGAGTAGTACAGCACTTGGAAACCACATCTTAGTGGAGTTTATGAATTGTGACCCGCATGTCATGAACGACGTAGCGGCAATCGAACGCGACATGGTCGGCGCAGCCCGCAAAGCCGAAGCCACCGTGATCAACTCTACCTTTCACCACTTTTCGCCTTACGGTGTTTCGGGTGTAGTCGTGATCCAAGAAAGTCACTTAGCAATTCACACTTGGCCAGAATACGGCTATGCAGCTGTAGACGTCTTTACTTGTGGCGACATGAACGCCTGGATTGCCTTTGATCACCTCAAAGAATGCTTTGGTGCCAAGTCTTATTCTGCCATCGAAATGAAGCGCGGTTCAGTTAATTTACTTACCCGCAACGATTTCGATATCACTAGCGCACGCGAAAAAGCAGCTGAGTGGCGCAACCCAGACTTCTATACCCGCAACGTATGGTTCACAGACAAAGACGAAGACCAAGCGCTTTCTTTGCGTTTCACCGGCGATGTCTTTTTTGATGTACAATCGCCTTTTCAGCGCGTTCGCATCTTAGAATCTACTAAATACGGCAAAATGTTGGCCCTCGACGACATGGTCATGACCACCATCAAAGACGAGTTCCATTACCACGAAATGATCGCCCACCCTAGCCTCTTCACGCTCCAAAATGCCAAAAATGTCTTGGTAATCGGCGGCGGCGACGGCGGAACCGTGCGCGAAGTATTGCGTCACAGCAACATCGAGAAGGTAACCATGGTCGAAATCGACGGCGAAGTTATCAAGGCTTGT
>JBEEKN010000075.1:0-6939 GCA_041168605.1 Bacteroidota bacterium | reverse complement strand
TTTGGAAGATCAAATGCGCGCTGGCCATAAGGGTTATATTGTTCGCCTCACCGAGAGTTTGCCTAAGTGCAAATCCTTGTTTTTTACGACCAACCCCGATGAAGAGCGCTCCGTTGGCTACTTAGAAGAATTTTATCCGAACATTCGCCTCCTTGAGTTGTCTGAAGAAGCATGAGGTCGAATACATCTATAAAACAACTGAGGCCGAGCGTCAGAAAAGAAGCCACTGTATCCACTGAATTGGAATCGTTTCAAAACGACGTTTTGCGTCCAATACTGAAACTGCAGCATGAACTTTTCCAATTTGAGTGGTTCCAAAACCCTTTATTTAAGGCTATACAATCAATTGAAAACCCGGTATTACAACGAACCCAACTCAGCAATTTTTTGTCGAAAAATCCAAATCTAACCAATCGTTATATTGGTATGATCTGCGGCTTGTTTACCAATGAAGAATTTACGTTTTATTTGAGCCAAAAATCAGTAGTAGACAAACGCATTAAAGAACTGCTGATTACCCGCTTTCTCTCTTATCAAGCGTAGTTTAAACCATATCAAACGCTGCAATAAAAATAGGTTCTTTGGGTTCAAAGTCTCCTCTGACCACTACATCTACCTTTGCAGCGCCGATAATTTGATGCAACAAGCCCCATTTGAATTGTTGCTGTGCCTTTTGATAGAGCGGGTCTCTGGTGTCGTTCCACCAGAGCATGGTGTGTAGTTTTTCTTGAGCCAAAACAGCTTCAAATAAGCGCTCTACATCAGCAACATTTCCCGACGGATTGCACACCACATCGGGCACTAAAAACGTGTGTTCTTTTGGCTGAATGAGTTTGCGCAAAAAGGGAATGTAGGGCAGTAATTTTACTTGGAGGCCACCCAATTTGCCCGGCAGCCGCTGGATTTCCCAACGCACCTGATGAAATTGCGCAAAAGCCAGGCGCTCACCTTTGTCATCGAAAAGCGTATAAACCGTTCCGTTTTCAAAAAAGTGAGTAAAATAGGCGCTGTAGTGGCTGTAGTTGCTTTCTATTGTTTGAAAAACTTGACCTGCAATTTTTTCTTTTCTCAGATTGGCTGCGGCCTTCGGAAAAACCCTACTGAACGTTTGGGTATTCAAATAGGCCTTGGTTTGGAAACCAAACGTTTCACTCATCCATTTGCTGCGCACATTTTTGGCGTCGATGTAGGCATAACAATAAGCTTGGGTACCGGGGTAGCGTGCCGTGATCTCTTCAAAGACGCCTTCGATTTCTTTTTTGATTTGCGACTTCGGATTCATGCGCGCCTTTCCTTTGGACTGAAAGCGTTTGTCAAAAGCAAAGTACCGTAAATACAAACCAAAAGGGCGCTTGCAGAAGGTGATATTGGCAAGCAGGTTTTCGCGTCTGCGCAAGGAAAAGCTCAGCGGGTGGTCGGTATGCGCCACGCTTTGTGCAACATCTAAATGCTTGTATTTAGCGCCGTTGGTACCCAGCACCGTTTGTTCAAAAAGCGCGACTAAATCAGGATGAATATGCTCTGCTTGTTCGAATTTCATAAGCGAAAGTAGCAATTATAAGATTTTACTGAGCCAGGTCAGGAGTTCGGTTTGTTGTTGCCCCTTGAGTACTTTGGTGACGCTGATTTGCTTTTTTGTCAATTCTTGCGAGGTGGAACTACCCCAGGCAACTACCTTCGCATGACTGGGTATGGTGTTGTGTTCCAGAAAAGCGCGGACATTGCTCGGAGAAGAAAAAACATAGATGTCTTTTTCCTTGATTTGCAGTTTTTTAAATAGGGTGTTGTAAACCGGGACAATCATTTTTTCGCTTTCAGGAAGCAAGGCAGCGTAGGTACCGATCGATAACTGACTGCTCGGAAAGCAAACACTGCGGCCCTTTCTCCAAGCGTTGAAGCGTGCGGCTTCTGCTTTGGGTAGGCCCGATTGTTGGGCTATGAATGCTACTTCTTTTTGATAGCGCTCCGCTACTTTTTTGGCGGTTTCTAGACCAGCACAAGCAATGAGTGCGGTGGTAGTGCATTGGCTCAAAAAGTATTCAGCTGCACGGATACTCGCTATAAATAAGATGTCGTAGTTGCCAGGGCAGTCAAAGGGGAGGGCTTCAAAATCAATGAGTGTTTGCGCTTCTAAAATGCCATTTTGCTGAAGTGCGAGCAAGCCTTCATTGAGGTCTTGTGGGTCTTTCGAAATAAAAATGCGCGCCATGGTTAATGGGCCAGGACAGTGGTGATTGCTTCTATGTTGGTACCGAGCTCAAATTGAAAAAAATGGGCAGGTTCTTGAGCACTTGCGGCGTGGGCGGTATAGATTTGGTCTTGTCCGTAGTACACACCCAATGGCAATTGGCAACCGCCTTGCAAAGCTTGCAACACACCGCGCTCTATGGCGATTTGCGCCGCTACATCAGGGTGATTGAGTTGAGCAACAACAGCTTGCGTTTGTTGGTCGTTTTCACGGATTTGCAAACCCAACACACCTTGAGCAGGTGCGGGCACAAATTCGGTAGGATCTAATATAAGTGTGTGGAGGTCATCCAACGGAAGCGCCAAGCGGCTGACACCTGCGTTGGCTAAAAGGATGGCATCGTAGGCGCCACTGCGCAGTTTGTCTATGCGGGTAGGCACATTGCCGCGGAGTTCTTCGATCTGCAGATCGGCGCGCAGTGCTTTGATGATCGATTTTCTGCGCGCAGATGAGGTCCCGATAATGGCGCCGTGCTTGAGCCCCCATTTTTGGGTGGCGTCTTGCGCAGATTTACGCATCAATAAAAGTTCGGAGGGGTCTTCGCGGTAAGAGACAGCACCGATGCAGAGGCCTTCTGGCTGTGTTGTTTCGAGGTCTTTGTGTGAATGGACCGCGAGGTCGATGTCGTTGTTGACCAAGGCTACTTCAATTTCTTTGGTAAAAAATCCTTTGCCTTCTAGTTTGTCAAAGCTGAGGTCTTGGATGCGATCGCCTTGTGTGACGATGATCTGAAGTTGTACCTCGCAGCCGAGTTGTTCGAGTTGGTTTTTGACAAAGTGTGCTTGCCACAAAGCGAGGTCGCTGCCGCGTGTGCCAATGCGGATGAGCGGTTTAGTCTGCATGGTTGAGGATGATTTCTTTGGCCAACTTCATTGGGCCACTGATGTATTTCTTTTCGAGGTAGCTCACTACTTTGTCGAGCACTTCTTTGGCTTGTGGATCGAGGGTGTCTAGGTCTTCTTTGAAGATTTCTGCGTAAGCTGTTGCGCGCAGTTCTTTTACTTGTGCTGGTACGCTGCGCATGGCAATTTCTACTTTGCGCTCGCGCAAGAGGTGCTGAAACTCATAGCGCGCATTGGCGATGATTTCTTCTACCTGCTGCAGCTCTTTGGAGCGCTCCTTGACGTTTTCGTTGGAGATGCGTTGGAGGTATTCGATTGAAAGGTATTTGACTGCATGCGCATCTAGGATGGCTTGGTCGAGGTCTTGCGGAATGGCGAGGTCGATGACGATTTTTTCTTGTGTTTCGCCGTTCAGTAAAGAATGGTAAAGTGCGGGCGTAATAATCACCCCTTCTGCGGCTGTACAGGTAATCAGTACGTCGAAACCACTTTGGTAATTCGGTAGCGCCTCCAGTGCAAAAGCATTTCCGCGAATTTCGTCGGCGAGCTTTTGGGCGTTGGCCAACGAGCGATTGAAAACTTGAAAGTTTTTGAAGCCGTGTTTTTTGAGAAAACGGGACATCGTGGTGTTCGTGACACCGGCGCCAATGATGAGAATGCGTGCCTCGAGCGGAATATTGAGTTGCTTGAGGTATTGGTAGGCCAATGAAACAACGGAAACTGGTTTGGTCGAGATGCTGGTCTCGGTGTAAACTTGCTTAGCAGTTTCGATGACTTTTTTCATGAGCAAGCGAAGGAGGTCACCGGTGAGTTGAAGGCTGTTGCAGTGTTCGTAAGCCAAGCGCACTTGAGTAATGATTTCGCGTTCCCCGATGATCATGGAGTCTATGGAAGAGGCGACCGAAAGCGCGTGCTGAACAGCTGCACTTGCCGAGTATACTTCGGCCTTGCGAACGTAGTCTTCTAATTGGATCGGAACTAATTTTGGGTAGAGTGTTTGCAGCAAACGGGTCAGAAAAGGGGTGTCGAGCTCAGTGCTACAGACAAATGTGATTTCGACGCGGTTGCAGGTGGTCAGGAACATGAGTTCTGTGAGGCCAAGCGCGGCTTTGAGTTGCGCTAATTGCATGACCTGCGCTTCTTTTTCGATGTGCAACAAACCAATTTTACTGACTTCTAGTTGTCGGTGCGTAAAGGCGATAATATGGAGTTGTTGCAACAAAGCGCTTTTTCTATAGTGCAAAGCTAAGTGCTAGCTGCCGCCGTATTGTCATCGAATTGTCATTTTGGCTAATTTAGAATGGGTTCAAATAGCCCAAGAACCTTAACTTTGTGACATGCAACAGACCTATCAGGCCATTCTTTTCGATTTAGGCGGCGTACTCATCGATATCGACTACCACGCCACAGAAAAAGCATTTGAAAAATTAGGCGTTGCCGATTTCAAAGAGCGCTACACGCAATTTGCTCAAAATGCGCTATTTGACCGTTTGGAGTGCGGTGAAATTTCCGAGCAACATTTTATCAATCTCTTGTTGCCGTATACGCAAGCAGGCACTTCTCCGAACCAAGTTGTTGCGGCCTGGAACGCCATGATCGGCGCTTTTCCACAAAGAAAAATTGCGCTTTTGAATCAATTGAATAACCAACAAATACCGCTTTTTTTACTGAGCAACACCAATGCTTTGCATATCGTTGAGGTGTCAAAAGCCTTAAAAAAAGTTTCTGATGTAGCCTTGGGCACCTATTTTGAGCAGGTTTTTTTATCGCATGATATTGGCAAGAGGAAACCGCATCCTGAAACGTTTTTGTGGACCTGCGATCAAATGGGTTTTGCGCCGGCAGACGTCTTGTTTATCGACGACAGCCCCCAACATATTGCAGGTGCTCAGGCAGCTGGTTTACAGACTTATTTTTACGAGAACGAAACCGCTTTTTACGCGCTCTTTTCTTGACAAAGCTCCACGAGCAAGCCGTTGGTTGATTTTGGATGTAAAAACGCAATGCGCTTGTTGTCGGCACCGTCTTTGGGGCTTTGATGGATCAATTGAAAGCCCGCCTTTTCTAAGCGCTCAAGCTCCGCGTCGATATCTGTAACTTCAAAAGCGACATGATGAAAACCAGGGCCATTCTTTTCTAAAAACTTGGCAATCGGAGAGTCGGGCTTACTGGCTTCGAGCAGTTCAATTTTAGATTCACCCACCTGAAAAAATGCTGTTTTGACCCCTTCAGATGCCACCGCTTCTTGTTTGTAGCAAGGCGTATTGAGCAGTGCTTCAAACAGCGGTATAGACTGCTCTAAACTTTGTACTGCAATGCCGAGGTGTTCGATGCGCTTCATTTTTAGTCGTCGATTTTGATGAATTTTTCAGTTTTGTTGTCGTAGTTGATGAAATACACACCGCTCACAATATTGCGGCAATCTACTGTTGCACTATAACCTGTTTTGAGCAGATTTCCATAGGCATCGTAAATCTCATATTTCGTTTTGACCACTTGATTTTTGGCTTTGAAAGTCAGGGTGGAATGTACTTTTGTGGGGCTGAAGCTAACGGCTCCAATAGTCGAGGTAAAGCTCGTGCTTTTAGAAGCTCTCGGCTTGCCCGAACTATCGGTTTGACTCACCCTCACGGTGTTTTTACCCGAGTGTGGCGTCAATTGAAATTGATACGTATTTGTACCCTTGGTCCCTTTCCCTTTGACTTGCCCAACTTCTACCCAGCGCCCCCATTTGTATTGCTCAATACTGAAATCGAGGACAGCCTGCTCGTTGGTTGTTGCCCAGCTGAGGCTTCCGTCTTTTTGGGCCGAAATTTGTGCGCACTCAAACGTACTTTTGGGCAATAAAATACTGGGGTTCAAGAAGCGCGGTTCGCAGCCAGCGGCGTGTTCGAGCACCACAAACACGTCAGCGCCTTTTTTGAGGTGAAAGAGCTGAAAATCGATCTCAAAGTGTGAGGTTTGAATGACGGCCGGTAGGATTTCGCCATTGACGAGTACTTTGCTAATGCAAAAACCAAAGCCGTCTGCCATTGGCGGGTTATTGACAATCAGGTTTTTTTCTTGGTAGGTACCTTCAAGTGAGAGGAGCTCGACTTGTGCGTTGGTGGTCAAACTCCATCCGAGCAGATAAACGAACAATAAACGAACCAACATTTGCTTGCTTTTCTTACAAATATAGCATGAATCAAGTGCTTTCGATTAATTTTGTCTCATGCCGAATACAAACTACGACTTCATCAAAGCACTGCACCTTATTTTTATGGTGAGTTGGTTTGCAGGACTGTTTTATATGGTGCGCTTATTCATCTACTTCAGAGAAGCCGCCGACAAAACTTCCCCTGAAAAAGAAATTTTACAAAAGCAGTTTGTCATCATGATGCAGCGCCTGTGGTGGATCATCACCACGCCCGCAATGGTCTTGACAGTTGTATTTGGCGCCTGGATGCTTGCCCTCAACCCGGCGTATTTGCTCAAAGCACCCTGGATGCACCTCAAACTCGGCTTCGTTTTCCTCTTGCTGATTTATCATTTTTACTCCCAAAAACTTTTGAGAAATGCCGAGGCTGGTCAGATCAAATGGTCTTCTAATCTGCTCCGTATTTGGAATGAAGTAGCCACACTCCTATTGGTCATTATCGTCTTTTTAGTGGTCCTGAAAAACCACCTGAACTGGATCAGCGGAACCCTTGGGTTTTTTGGTGTCGGCGTTGCGCTGATGCTAGGAATCAAACTCTACAAGAAATTGCGCAAAACTCAAGCCTGAATTGTTCAAAAATTAAATTGTTTCTTTAGAAAGTTTGGTTACCTTTGCAAAAATTTTTTCGCAAACACGCAAAAACACAATCT
>JBEEKN010000074.1:0-7098 GCA_041168605.1 Bacteroidota bacterium | reverse complement strand
CGCGGAATCATTCAACGCTAAAATAAAAGCGTTTAGAGCTCAATTTAGAGGAGTTCGAAATGTTGAATTTTTTCTTTTTAGGTTAACTCAAATTTATGCCTAGTCCCCAGGTTTTGGTCTTGATCCATTTTACACCCTAAAACAATTTTTAACAAACTAAAAACAAAAAACCCGGCACATTCGTGCTGGGTTTTTCGCTTGTGACCTCGTCAGGATTCAAACCTGAAACCTTCAGAGCCGTAATCTGATGCTCTATTCAGTTGAGCTACGAGGCCGATTTCGAGTGCAAAGATAAGAACTTTTTTGCAATTGCAATGTTATTAAAGAAAAAAAGCGCTTGAAAAAACTACTTATCGCCCTTTCTGTTATTGGGTTTTTATTCATCTTATTGCTCTCCGTTATGCGTTCATCAATTGAAACTCCTGATTATGAAGTGCTTCGTGTGTTGAGTCGCAAAGCTGAAATCAGGCGTTATCCGGATCTCATTTTGGCCCAGACCCAGCTAGATTCCAATACCTACAGCGTAAACAGTAGTATGGGATTCAGAAGAGTGGCGGGTTATATTTTTGGTGCAAACGAGCAGAATGAAAAAATCGCCATGACCTCCCCGGTGGTGATGGAGATGGGCAGTGAAACCCAAATGTCTTTTGTGATGCCTAAGCAATATAGTATGGATGCCTTGCCCAATCCGAGTAGTGCCAATGTGAAAATTGCCAAGCGAGCGGCGCGCACACTTGCGGTGCTGCGCTTTGGGGGCTATACAAATGATGAAAAAATTGAAGAGAAAGCTACAGAACTCAGGTTGCTCTTGCAAAAAGAAGGCATTGAACATGCGCCGCAATTGATTTACATGGGCTACAATGCACCTTGGGATTTCATTGGTAGGCGCAATGAGGTGGCTTTTGAAATCGAGTAACTTGTGATTTCTCGTTATTTTAGCACAAACTTGCTAAGATGAACTATCCATACCAACTCAAGACACTTGAGGATTATCAAAAAGCTTATCAACAAAGCGTTCAAGACCCCAAAGCATTTTGGGCGTCTGTGGCCGAAAACTTTACCTGGCAAAAGAAATGGGACAAAGTCCTGGACTGGAATTTCACGGAGCCAAAAGTAGAGTGGTTCAAAGGTGCGCAACTCAATATCACTGAAAACTGCCTAGATCGCCATTTGGCTACGCGCGGCCAAGAGCCGGCTATTATTTGGGAATCCAATGACCCCGACGAGCACCACCGCGTACTCAGCTACAACGAATTGCATTTCAAGGTGCAGCAGTTTGCCAATGTGCTTTTGAACAATGGTGTGCAAAAAGGCGATCGCGTGTGTATTTACATGGGCATGATTCCAGAGCTTTCTATTGCGACTTTGGCCTGCGCGCGCATTGGCGCCATTCACTCCGTTATCTTTGGAGGCTTCTCTGCGCAAGCAATTGCAGATCGTCTAGACGATGCCGGTGCTGAATTTATCGTGACCTGCGACGGCGCTTTTCGCGGAACCAAAGACATACCGCTCAAAAGCGTGATTGACGATGCATTGGTGGGCAACAAAACCATTCAGCGCGTCATTGTTTGCACGCGCACACGCACGCCAGTTTCGATGCTCAAAGGCCGAGATGTGTGGTGGGAAGACGAAATCAAGAAAGTAGAAACCATGGGCAACCCAGCAGTTGCACCTGTGGCGATGGATGCAGAAGACATTTTGTTTATTCTCTACACCTCGGGCTCCACAGGTAAGCCAAAAGGCGTGGTGCACACCACTGCTGGCTACATGGTCTGGACCAACTATACTTTTGTCAATGTGTTTCAATACCAACCGGGGCAAGTTCATTTTTGTACCGCCGATATCGGCTGGATCACCGGCCACAGCTATATTATTTATGGTCCGCTGAGTGCGGGTGCAACCACCTTGATGTTCGAAGGCGTGCCCACTTGGCCAGACGCCGGTAGGTTCTGGGAAATTGTCGAAAAATACAAAGTAGATATTCTGTACACCGCCCCAACGGCTATTCGCAGCCTGATGAGTTTTGGCCTCGATCCGATCAAAGGAAAGGATCTCAGCTCCTTGAAAGTATTGGGTTCGGTAGGTGAGCCGATCAATGAAGAAGCTTGGCATTGGTACAACGAACAAATTGGCCACAAACGCTGCCCAATTGTCGATACCTGGTGGCAAACCGAAACAGGCGGGGTCATGATCTCTAACCTCGCTGGTATAACGCCAGCGAAACCTTCCTATGCCACATTGCCGCTTCCGGGCATCCAACCTTGTTTGGTCGATGAAAACGGGCAAGAAATTGAAGGCAATGGCGTCAATGGCAATTTGTGTATCAAGTTTCCGTGGCCCGGCATCATCAGAAGCACCTACAACGACCACGAGCGCTGCAGGCAAACTTATTTTTCTACCTACGAAAACCTCTACTTCACTGGCGACGGTTGCCTCCGAGACGAAGAAGGTCTTTACAGAATTACGGGTAGGGTAGACGACGTACTCAACGTGAGTGGCCACCGCATCGGGACGGCAGAAGTCGAAAACGCCATCAATATGCACGCGGGTGTCATTGAGAGCGCGGTGGTGGGTTATCCGCACGACATCAAAGGGCAGGGCATTTTTGCGTATGTCATTATAGAAGATACCCACGGTGATGAAAAACGCACCAAACAAGATATCCTCCAAACGGTTGCGCGCATCATTGGCCCTATCGCCAAACCCGATCAAATCTTATTTGTGCCCGGTTTGCCCAAAACGCGCAGCGGTAAAATCATGCGCCGCATTTTGCGCAAAATAGCCGAAGGCGACACCAGTAATTTAGGCGACACCAGCACGCTCTTAGATCCGAGTTTGGTGGATGTCATTATTGGGTTGAACAACGATTGATAGTCGTTATCAACAATTTGATTTTGAAAGATCTAGCGAAGATTAACTTTTACTTAAAACCAAAGAAACATCACAAGCTGAACTTTACCAAAAAAAACCATGAAGCGTAAAGTAGATTTAGTCGTGATTTCGGATGTGCATCTCGGGACCTATGGTTCGAGGGCTGCCGAATTGGTATCGTATTTAAAAAGCATTGACCCCGAAACTTTGGTGCTCAATGGCGACATCATCGATATCTGGCAGTTTAGTAAGCGGTATTTTCCTGCAGCGCACATGGAGGTGGTCAAGTCAATTGCGTCGATGCTGACCAACGGCACTAAGGTACACTACATCACGGGCAACCACGACGAAATGCTGCGCAAATTCAAGGGCTTCAAAATGGGTGGACTTGAAATTCAAAACAAATTGTTACTGAACCTACCGACGGGCAAGGCCTGGATTTTTCACGGCGATGTATTCGATACCACCATGAAACACTCTAAATGGGTGGCCAAACTTGGAGGAAAAGGTTATGATCTTCTGATTGTCTTGAACACGTTCATGAACTGGATTTCTGAGCGGCTCGGCAGGGGCCGGATTTCACTTTCTCAAAAGGTGAAAGATGGGGTCAAAGGCGTGGTGAAATACGTCAACAACTTTGAGCAGACAGCAGCGGAAATTGCAATGTGTTCAGATTACCAATTTGTAGTGTGCGGGCATATCCATCAGCCGCAAATTAAAATGATGCAAGGCAAAGATGGCGCAGAGGTCTTGTACCTGAACTCCGGAGACTGGGTGGAGAATTCTACGGCGCTGGAGTACCATCAAGAAAAATGGACGCTGTATCGCCATGACCGCTCTCAGGTGTTTAATCCGGCTGAAATCATCTCTCAAAATAAAGATGCTTTGAACTACGAGCAATTATTGAAAGAAGTGATTTCTGGTCTTCAAGTAAACTAAGATGAAGGTATTATATGCCATCCAAGGTACGGGAAATGGCCACCTCAGTAGGGCCCATGAAATTGTACCGCTCCTGAAAAAATACGTGGACGTCGATACCCTGATCAGCGGCAATCAAGCCCAAATTCAGGCCGATTTCGATATCAATTACCAGCGCACAGGTCTTACTTTTTTGAGTGGCAAAAATGGTGACATCAGCATCTTGAAATCCCTTAAAAACACACATCCAATAGATCTTATTCAAGAAATCAGGTCTTTTCCGATCAAAAAATACGACCTCGTACTCAGTGATTTCGAGCCGGTCTCGGCGTGGTCTGCTTTGCTCAACGGCGTGCCTTGTATTGAGCTGAGCCACCAGGCAGCGGTGGTGCATCCTTTGGCACCCAAACCTGAAGAGAAATCGGCATTTGGGCGTTATGTGTTGCAACATTACACGCCTTCGCGTCAGAAATACGGCTTTCATTTCAAATCCTATGACGAGCGGGTTTTTACGCCCGTAATCAGACATGAGATCCGCCAAGCACAACCTACAGACACAGGGCACTACACTGTTTATTTGCCCGGTTACCACGACGACGTCTTGATGCATTTCTTGCGTCAATTTGATGTCAAATGGGAAGTTTTTTCAAAGCACGCGCCATATGCGTATCGCGTAGACAACGTGTTTATTGAGCCCATTAGCCAACAGCGCTTTCAGCAAAGCTTGATCAGTGCAACGGGTGTGCTCTGCGGAGCTGGATTTGAACTGCCATCAGAGGCACTCTATTTAGGTAAAAACACGATGGTAATCCCGATGAAAGGACACTACGAGCAAACCTGCAATGCGCTTGGTGCGGTAGATGTGGGTGCCACCAGCATTCCGGAACTCGACCTCATTTACCACCGACAAATCAATTATTGGCTGGAGAAAACCGAACAAGAACCCCTGTTGTTTGCCGATCAAACAGAGCAAATTTTGGTCGATGTCTTGAGCGCGTTTCGAAGAGAGGGCAGGGCTGCCTATGAGCCAACCGTAGAATTTGAAACCTTGAAGCAAAAGCTAGGCTTGCTCCGTTACTTTTTCTAAAAGCGCTTTGTAATAACCGTAGAGTTCCTGCTGCGCATGAAAAGGCGGCAGGTTGCGTTTGGAGTAGGCGTTTTTGTAGTCGGCAGAAATACTTCTGGCCTTGACGCTGCCCTTCCATTGGTACTCAAAAATGAGCTCGATTTCTTTTTGAATCTGAGGATCTTTGATAATTGTACCCACCTCGACGCGCTGGTCTAAGTTGCGCTCCATCCAGTCGGCACTCGAGATAAAATACTCGGGCTTGCCGTTGTTGCCAAAGATAAAGAAGCGGGTGTGCTCGAGGTAGCGGTCCACAATACTGATGGCTGTAATGTTTTCACTGAGGCCTTTGACACCTGGTTTGAGACAGCAAATTCCGCGAATGATCAGCTCAATTTTGACCCCAGCCTTGCTGGCTGCGTAGAGTTTGTCGATCATGCGCACGTCGGTGAGGTTGTTGAATTTCAGGCGGATGAGAGCAGGTTTTTTGGCCTTGGCCAGCTTGATCTCTCGCTCAATGAGCGCAAGTAATTTGCGGCGGGTGTTGAAAGGCGAAACCAGCAAGTGGCGAAAGGCATGGCGTTCGAGGTTGTTTTCTAACATGCCAAATACACGGCTCACCTCCAAAGAAATTTCTTTATCTGCGGTGAGCAGCGCTAGATCGGTGTAGACCGTAGCGGTAGATTCATTGAAATTGCCGGTACCGATGTAGGTAATGTATTGGGTTTTGGCTTCAGAAACGCGCCTGATCTGCAAAAGCTTGGAATGTACCTTGAGATTTTGTAGGCCATAAATAACGTTGGCGCCGTTGTCTTTGAGGCGGTTGCTCCACCAGAGGTTGTTTTCTTCGTCAAAACGCGCCTGGAGTTCAAAAACCACCGTGACTTGCTTGCCGTTAAAGATGCAGGCGAGTAGGGCATTCATGATTTCGGAGTTCTTGGCCACCCGATAGATATTGATTTTCACATCTTTGACCTTCGGATCTAGGCTGGCTTCGCGCAAGAGGTCCACGACGTGGTCAAACTGCTGAAAGGGAAAGTGCAACAAAATATCCTTTTTGAGGATGGTGGCCATATGACTTTTGCCGCTGCGAAACGCGGGGTGCTGCACAGGGGGTTGGGCTTCAAAGCGATAGGCGGAACGGCCAAAATCCGGAAAGCGCATGAAATCTTTGAAGTTGTGGTAGCGCCCGCCTGGTATGGTGTTGAAGCCCTTTTTGAGCTTGAGTTGTTGTAGTAAAAAAGACAATAAGTCTTCGGGCATGGCGGCGTCGTACACAAAACGCACGGGCAGTCCTTTTTTGCGGTTCTTAATGCTTTTTTCAATTTTCTCAAAAAACGACAGCGAGAGGTCGTCGTCTAGATCGAGTTCGGCGTCGCGGGTAAACTTGAAGGTAAACGCTTCGGCGTGCTCGGGCTGATACACCGAAAAGATGTCGTTCAAATACAGTCGAATGATGTCGTCTATCAAAATGACATTGGTGTGCGCCTCGCGGTTGAGGATGAAAAAGCGGCTGTATTCGGTAGGGATCTGAATGAGGGCATAACGAATTTTTCCCTTACTGATCATTTTGACACCTAAATAGATGGCGTAATCGCGCAGCTTGGGCAGCGGGCGCTTTTTGTCGAGCATGATCGGAAAAATCACATGCTTGAGTTTGTCGTGGAAAAAATCGTCTAACTCAACGAGCTCCTTGTTGGTGCAGCCAGACTCATCAATGAAAAAGATGCCCTCGGTTTGAAAACCCGTCTTGATCTCTTCGTAAGCACTCTCAAAAAGCTGTTGTTGGCGCAAAACCACCTTGCGGATTTCTACATAAAGCTCCTCCGCTGTTCCTTTGTAGCCGTGGACGCGTTCGCTTTTGACCTCCATTACCCTTTTGAGGTTGGCCACGCGCACCCTAAAAAATTCGTCGAGGTTGTTGGAGTAAATACCTAAAAAGCGCATGCGTTCGGTGAGCGGAACCGATGGGTCCATGGCCTCTTGCAAGACGCGTTCGTTAAAAGAAAGCCAACTGAGTTCTCTGTTAATTAAATTCATATTACAAAGAAAGCCTTGTCGAGAGAATCGGCAAGGCTTTTTGTATTAATTTAAAGTTAAAATTATTGCGTTTTTCGGGATCATAACCAAAAGTTGGGGAGGTATTTACAGAAAAAGCTGATTTTTGCATAAAAAGCACCTTGGATAATTACCTAGACTTACTAAAGTTGTTCTTGCCAGATATTTTGGTGGAACATTTTGAT
>JBEEKN010000073.1:0-7212 GCA_041168605.1 Bacteroidota bacterium | reverse complement strand
CGAAAACCTTCTCTTTCGATTTCAACTTTGCCGAGTCCGGATTTGGACACCAATTTGATGAGGTCTTTGATTTCTTCTAAATTCATGGTATAATTTTTTTCAAAGTTAATTTAATTATGAATTGTAGGCCCATTTGAGGTAAATAGCACCCCAAGTAAAGCCGCCGCCGAAGGCAGAAAGAATGAGTACGTCGCCTTTTTTGAGTTGGCTTTCGTAATCCCATAAGCAAAGCGGTAAAGTACCAGCGGTGGTGTTGCCATAACGCTGGATATTGATCATTACTTTTTCTTTGGTAAGACCCATGCGGTTGGCAGTGGCGTCTATGATGCGCAGGTTCGCTTGGTGTGGAACCAACCAACTGACGTCGTCGCTGGTTAAGTTATTGCGCTCCATGATTTCAGCAGAGACATCTGCCATATTGGTTACGGCAAACTTAAAGACAGCTTGACCTTCTTGTTTGACATAATGCAAGCGGTTTTCAACGGTTTCAACAGAAGCTGGCATAGCCGAGCCGCCGGCAGGTTGTTGCAAATATTGTCGGCCTGCACCATCGCTGCGCAAGATGAAGTCCATGACGCCATTGCCTTCTTCGTTTGGCTCGAGCAATACAGCGCCTGCGCCGTCGCCGAAGATGACACAAGTTGTGCGGTCTTGGTAGTCAATAATAGAAGTCATTTTATCGACACCAATCACTAATACTTTTTTGTGTTTGCCAGACTCGATAAACTGTGAACCTGTTGAAAGGGCATATAAGAATCCCGAACATGCTGCATTGACATCAAAACTCCAGGCGTTTTTCATGCCTACTTTGTCACAGACGATATTGGCTGTACTTGGAAATGGATGATCAGGGGTAACGGTACCCACAATCACTAATTCGATTTCGAGGGGGTCAATGCCTTTTTTCTCGAGTAAAGCTTTGACTGCAGCTGCAGCCATATCAGAACTCGCGCCATCTTTCATGATGCGGCGTTCTTTGATACCGGTTCGGGAGGTGATCCACTCATCGGAAGTATCTACCAACTTGGCTAAATCTTCGTTTGATAAGATGTGTTCTGGCACATAGCCTTGAACAGCGGTAATAGCAGCGGTAATTTTACCCATGTTAGTTAAAAGCTTCGTTAATTTTATCTGTAAGGTTTGAACTCACTACATCATGTGCGTGGAGCAACATGTTTTTTACAGCGATATCGTTGGAGATGCCGTGGCCGATAATGGCGTTGCCTTTGACACCTAGAACTGGTGTGCCTCCGTAGTTTTCGTAATTGAAGCGATCAAAGTATTCGTCTTTGATACCGCGAAGTTTCATTAAATTGAAAATACCTTCCGCCTCTTTGAGGACGATATTGCCAGTAAATCCGTCGCAAACAATGACATCTGCAATACCTGTAAAGAGGTCGCGACCTTCAATGTTGCCGGTAAAGTTCAGTTCGTCGGACTCTGCTAATAATTTATAAGTAGCAATAGAGAGCAGGTTGCCTTTGGAGTCTTCCTCGCCTATGTTAAGTAAGGCTACTTTAGGATTTTCGATGCCCAATACATTTGCGGCGTAAACAGAACCTAGAACCGCAAATTGATAAAGCACGTCAGATTTACAATCTGCGTTTGAGCCTACGTCTAGTAAGAGTGATTTACCACCGTCAATGTTTGGTAAAGTAGAGGTGATACACGGACGAATGACACCTGGAACGGTGTTGAGTTTGTACATAGAGCCTACGAGCATTGCACCTGTGTTGCCATTGCTAGCAAAAACATCGATGAGCCCTTTGGCAAGCATTTCAAAACCTACGGCAATAGAGCTGTTGGGTTTTTTCGGAAGCGCTCGGGTGGGGTGGTCATGATAGGTGATGACTTCAGGAGCATGTACAATTTCGAACAGCTCGGCACTTTGAGCGCGGCTAGCTAATTCTTTTTGAATAACGAGTTCGTCACCAAACAAAACAATAGTGACATCATTACCCAAAACTTGTTTGGCTAATAATGCACCATCAATTGTCGCTTGCGGAGCGAAATCGCCACCGGAGACATCAAGCCCAATCTTCATGGGAGAAAATTAGAGCTTACTGAACCTCCTCTACGGAGTCAGTGGTTTTCTCAGCTACAACTTTTCCTTTGTAGTAAAGTTTGCCTTCATGCCAGTGTGCATGGTGAAACAAGTGTGGTTGTCCTGTTGTAGGGCAAGTAGCTACGTTGTTAGCAGTCGCTTTCTTGTGAGTTCTACGTTTGTCACGACGTGTGGTCGATATTCTGCGTTTAGGATGCGCCATTTTTGTTAATTTATATCTATTTAATTTAAATTCTTAAGTGCAGACCACCGTGGGTCTATGTCGTCTTCATCGGGTTTTGAATCGGAAGAAGGTTGTTGGTATTTGTTGATCAATTCCACCATTTCTTCATTGCATTCGCCTTCTTCGTGTACCATTTTGGCAGGTAAAGAAAGACTAATTAGCTCATACAGCGGTTGAGTGAGGTCGATTTGATAGCTTTCAGGAGCAATAACAATGAGGTTTTCGTCTTCGGATTCTTCTTCTCCAAATGTGTAGTAGAGCGTGAATTCTCCGTCGATTTCCTCCGTAAGGGGCTCCGTGCAGCGATCGCAATCAGTAAAGATAAAACCAACCACGCCTAAATTGGCGATGAGCATAGTTTCCTTCTTTTCTAACTCGAGGTAGGCAGTTAGCCGACCGTTTTCGATGAGCGAATAAGGCAATGATTCAAAGAACGATTTGTCAATGTCAAATTCAAACTCGTGGAGCCCTAGCTTTAAGCCTACAAAGGTTATGGCGAATGGACTTTTCATGCTGAATATTTCACTGACGAAAACGAAAGGGCAAAATTAAGGATTTATTTTGGATTTTTAAAATCAGTCGGCACGTTCTTGTTCCTTCTTCACTTTTTCGTCTTTAGAAAAAGCCAACGGATTGGCATGAATTTCTTTAAAAACCTTTCTTTTTCGGTAGATATCTACGGCTAAAAAGATGGCGCTGCGCAGGCTTTGTTCGTCTGCGAGCATCTTGCCAGCGATGTCAAAAGCGGTGCCGTGATCTGGGCTGGTGCGCACAATTGGCAGGCCAGCTGTGAAGTTCACGCCGTCGTCAAAGCACAATGCTTTAAACGCAGCCAAACCTTGGTCGTGGTACATGGCGAGCACACCATCAAATTGCTGACGCAGCGGCGAACCAAAGAAACCATCGGCCGGGTAGGGCCCAAAGGCTAAAATCCCTTTTTGTTTGGCGGCTTGAATAGCTGGAATAATGGTTTGTTGTTCTTCTTCGCCAATTTTGCCGTTTTCACCAGCGTGTGGATTGAGTCCGAATACAGCTATTCTTGGCCTGATGAGTCCGAAATCTTTTTTGAGACTTTGCTCGAAGGCTTCTATTTTGGAGACAATCAGGTCTTTTTGCAACTGACTTGAAATGTCTTTGACCGGAATGTGAGTGGTCACGAGCGCGACGCGCAAATTGCCAGAAACGAGTACCATGAGCGCCTCTTTTGCGCCAGACATTTCTGCGAGGTATTCGGTGTGGCCAGGAAAGTTGAAACCTGCTTTGGCCACATTTTCTTTGGAGAAAGGAGCGGTCACGAGCACGTCAATTTTGCCTTCTGCTAAATCTTTGGTGGCGGCCTCGAGTGATAAAAGCGCGTATTTACCGCCATCTGCGTTAGAAACGCCAGGTTCTATTTGCACTTCTTCTTGCCAAACATTGATGATGTTGACTTTTTTGGAGTTGATTTCAGTAGCACTTTTACAAGTAGCGTAACTGAACTCGTGTAAATTGAGTTGTTTTTTGTAGTGCGATATCACTTTATTGGAGCCGTAGACAACCGGGATGATATCCGTTAAAATGCGGTTGTCATGAAGGGCTTTGACGATGATTTCAGGACCAACGCCATTGAGATCGCCTAAGGTAATGCCGACTTTGATCAGTGCTTTATTGGACTGTTCTTTGTCCTTTACCTCTTTATCTTTGGTTTCTTTTTCCATTAAATGTTGTTCGTTTTAAGAAAGTGGTAAAGCAAACGGATGCCGGCGCCTGTTCCGCCCTCGCCCTTGTAATTTTCTGGCGCATCTAGCCAAGCTGGGCCAGCGATATCCATATGGATATAAGGAGCTTCTACGAAATGTTCCAAGAATTTTCCGGCAGAAATCATACCAGCGTTTGGCCCGCCAATATTTTTGAGATCGGCAATTTTGGACTTCATGTGTTTTTTGTAGTCGTCCCAGAAAGGGAAGCGAACCACGCGCTCGTGAACCGCCGTGGCGCTTTTCTCGAGGTTTTCAAAAATGCTGTCTGCAGCGTTGCCCATCACGATGCTCGCTTCGGTGCCAATTGCACGAAGGGCCGCGCCGGTGAGTGTAGCGGCGTCAATCACAAGTGCTGGCTTGAATTTTTTGGAGTATGCCAAGGCGTCGGCGAGGATCATGCGGCCCTCTGCGTCGGTATTGAGCACCTCTACTGTGGTGCCGTCGAACATGGTAATGACATCACCTGGCGCATACGCGTTTCCACCCGGACGATTGTCTGTGGCGGGCAAGAGCGCTACAATATGTACTGGTAATTTTTGTAAAGCGGCTAAATAAACAACAGCTGCCATGGTTGCCGCGCCCGCCATATCGCCTTTCATGGTGTCCATGCTGCCTGGCGTTGGCTTTAAGCTGAGGCCTCCGGTATCGTAAACAACTCCTTTTCCGACCAAAACAATCGGTTGTTTGTTGGTGGCATTTTTGGGCTTGTATTCCGCAATGGTGAATGTTGGCGGATCAATAGAGCCTTTGTTCACGGCAAGCAAACCACCCATTTTGAGCGTTTCGATTTGTGTTTCTTCGAGTACTTTGACATCAAAGTTGGCTTCTTCGCCCATCTCGACAACCGCTTGCGCAAGTTGTTCGGCGTTGAGGTGTGATACGGGTGTGTTGACGAGGTCGCGCGCTTTGAACACCGCTTTGGCCATGTGTTGGAGTTCGGTGATTTGTGCTGCACTGAGCGTTGCTTTGATCACCACTTCAGTGAATTTGGCCACCTCTGGCTTGCTGAAATGCTGGGTAAAGCGGTAACTTGAAAGCAAAAGACCTTCGAGCAAAGCATAAGCTTCTTCGGGCGTTCCGTTCTCGAGCAAAAGCGACGTTTGGGCGTCGTGTAAATGTTTTTCTATGGTGTGGGCATGAATGCGAATTTGTTCTAAATCTTGCCCCTCTTGGATTTCGAAAGCAAAGCCTTCTTGGGTTTTGAAATAGTCAAAATCTTTGCCTGCTTCTGTTTTAGCGACAAAGCGAACAACTGCACTAGGTGTATTTTTTGATTTTTTAGTCAGAACTAACATCTTGTTGATTTTGTACAAAGTTAAAAAGAATGAAGCTGCACACCCTTAAAATAATTCGCCGCTGTGCGCAATCAGGAATTTGTCGATCAAACGCGGTATCGGATGGTCTGTCAACGCTTTTAAATCGAGCATTAGATAATTTGATTTGAAATTTTCTTTTGGTGTTGTTTTGATAAAGTAAGCCTCAATCCTTTGATGCGTCAAGACGTGCTGAAACCTTCCCCCAATGATTTGTTCGCCTCCTAAATATGCTAGCATTTCGTCGAGCGTATCAAATTCTGTCAATGGAAACTCATAGAGCCCCTCCCAAATATCTTTTGGTCCTCTTTTCGAAAAAGCGAGTTCATTTTGTGCATTCGCCAGGATATGATAGACAAAAAACCGCTTCCTTACCTTGACTGTTTTAAGTTTAAGCGGAAGTTGAGCAACTTTATTTGAAAGCAAGGCCACACAAGATTCTTGGACCGGGCAAACCGCACAATTTGGTGAAACGGGCTTGCATTGTAGTGCGCCGAATTCCATAATGGCTTGATTGTGTAGCGCCGGGTTGTGCTGATCCAATAGCTCGCCAGCCAGCGCTTCAAATTGGCGCTTGCCTTCTGGTGAGTTAATAGCCAAGTCTACGCCGAAATACCGACTCAAGACCCGAAAGACATTGCCATCCACAACCGCGTGGGGCAAATTGAAGGCAAACGACGCAATAGCCGCAGCCGTGTAGGGCCCTACGCCTTTCAATTTGAGTAAGTCTTGATAGGTCTTTGGGAACTCGCCATTGTGCTCCAGTGTAAGCTGTTGTGCTGTTGCGTGTAAATTTCGCCCTCGGCTGTAGTAACCCAAGCCCTGCCACAAATTGAGTACTTCTTGTTGCGCAGCGTTGGCCAAATCTTGAACGGTTGGAAAGGTTTTTGTGAATCTCTGGTAATACGGCAAGCCTTGATCGACGCGGGTTTGCTGCAAAATGATTTCGCTCAACCAGATGAAATAGGGGTCTTGGGTATGTCGCCAAGGCAAGTCTCTCTGATGATCTTTGTACCAGTCTTGAAGTGCTTGCCGAAGTGCGTTCATAATTTATTTTAGAAATTTTGTCCGAAAATTACGCATATATACTTTCTGTGGAGTATTTTTGCCCCCGCAATTAATCACCAAATCAATTAACTTAGAGATATGACAAAAGCGGATATCGTTGCAAATATTGCAGAAGAAACCGGATTGGAAAGAGCAGAAGCACTTCGTGCAGTAGAAGCTTTTATGAACAACATTAAAGCTTCTATGGCAGACGGAAAAAACGTGTACCTACGTGGGTTTGGAAGTTTTGTGGTC
The DNA here is from genome assembly GCA_041168605.1 of Bacteroidota bacterium. GTDB lineage: Bacteria > Bacteroidota > Bacteroidia > Flavobacteriales_D > Crocinitomicaceae > UBA952. The sequence goes on along the minus strand of JBEEKN010000073.1, from coordinate 570 downwards.
AAGGAGCGCGCTCAAAAAACAGGACGCAACATCTCTAAAAACACCACAATCATCATTCCAGCACACAACATCCCATCTTTCAAGCCTTCTAAAACCTTTGTAGACGAGGTGAAGAACAAGGTTAAAGTAAAATAAGTTTTCTTTTTTTCTGAAATTTGTATTACCTTTGCACTCCCTTAACGGGGGTGCATTTTTTATTTGTAACAAAGTACTAAACATATAACCTTCTCATTATGCCAAGCGGTAAAAAAAGAAAAAGACATAAGATGGCGACGCACAAGCGTAAAAAAAGACTTAGAAAAAATCGCCACAAGAAGAAGAAATAATCCTTCTTTCTTTCATGTAAACGCATAGAGAGCTCATTGATATTTCTTTGAGCTTTCATTGTTTCACCTATAAACAATTTCAAGTGAATTTAGAACTCGTTGTAGACGCCCGTTCAAACGGCGTCTGGATAGCATTGCTACGCGACGGGAAGTTAATTGAGTTGCACGAAGATCGCGGCAACACAGACTTCTCTGTAGGCGACATCTATCTCGGACGGGTACGTCGTGTTGCCAATGGCCTCAA
>JBEEKN010000072.1:0-7222 GCA_041168605.1 Bacteroidota bacterium | reverse complement strand
TACAGCCCATCTTTTGAGTTGCCCATTTCTTCAAAAACCAAAATGGAGTACAACACCGTCAAAATCGACAAAAAACTCCTCGACAAACAAACCGAAGACCTCCGTCGCCGCTATGGCAAACTCATTTCTTCTGCCGAAGTAAGTGACAAAGACATGGTCATGGGTAAATTCGAAGAACTAGATGCCAATGGCGTGAAAGAAGGCGGCATCAGCCACTCGACCACCATTTCTATGGAATTCCTCGAAAACAAAAAAGGCAGCAAGCTTTTGACAGGTAAAAAAATCAACGATGCTTTTGAACTCGACCTCACCCTCGTTTCCAAAGGCCCTGAAGATGCCGCAGCTATGTTGGGTATTGCACCAGAGGCCTACGCTGAGCTCGACGCTAAATTTCAGTTTACCGTCAACGACATCAAGCGCATGGAGATGGCCGAACTCAACGAAGAGCTCTTCCAAAAGTTATTTGGCGACGAAGTAAAAACCGAAGCCGAAATGAACCAACGCATCGAGGCAGACCTCGCGCGCATGTTCGAAGAAGACGCCGATCGCTTGTTCACCAAAAAGGTATTCGACATGCTCCTCGCCGAGACCAAAATGAGTTTCCCAGAGGCTTTCTTGAAAAGATGGATCAAATCTTCTTCAGAAAAACCAGTTTCCGACGAAGACCTCGAGCGCGAATTCGATGCCTACCTCAATTCTTTGAAATGGCAATTGATCCAAACTAAAATCTTCAAAGACAACAACATCCAACTGACCAACGAAGAAGTGATCAACTTCACCAAATCTTTGGTTATCGGCAATTACGCCCAATACGGACTTCCGGCTCCGGACGACGCCGAACTCACCGAAACAGCTCAACGTTTGTTGCAAAACAAAGAGCAAGCCAATGGCATCTACGACCGTTTGGCAGAAGGAAAGCTAACCGCTTACTTCAAAAGCACTGTTTCGATGTCTAAGAAAGAATTGGCCTACGACGACTTCGTTGCGCTTGCACAAGCCTAAATCGTTTGGCTTTTCTTGCTGAGTAAAACTTAAGCAACATCCCAATCTAAAACCAACAAAAATTTGTTGGTTTTTTTTTGTCCATAAAAGAGCTGGATCTGTCGCACCAAAGCTTCCAAGTGCTGCATTTTCATGCTCCGATTTGGGATCAGCGCAATGACCTCTCTTGCGGGCGAGGCTTGTAGGTCTGCAATTGTCTTGATGCCACCGCGTTGTTTGTCGTTTAAACTGTAATTGGATGGAATGAGTGTGTAGCCACCATTTTTATCGACCATTTCAACGAGGAGCGGCAAGTTGCCACCTTCGTAGTCCCAGTTGGTTGTTTGCCCTTCCTTGAGCTGGCAAAAGTGAAGCATTTGCGTGCGCAGGCAATTGCCTTGGTTGAGCAACCACGGATGGCGTTGCTGAATGTTTTCAAAGGTGATCTGCTCTTTGGGTTCTTCGGGGCAATAAACTTGTATTTCTTCTAAGAAAAGCGGAATGCTCCTCAGGCGCGCGTCGTGGTGCGGGCCTGCAATAATAGCTAAATCGAGTTCTTTTCTTTCTAAAGCTTCTAGTGCTGAGGTGGTTTTGAGTTCTCGGATTTTCAGTTTGATATTGCCAAAATCCGCAATCCAGGTACTGAATAGGTCGGGCAGCATGTAGGCGGCTATCGTCGGGATGATGCCAATCCTGACCTCTTCCTTGACCTGCCCTTTGAGTTGTTCAGAAAGCAGTTTGATTTGATCTGTTTCGGCGAGAATTTCTCTGAGAATCGGAATGAGTCTTTGCCCGGAAGGCGTGAGTTGCAGCGGATTGCTGTCTCTGTCAAAAATGGCGTAGCCCAATGTTTCTTCTGCCTTTTTGATTTGCATCGAGAGGGTGGGTTGGGTTACAAAACAGCGCTCGCTGGCTCTTTGAAAAAGGAGTTCTTCGCTGAGCACTACGATGTAGTTCATTTGTTGTATCGAAATCATATAGAAAGAATCTATGCAAATATAAAATAAATTGAAATAAATTATAACTCATCTCCAACCAAAGCGCTGTATCTTTGTTCCACAAATTAGTAATCCTTTAAAAACAAAAAAATATGTCAACTCTAGTTGGAAAAAAATTCCCAGACATTACCGTAAAGGCCATCGACGAAATGGGCGATGCTTTTCAATTGAACGTATTGAAACAAGCTGTAGACAACAACAAAAAAGTGGTCTTGTTTTGGTACCCGAAAGATTTTACTTTCGTTTGCCCAACCGAAATTCACGCTTTTCAAGAAGCTGCTGCAGAATTTGAAAAACGCAATACCATCGTCATTGGCGCTTCTTGCGACACCGCAGAAGTTCACTTTGCATGGTTGAGCACGGCTAAAGACAACGGTGGCATCGAAGGCGTTCGTTTTCCTTTGATCGCTGATTCTACGCGTTTATTGGCTCAAGAATTAGGTATCCTAGACTACGACATGTTCGACGAAGACAACATGGCCGGAGACAACGTTCCTTACCGCGCTACTTATTTACTCGACGAAACCGGAATGGTTTTTCATGAGTCTGTAAATCACTTCCCTGTTGGGCGCAATGTACACGAATTCATCCGCTTGATCGACGCATTTGCACACGTTCAAAAACACGGCGAAGTTTGCCCTGCTAACTGGGAAGAAGGAAAAGATGCCATGAACGCAACGCGCAATGGTGTAGCAGATTACCTCAGCAAACACTAAGCAAATGTTCAGCGACCTCACTTCCGATACCCTAGACCAAGTCCTTGCTGCCAATGCTAAGGTAATGGTTCAGTACGGCGCAGGCTGGTGCGGCAATTGCAAAATTACCAAACCAAAGTTCAAGCGCTTAGCCGAGACGCATCCCGATATCGCATTTGTATACGTAGATGCAGAACACTACCCAAACGCGCGTCAGTTTGCAAATGTGAGCAACTTGCCCACTTTTGCTTCTTTCGAAGGCGGCAAATTAGTGTCGGAGGCGCAAGGAAATAAAATAGAAACCATTCAAGAAGTTCTCGATGCGCTTACCAGTCATTAAACACCTCGTAGAGTTCATCGAACAAAACGACGAAGACTACATCAACGAAACCATGGAAACCCTCGAAAACCTAATCGAGGCTCCCGGAATCAAAGACGAAGAACTCGACGTCATCGGCGAATTGCTTTCTAATTTCTCTGGTGCTCTAGAGGTCCACAAAGAAATCCAAAATGGAGTGCCCAAGCGCGAGGCCTTAAATGGCTTCATGAAACGGGTCACCGGATCGATTAACTAACTTAAAACCACCTTCGGGTGGTTTTTTTATGCCTATCTTTGCCGCATGTCAGATTTACTGAATAAACTAGAAGCCATACATTTTCGCTTCATTGAAGTCGGCAAAATGATCACAGACCCCGATATCATCTCGGATATGAGTCGGTACGTTAAACTCAACAAAGAATACCGCGACCTCGAGGTACTAGACGAAGCCTACCTGCGCTTCAAGCTTTTACTAGGCAATCTACACAGCGCCAAGGCTTTGCTCGAAGAAGAGCAAGATCCAGAAATGCGCGAGATGGCCAAAACCGAAATCGATGAGCTCGAGCAAGCGCGTCCGCTCTTAGAGGAAGAAGTCAAATTATTGCTCATTCCTAAAGACCCCGAAGACGACAAAAACGCGATCATCGAATTGCGTGCAGGTACGGGCGGCGACGAAGCCTGTATTTTTGTCGAAGACATCTACCGCATGTACACCATGTATTTCAAAGCCATGGGCTGGACCGTAGATGTACTCAACTCTTCTGAAGGATCGGTCAAAGGCTACAAAGAAATTTCGCTTGAAATTACCGGTACTGGTATTTACGGTTCCTTGAAATTTGAGTCGGGAGTACACCGCGTTCAGCGCGTTCCAGAAACAGAATCTCAGGGACGTGTGCATACTTCTGCCATCACCGTTGCCGTATTACCAGAAGCGGAAGAAGTCGATTTTGAGCTCGACATGAACGACGTCAGAAAAGACACCTTTCGCGCATCAGGTGCAGGAGGCCAGCACATCAACAAAACGGAGTCTGCCATCCGCCTTACGCACCTCCCTTCAGGTTTGGTAGTGGAGTGTCAGGATGGTCGCTCACAGCATAAAAACTTAGAAAAAGCCATTTCTGTCTTGCGTTCGCGCTTGTATCAACAAGAACTCGACCGCATTCACAACGAGCGTGCGGCCCAAAGAAAAACACTTGTGTCTACCGGCGACCGCTCTGCAAAAATCCGTACCTATAATTATCCGCAGGGCCGCATCACCGACCACCGCATCAACAAAACCATGTACAACCTCAGCGCGTTCATGAATGGCGATGTCCAAGAAATGCTTGACGCCCTCAAAATGGCCGAAAACGCCGAGAAATTAAAAGGAGAAACCGCATGACCAAAGCAGCACTCATCGAGCAAATCAAGCTTAAAGAAAGTTTTTTGTGTGTTGGACTCGATCCAGATCTGGCCAAAATACCACCTCATTTGCTGCAAACTGCAGACCCGCTTTTTGAATTTTGCAAAGCCATTATAGACGCCACGCATCCGTATGCTGTTGCATTTAAGCCCAATACGGCATTCTTTGAGTGTCACGGCGCTGCAGGATGGGAGGCACTCCGCAAAACGATGGCTTATATTCCCAAAGAATGTTTGGTTATTGCAGATGCCAAGCGCGGCGATATCGGCAACACTTCCTCTTATTATGCCCAAACATTTTTTGAACACATGCAAGCAGATGCACTTACGGTTGCGCCTTACATGGGTTCTGATTCTGTCTTGCCTTTCTTGCAATTCGAAAACAAGTGGGTTATTTTACTTGCCCTGACCTCCAATGAAGGTGCCAAAGATTTCCAGTTTTTAGAATCGGATGGAAAAGCACTTTTTGAACAGGTCCTGACGCGTTCAGCTGCTTGGGGAAGCCCAGAACAACTCATGTATGTTGTAGGAGCCACGCGCGCAGAAGACATTGCCAGAGTAAGGGCCTTGGCGCCTGATTACTTCTTTTTAGTGCCGGGTGTTGGCGCGCAAGGTGGAGATTTAGATACGGTAGTCAAATACGGTGCGAATGCGCAGTGCGGGCTACTCGTGAATTCATCACGGGCCATTATTTATGCCAGTAAAGGCGAAGATTTTGCAGTTGCTGCAAAAGAAGAAGCGCTGAAAATGCAAGCTCAAATGGCTATGCACGTTCAGCGCTTCGAATTGTAATGGAGGCTTAGCGCGTGGCTAAATCTGCGTTTTGTGTCGTTTGTTCAAGACTTCCGTAAGCATCGCAGCTTGCTTTGCGACCTGCGCCACAAGAAGCTAATACAAGTAATGTAGCGAATGCCGCGAGGATAAATGTAGATTTTGTTTTCATGGTGTTTGTTTTGTTGTTGTTGCTGCGTTTAACGGCGTTTGTTTTACAAAGTTACAATTTTTGAAAAATTAGCGCGTTAATTCGTTAATCTTATAGGATGCAAGTTGCGGTGAGGATGGTATTTTTGGTTGTTTGGGTCTGGCAATTCCATGCGCAGCAGCCTCAATTTGCCATAGACCCACTCCAGCAGCCGCTGCCAAAGCCACTTTCCAATATTCAATTTGATACCGCTGCCAAATACAATCTAGTCAATTGGCAAAAACAAATCAATGACTGGCAGCTCACGGCGCTAGATGCAGGCTATTTCCTATTTTCTATAGCGCCAACCCGCCAAACCGATTCCATTTCTTATTTTCAACTTCGTTCTGGGCCTTTTTTTGAAGGAATTACTTTAGCTTCCCAGGCCGGAGGAACAGGCACCTTCGAATGGATCCAAGCAAAGGAATTGCAAAAAATGTTGCAGGACTCCTTGGATCAGCTGCTCAACAACGGTCATCCTTTTGGTCAAGTACACCTGCATTTTCGCTCGGGCACACAGCCGTTTTTCGAATTGCAAATCGATGAGGGGCCCGAAGTGCGTTGGGGCCAACTGCAGATCAAGCCGGAGGGCATTATTCAAGAAAAAGTCTTGGCCAATCTACTGCAACTCCAAACTGGTGACCTTTTTAACGAAGCACAACTGTTGCAAGTGCAAACCCAACTTGCGGGTCAGCTTCCTTTTAAATTATTGCGCGCCCCCGAATGGGTCTATGCCGACCAACAAGCGGAGCTTTATTTTTTTCTGGAGAGAATCAAAATGAGTTCGGCTACCGGAATTATTGGGCTACAGCCAAATCCGGCAAACCAAAAGACTGCTCTGGTGGGTGAGTTCAACCTCCAACTTCAGAATACGTTTCAAAAGAATGAAAAATTCTTGCTGCATTGGCGCAGTATAGCGCCGCAAACCCAAATGCTCAAGAGTTCACTTACTTGGCCTTACATTGGCGGTTCGCCCTATGGTTTGAGTTCGGGATTCACGCTCTACCGCCGAGATACGGCTTTCTTAGAAGTAAAGGGAAATTTAGGCCTGACCTATTTATTTTCTGGAAATTGGCAAGTGCTGGCGCAACTAGATTACTGGCGTTCCAATACTTTGCTGAGCGCCGCTTCATCTACAAATTTACGCTCTTTCAGCACCCTGGCATATGGGATTGGCTTGCAAAGACAACAGCTCGATTTTTTGCCCAATCCGAGAAAAGGCATGCAGCTGAAAGCCTTGTATTTAGTTGGAAACAAAAAAGCAGAAGCGGAGCAACTTACTTGGCGCATAGAGCTTACACAGCGTTATTTTGTGCCGCTTTCCAAGCGTCAGGTCTTGTGCTTGAGTCAAGAATTTGATCACATCCAAGCGTCAAGCTTATTTGCCAATGAGCTTTACCGTTTTGGTGGCTTGGAACGCATGCGCGGTTTTGACGAAGAAGCATTTTTTGCCTCTACCGTTGTTTTTTCAGGCTTGGAGTATCGTTTTTTACTCGATGAATATGCACATGTGCTCGTCTTTTCTGATTGGTCTTGGTTTGAAAATAAGGTGCTCAACAGCGCGCAAACGACCGTATATGCTGTCGGTTTGGGCTTAGTACTGGGCTCAGACAACGGCCAGTTCAAGTTGAGTTACGGCTTAGGAGCAGAGTTAGGAAAGGGCTTGCAATTGAACGCAGGTAAACTGCACTTGGGCTATATTTCCTATTTTTAGCCCATGAAAATCGTATTTGCAAGTCACAATCAGAAAAAAGCAGCAGAAATCAGGTCTGTTTTACCCACAGGCATGACCCTCCTTACACTTCACGACCTCGAGCTACACGAAGAAATACCCGAAGATGAGCCCACCATTGAGGGCAACTCCGCT
>JBEEKN010000071.1:0-7516 GCA_041168605.1 Bacteroidota bacterium | reverse complement strand
GCTGCCGTTTAGGAGCAGTTCATAAGCAGTTTGAATAGCTATGAATTTTTCGTGGGCACCCGCCGCATTATTTTTATCCGGGTGGTATTTTTTGACCAAGCCGCGATAGGCCCTTCTGATTTCTTGTGGGCTTGCATCGGGTTTCAACCCCAGGATCTTATAGGCTTCTCCAGCTTGCATCAGTGAGGTTGGCGAGTGTTTCTTGCCGCTTAATTTTTAAGGTTTGAGTTCTTTGAAATTGAGCAATAAATGCAATTTTTTTTGGAATGGCTGCGGCCGTAAGCCCAAGTGAGTTCCAGTCAAGCCCGAGATCAACAGCTTTACCCTCCATGACTAGACCAACAACCGAACCCCATTTTTCATCGGGCACGGCTGTCACAAAGAAAGGATGAGAAAGCACAGTGCTCAAAGTTTTTTCGAGTTGCTCCGGAATAATCTTCATACCACCGCTATTAATGGCAAAGTCAGCGCGACCAATCCATTCAAAGTGCTCCTTGTCTATTAAGTTGACCAAATCATTGGTGTAAAGAGGTGCATCAAGCAGTGCGGGGTAATGAATGGTTAAGCAATTTTGCGCTTGCTCAAAATGAACGCCTTCAATGGCCTTGAATGCTTCTGAAACCCCGTTGCGAACATTACGCAAGGCAACATGAGACAAGGTTTCGGTCATGCCGTAACTTTGAATCAATGAAATTGATAAGTTGTTACAAGCCTCGATTAAGTTTTCTTCAAGCGGCGCTCCTCCAATTAATATTTTTTCAATGCCGGCGAGTTTCAAAGGCTCATGTTCCAAGCTCTGCTGCAATTGGGTCGGAACCATCGAGATGAAATTGATGGCAGCATCAAAGTTTTGGAGGGGCCTGGATGTAGGAAGGTCTATGAAAAGTTCAAAATTGGCATGCATGGCACGCGCCAATTGCAGCAGCCCGCCCACACTTGTAAGTGGTAAGCAAACCAAGGCTTTTGTGTGCTGATCAAGTTGCAGTGCTTTGATGCTGGCATTGGCAGAGGTCAGTAGTTGTGCTTTTGTAAATTGAAAAGATTTGGGTTCACCCGTTGATCCTGAACTCTGAAAAATGAAAGGGAGGTCCTGCTGCCAAGCACGCAAGAACTGCTGTACTTGCGCATGCAATTCAGGTGCTTCAGAAAGTAAATGCCAATTTGAAGGTATCAATATTCAATATCGAGGTTAAAGCGATTTTTGAGGGTGTGTAAGTTCGGGTTTTTGCGGGCCAAAGCAGCAAATTTGTCTTTGCCGGTCAGAAATTTCACTTCTTCGTTTCCATTTTCGGCAATGATGATTTGAATATCAAGGTAATAATTGGAGAGTTGCTTGCGCATGAAATCTTTAAATGCGAGCAAATGAGCTTGAATGTAGTTTTGCTGTACTAAGTTGTCAACAACGAGTTCTAGGGTTTCATCATTTTTGAGGATGGGATCTCTTTTGATCAAGGCGTTGTAAAACGTCTCCATGCCATTTTCCTTGAGTTGAAAAGCGTATTGTTTCCAATACATCTTGACGTGGTCTAGGTGGAAGCCTTCACGTGGTAGGTCTTCTTGCTTAACTTGTTTGTTGCCTTCTTTTTCTTTCTCAAGCACTTCTCGGATCGAGATGATATTGCTTTTAACCTGTCCTTGGGGTTTTGTTAAGGTTGGAGGAGGCGTAGGGTTGGCTTGCAGTTGCGCTGCAGCTTGTGTGCTATTTGAAGAAGTTTGTGAAGGAGAAGCATTTGGTGCTGCATTTTCTTTGTTGGCAGCAGTCTTGTTATTCTTTCTTAATGATTGCGTTGGAAAGGGCAGGATGTCAATGCGCTCCGTTAGTCCTTTTTTTTTTCTTGCTCTTGCTTTAAGGAGCAGAGTTGCATGAGGGCTACTTCGATGAGTAGGCGCTGATTCTTGGAGGCTTTGTACGAGACGTCTGTTTTTGACAGCACTTGTAAGCTTCTGAGCAAGCGCTGGCTTTCAATTTCATTAGCTTGGCTGATGTAGCGCTGCTTGATGGTATCGGGCGCTTCTAATAAAGTAGCGGTTTTCGGATCTTTGCAAACCAACAGATTGCGTACGTGTTCGGACAAACCAACTACAAAATGGTGGCCATCAAATCCTTTCTCATAAATGTCGTTGAGTATGAGTAGGGCAGCGGAGATGTCTTCTTTTTCTGCGGCGTCTGTGATTTTGAAATAGTACTCGTAGTCAAGGATGTGCAGGTTGTCGAGCACATTTTGGTAAGTCAGGGTAGAACCCGCGAAGGTAACTAATTGATCAAAAATTGAAAGGGCATCGCGCAAAGCACCATCGGCCTTCAAGGCAATTTGATGCAGGGCTTCTGGATCTGCTGAAACGCCTTCTTTGGTGGCAATTTGGGTTAAGTGGTCTGCGATGTCTTTGACACGAATTCTTTGGAAGTCAAAAATTTGACAACGCGAGAGAATGGTCGGGATGATTTTATGCTTCTCGGTGGTGGCTAAAATAAAAATAGCGTGCTTTGGTGGCTCTTCTAAAGTCTTTAAAAAAGCATTAAAAGCGGAAGCAGAGAGCATGTGGACCTCATCGATGATGTAAACTTTGTGCGTGCCTAATTGCGGGGCAATGCGCACTTGGTCAATGAGGTTGCGGATGTCGTCCACGGAGTTGTTGGAAGCGGCGTCGAGTTCATAAATGTTGAGCGAAGTGCCCGTATGAAAAGACTGACAAGAATCACAGGTGTCGCAAGCTTCTGTTTCTGAGGTTGGATTGAAACAATTGATGGTTTTTGCCAAGATGCGGGCGGTAGTGGTTTTTCCTACCCCTCTTGAACCACAAAACAAAAAAGCTTGAGCGAGGTGTTGATTTTTGATGGCATTTTTGAGTGTGTTGGTGATGGCAAATTGCCCAACAACGGTGTCGAAGGTCTGGGGACGATATTTGCGCGCTGAAACAACGAAATCACTCATGACTCAAAGTTACTTTTAATTTTTCAAAATGGTTTCACTCCAGCTTCCTATTTTTAACACATAGGTGCCTTTTGCCAAATTTTCAAGCGCAATTACGGCGTCCTCTGAAACTTTTCCGCTCAGAACCACGCGACCTTGTTGATCAAGAATGGAAAAAGCTTGACCAATTCGGGAGCTAGCCAACTTTATTTGTGAACTGCTCGGATTCGGAAAAACCTGGCGCTCATCAGAGATAATGCTTATCGAATTCGTGCTGTCATTTTGATCGTAAACATTCAAATAGATTTTTAAGGACCCAGAACGCACGTCGCCCCAAATGGTGTAGAGTTTGTTTTGGTGAAACTGCACGTTCAAAAAGTCATTGCCATTTTCAAGTAAAATGGAGTCATGTGCAATGAGTGGGCTAATGAAGATTTCATCGGACCAAGCGCCTTGAGACCTGATGCGGCAAACGATTTCTGTAGGTGAACTGTAGGTATTTGGGGTGCCATTGCGGCGATCGCGCCAACAAACGCCAAGCTCACCATCGGTGTCATAGGCTGACCACGCTAAATCTTGTAGCACTCCATTGGCTTGGGCATCGTTATTTACACGCACAGGTGCAGACCACTGACCGTTTATCTTTTCAATCAGGGCAATATCAGGGTCTCCAAAAACTTCTGTCATAAAAGTATAGGCAGCTTCATTTGAATTGCTCGGGTTAATGCTCAAATGTGGTCCTTTTTTTAAGCTATCATTTTGGCTGCCAAAGCCGAGGCCTTGAAAAGCTACTGCATAACTGTAAAATGAGGCAGGCGCCGTTTTAGAAACTTCAACAACACGTGGCAAAAAACTTTGAGCAGGATCCCAGCTTGGGTAAAGAGCAATAAAAGTTCCATCATCGTAAAAAGCAGGTGAAGCTAGGGGCTGACGAATTGAATTACCAGCTAAATATGGAGCTGCATCTAATTCAGTTAATGAAAAACTCTGACCCTGATCTGAGGAAACGGCCATGTAAGGATGGTATGGCGCTTGAACAAGCGTTGGTTGATTCGCATTGGTACTCGTGATGACAACACTACCCGTGAGCGGATCAACTGCAATCCAAGGGCGATCAATGCAAAGTTTGTTTGGGCAAGAACTGATGTCTCTTGCAACTACAGCCGGCCCCCAAGAAATCCCGGCATTCGTAGATTTTCTGCAAATGATGGCGCCGTTACTGAAATTCGCGTTGTCGTAGTCGAGGTAAGCCATGTAGAGGTTTCCCTGCGCATCATAAGCCATTGAAACGTCGGCGCTACTGTTGCCGCTTTGCTGATGGGCTTGCCAAATAGGCGTAGACCATGTTTGGCCACCATCTTCTGAAACTGCACTCTTGATCACTACTTCTTGATTGAACTGAAAGCCCATCCATGCGGCCACCAAATGTTGTGGATTTTGGGGGCTCAGCACAAGGTAAGGTTCTCCTTCAAAAAATTGCCCACTCGATACAAGTGTGTTTTGTCCGAAGCAAAAAGTACTTGCGAGTAAAAGTCCAATGAACGCGATCAATGATTTTTTCATAGCATAAAAATACAAAAGAGCCACCGAAGTAGCTCTTTTGCATAAAAATCGAGTTGGAAAATTGTTTAGAAATCTTTTGGTAAAACTTCTTTTGGGTTCACAACGATACTTTTAACGACTCCATTGAGGGTCATTTTTCCCACGTTCATATTGAATTGGTGTGCAAACAGATAGCCATCCACCATTTTGTAGTCCGAATAAGTCAAGGTTGTTTCGATAGTTTCTTCTCCGACTTTTCTGATGTTGACACTTCTGTATTTCAAGTAGGTAGCTGCATCGTAGTAGTCATAACTTTCAGCTTGGCCATCGTTGGTGTAAAGCACATAGCAAGGAACGTTGTCAATGGTCTCGATGCCTTTGATTTCAAACTGCATACCACTGCTTTGATAAGCTAATTCAGGAATGAAGCCAGTTGCCTTGTTTTTGGCAGCAAGTTCTTCCGCTTTTAAATCTTCACGTCCACCTTGCATACTGAAATTGTAGCCAGATTTTCCGTCGAAATATGATTTTTGCAAGACCATTCCTGGCATTTCCATTTTGCTGGCCTCGTTGCCTGGTGCCCAAAAATAATCTGTTGAAGTAAGTGCAAAAGGCATTTGACCTGAGGTTAGTTCAGATACGCGGATGTATCCTTTTAGTGCTTTTACTTTTTTACTAAGTTCTTTCGGGCTTTTTGCACCTGTAACAGCAAGTGCGTATCGGTTGATCAAAGTATTGGCATCGATATCAGCAGCTTTTGTTTCTTTGATTTCGTTGCCAAATGCATCTAGTTTTTCAATGCGACCATCGGCATCAAATACCAAGAGTTTAGGTAAGATTTCCTCATTACCCACTACAATGATATGACAATTGTTAGCGGTGAAATACTGCTGAGCCATGCGCAAAATATCTTCTTTACTGACAGCAGCTAAGCGTTGTAAGTAGTTTTGATAATAATCTGGGGCCAGGTTGTATTTAATGGTATTGAGGGCAAAACGGGCAATCGTTTGTGGGCCTTCCAAAGAGCGTGCAAAACCACCAGCCATATTGTTTTTAGTCAAGGCTAATTCTTCATCTGTAACTGGTTCTGAAATGATGCGTCCAAATTCTTTTAAAATTTCAGTAATGGCTGAGTCCGTGACCGCATTTTTGAAATTACCACCTGCAGACATCCAAGAACCATTTTCAGTGATGTTTAAGGATGAATAACAACCGTAAGTAAAGGCCTTGTCTTCACGCAGGTTCTGCATCAGACGCGTTCCAAAACCACCACCACCAAGAATGCCATTGAGCACTGTTAACGGCAATTGGTTTTGGTTTCCGGTACGAATATCTATTGGGAAAGTCACGTAAACTACAGATTGTACGGCTCCTGGTTTTTTCACAAAGATGACGCGGTTACCGCGGTCAAACTGTCCTTTTCCTAATTCCGTTTGGTAAGCCGGGGCACCTTGCCATGCAGCAAAATAACGATTGACTAACGCTTCTGTTTGTACACGATTGATGTCGCCAACAACTACTAAATAGGAACCAGCAGGTGAAAAATTGGCCTTGTAGTTCGCGATGATATCTTCTCGGGTGATGTTTTTTAAACTTTCCTCGGTCATGACCTCTCCATTTGGATGGCCAGGGAAATTGACTTTTTTGGTTGCGTTACGCGCCATTTGCCCGGCATCAGCCTTGGTAGACTGCAAGCCTGACAAGTTTTGCTTGCGCAAGCGCTCTACTTCACTTTCAGGGAAGCTCGCGTTGAACATGATGTCTGTCATGAGTTCAAGACCTTTGTCGAGGTGCTTGGTGAGGCAGCTGAGGTACATGCCGTCGCCGCCTGCATTGATATTGGCGCCAATAAAGTCAATTTCGCGATCGAGTTGATCTTTGCTGCGCGTTTGCGTGCCGCTCATTAATAACTCTCCGGTGAAGTCATTGAGCCCAGCTTTTTCACCGAAGAGGCGTGGGTCTGAACCCGAAGAAAACTCAATGGATACCTTTGGAATTTTGTGGTTTTCAGATAAGATGACCGTAATTCCGTTGGCGGTTGTGAAAACCTGAGAAGCAGGAATATTAATCTTTGGAGCTGCAGCAGCATCTGGGCGCTTAGAGCGATCGATTTGTGCCTGGGCAAGCGAAAAGCTCACCAAAGCTAATGTAAGTATGATGGTTTTCATTGGGCTTATTTTTCTTTAGGTAAATAGTAAAGGACGACACGTGCGTCTTGTTTTAGGTAGGTTTGAGCGACACGCAAAATATCTTCGCGGGTAACTTTCAGGTAGTTATCTAGCAAAGTATTGACGCGATTGGCATCACCATAATAGACATGGTTGTCGGCAAGATTTTCAGCAACACCTGCAATGCTGGCATTACTTGATGCAATATCGTTTTCAAACTTGTTGCGTACTTTTTGAAATTCTTCTTCGCTAATGAGTTCGGTCTTGATTTTTGAAATTTGGGTATCAAAGGCAGCTAAAACGGTATCGAGCGCAACTTCTTGCGGAACGATTGCAGCCATGATTCCTATTCCGGCATCTTCTAAGCCATAATTGAATGAAAAGGCATACTGAGCCAATTCGCGTTTTTCTACGATTTCTTTGTTGATGCGCGATGAACTTCCGCCAGAAAGCACTTCATTTAAGAATTCAAGTGCATAGGTATCTGGATGAGTTTGAGCAGGCATTTTGTAGCCGATAAAAATACCTGGTAACTGAATGTTGTCATAGATGGTGTCCTTGATCTGGCCAACAATTGGGCTGCTGTCTTTTTGGGTGCGCTCAATGGCACATGGCTTAGCAAGGTAGCTAGAGATGAGCTTTTTAGCCTCAGGTTGTGAGCTAGCTATAAAGTTTTTGGCATCAAATTTTGATTTCTCAAGTTGATATTTCGCTTTGAAAGCTTCGTCTGAAAGATTAATGAAATCTCGGTAAAGATTAATAGCCTGGCCCTTAGGAATACTACCAAAATACTGATCAATCCACTTTTTGGTTTGAACGATATCGATGTCACCAGCGATAGATAATGTTGCGTTAGACGGCACATAGAAAGTCTTGTAAAAATTTACGTAGTCT
>JBEEKN010000070.1:0-7747 GCA_041168605.1 Bacteroidota bacterium | reverse complement strand
TTGATTTCGTCGTTGATTTTGGAGACGCGTGTGTTGAGTCCGATGATTTCGTCTTCTAGACTTTGCACTTCTAAAGGAAGTTCACCACGGATGGTGCGAATGCGGTCGATTTCAGAGTCGATTTTCTGGAGTTCAAAAAGCGCATCTAATTTTTCTGCGATGGTACCTTCTTTTTTAGTTGCTGCTGCCATGGGCTATAGATAGTTAACGGGATTCGTATTCAACTTAGTTAAACGGACCGCAAAGTTAGCAAATTTTTCCGTAAGTTGTTCAGCTAAAAGTTCACTTGTGAATTGCTCGCTTTCATAGTGTCCAATATCGGCAATGACGAGTTGGTTCTCGGCGTCAAAAAATTCGTGGTATTTGAAGTCTGCAGTGATGTATATGTCTGCTTTGGCCTTAATGGCATCGGGCAATAGAAAGCTTCCCGAACCGCCACACAAGGCTACTTTTTCTATCTTCTTTGGCAGCAATTGCGTGTAGCGAATCACGCCGCAATTGAATTTTTGTTTCAGTTCGTTCAAAAATGACCGCGCATCGGCAGGTTCTGCGAGGGTTCCTACGAGGCCTGCTCCTATAGATTGATTTTGGTTTTGTGTAGCCAATAGTTGATACGCCACCTCTTCATAGGGGTGTGCGCTGCGCATGGCAGTTAATACCGCGTTTACATGATGCGCCTCCACAATATATTCCAATTTGAGCTCCGTTACTTCTTCGCGCTGTCCGGCGCTGCCGAGGTACGGGTTTGCTTTTTCACTGGGCCTAAAGGTACCTGTGCCGAGCGTTCTAAAGTGGCAGTCTGTGTAGTTGCCGATCTGACCGGCTCCTGCTGCGAGTACGGCGTTGTCTAATGCAGCGAAATCTGCCTGCGGTACATAGACTTCTAATTTGAACAACTGCGCCTGCATAGGGCGTAAAATACGGCAGTCTTGCAAGCCTAATTTTTGGGCAATTTTTGCATTGACGCCTTCCAAATGGTTATCGAGGTTGGTGTGGATCGCGTAAAGCGCAATGCCGTTTTGTATGCAACGTTCCAAAACGCGCTCCACGAAGTTACTTCCATTGAAGCGCTTGAGTCCTTTGAACACGACCGGATGATGCGCAATGATCAGATTGCAATTATTTTCAATCGCTTCTTGCACAATGGCTTCTGTTACATCTAGCGAGATCAAAGCGCCCGTAACGGTTTGTTCGGCGTGGCCGTAAATGAGCCCGCAGTTGTCATAACTTTCCTGAAGTTGTAGTGGGAATTTGGCCTCTAAAAAGCGGGTGATGTCTTGGATTTGCATTTAAAGTAGTTTTGAAAGACCAAAATTGAAGCCCCAGCCATAGCTTTTGTGCACATAATCTTCGTAAGGTCCGTAAGAATTATTGAGCTGCTTTCGGTATAAATATCCCAAGCGCAAGCGATAATTTTCATCGAGCTGTAGGTCTATTCCAGCAGAACCTATCCACGAAATAGTGAAGCTGTTCATGGCATTGTTGATTTTGATTTGGTCGTCGTATTTGGCACCAAGTGCGTTGGTCCATTGGCTGTCTTGTTTGTAGCCTTGATACAGTGCTGGTACCAAGCCCAAACCGCCATAAAACTTAAATTTTTCACCGAAAGTTAACTTCAGTTGGAGCGGTAAGGCCAAATAGCGGTAACGCGTTTGATAGTTAAAAGTTGAGTCAGAATTGATGTCGCTAAAAGCATAAGCTTCGCCGTTTTGCATCCAGGAAACCCCGCCATCCATATAGAGATGTTTGGACAAGCCAACACAAATCCCAAGCTGATGAGACCACGCCGTTAGGGGGTTTTCGTTTGCGCGCTCTCCCAGAGGCGTTGGTAAAAAGGCATCATTAGATGCGAGCCCTCGAAACAACTCCATGCGCTGGCTTTCGAAATAAAACTGCGTGGGATACATTCCTTCGAGGTTTGCATTGAAAAGTTGCGCTTTGGCAAATCCGCTACACAGTAGCAAGCATAAAAAGAGGAGTTGCTTCATCCTTCAAAATTACACTTTTTGCCCCGCTTCTAAAAGTCTTGATGCAGGTCAAGTAAATTTGGTAGTCAGGGGCCGTACCTTTGTTAAAATTTAAATAACACATAGCAAATGGAAACAACTTGGAAAGTAGACACAATGCACAGTGAAGTAGGCTTCAAAGTGCGCCACATGATGATCTCTAACGTCAGCGGATCTTTTGGTTCATTCGACGCACACGCCACCACAGCAGGCGATGACTTCGCAACAGCTCAATTTAGCTTCAATGCCGACATCAACTCCATCAATACAGGTGTTGCAGATCGCGATGGCCACCTCAAGTCAGCAGATTTCTTCGATGCAGAAAGCCACCCAGCATTAACTTTTACCTCTACAGGTATTACAAAGATCGACGACGAAACTTTAGAAGTCGCAGGTCATCTTCAAATCAAGGGTCAAACTCACCCTGTTGTACTCAAAGCTGAATTTGCTGGTATCGCTGTTGATCCTTACGGACAAACCAAAGCAGGGATGACCCTTTCAGGTAGCATCAAAAGAAGTGAGTTCGGACTTACTTGGAGCGCCGTAACTGAAGCGGGAAATATTGTGGTCAGCGACGACATCAAACTTGCCGCTGAGCTTCAGTTCATCAAGCAGTAAGGAGGTTCTTAGCAACCTTTAAGGCCTCATGGATGTGCCCAACAGGGTTGGTCTGAGAATTGAAAATACCGGCAATCTTTCCGTCGAGTCCGACTATATACGTGACTCTTCCCGGAAGTAGCCCAAATAAAGAAGCAGGTACGCCGAATAATTGGCGTACCTTTTTTTGTGTATCAGAAAGCAGCATATAAGGCAGGCTGTGTTTTTGCTGAAAATTTTGATGAGAAGTACTGGCGTCTGAAGAAATACCAAAGACCTCACAACCGAGCGCTACAAAATCAGCGTACGCATCTCTAAACGCGCAGGCTTCTTTGGTGCAGCCCGGGGTGTCGTCTTTAGGGTAAAAGAAGAGGACTAAGATCTTTTGACCTAAGTATTCCTTGACATGAATTTGTTTTCCTTGGCTGTCTGGTAAACTAAATGCAGGGCAGTTGTCTCCAATTTGGATGGCTTGGCTCATGGTTGTAGTGCTGTTTTGAAGCGATCTAAAACGCGTTCGCGCGCCATTTTATGATCGACAATCGGATTAATATATGCGGGTGTTGCAAATTCTGGCACCCATTTTTTAATATAAGTATATTGCGGATCAAATTTCTTTTGCTGGGCTTCCGGATTGAAAACCCGAAAATACGGCGCTGCATCACAGCCGCAACCAGCCGCCCACTGCCAACCACCTATATTGCTGGCCAACTCAAAATCGAGCAGCTTTTCTGCAAAATAGCGTTCACCCCAGCGCCAGTCGATGAGCAAATGCTTGGTGAGAAAACTCGCCACCACCATGCGCACGCGATTGTGCATAAAGCCTGTGGCGTTGAGCTCGCGCATGCCGGCATCAACCATAGGATAACCTGTTTTACCTTCGCACCACGCGGCAAAATCAGCTTCGTTGTTTTCCCAAACAATACGGTCGTACTGTGGCTTGAAAGCGCTGTCTGTGGTTTGTGGAAAATGAAATATAATAGCTTGATAGAAGTCGCGCCAAATGAGCTCATTGAGGTATTTCTCGTTTAGTTGCATGGCTTCTCGCGCCAGCGCACGGATTGATATCGTTCCAAAACGCAGGTGTAAACTGAGTCTTGAGGTGCCCAAAATAGCGGGTACATCTCGTTGGAGATGGTAGTTCTCAATGATTTTAGTAGGAGTGGTTTTGCCCGGGAATACGTGTTCATTTTTGCCTTCAAAACCCATTTCTTCGAGTGAAATAAGTTCATTCGTCTGAAACGGATGTAAATGTGGGAGGTATTTTTCGGTCGGGTAGGCTTTGAAATGATAAGCGGTCAGTTTGGCCTTCCATTTGCGGGCATAGGGCGTGTATATGGTATACGGCAAGCCATCGTCTTTGGTGACTTCATTTTTTTCAAAAATCACTTGGTCTTTGGCGCCAATAAATTCAATATTGGCTTGTTGCAAGGCCTCAAAAATAAACTGGTCTCGGGCAAGGGCATTGGGTTCATAATCTCTGTTGGTATAGACTTTCTGAACACCATATTTTTGCGCAAGTGCTGGTATTTCTACTTTCGGATCGCCGTAGCGCACTTCTATGTCCGAACCCAAAGTCCGATACTGCGCCTTGATTTGAGCAAGTTCTTGGTGGATAAACAGAACGCGCTGATCGTTTTTGGGTAGCGCTTGAAGAATGCTGTGGTCAAAAATAAATACAGGAATAACAGCCTCGTTGTTTTTGAGGGCTTTGTACAGGCCTGCATTGTCTTGGATGCGCAGGTCTCTGCGGTGCCAAAAAAGTGCAGTACTCATTTTCCGTCGTATTCGATGATGTTATTTTGGGTTTCCCAAAGTTTGAGGCTCAGACCATACTTGGCATCGAGTTTGACGCGCAATAAATTCCAGATCACTACCGCAATATTTTCTGCCGTAGGATTGAGCTGCGCAAATTCAGGACAATCTAAATTGAGGTTGCGGTGGTCAAAACGATCCTGAACTTCTGTGCCGATGAGGTCCTTAACGAGTTTGAGGTCGATGAGGTAACCTGTCTCGGGGTCTACTTGCCCTTCAATCCACACTTCTAGCGTGTAGTTGTGGCCATGAAAATTCGGGTTGTTGCATTTGCCGAAAATGGCATTGTTTTTTTCATCAGACCAGTCGGGTCTGTACAAACGGTGCGCCGCATTGAAGGTCGCTCTTCTACATACTTTCATCAGCTGCTTTTGTAATTTTTTCTATGTGTTGGTCTAGTAAAATTTGAAACCAAACGGTAAATGAGTCCCGATTCGTTTGGAGTTCCTGAAGCAATTGCGCCATGGATATCCAGCGATAGGCTGCCACTTCTTCGGGATTGATCTGTGGATCTTGATTGGTGTAGCCAAATACAACATGATCGAGCTCGTGTTCTGTTAATCCTTGGTCGAGTTTGGCCTCATACAAGAAGTGAAATGCTGGTTTCAATTGTGCGCTCAGGCCCATTTCTTCTTGGAGTCTGCGCGTGGCAGCAGCCGTAATGCTTTCTGCTGGTCTGGGGTGGCTACAACAAGAGTTGGTCCAAAGAAGAGGAGAATGGTATTTGTGCGCGGCGCGTTGTTGGAGCAATAATTCACCTTTTGAATTGAAAATCAAAACAGAAAAGGCACGGTGCAAAAGCCCTAAACGGTGAGCTTCCATTTTTTCAAGCTGACCAATTGCTTGGTCTTGTTCATCCACCAAGACAACGTATTCGTTGGGCATTAAAGCAAATTTAAATTGTGGCGCACATAAGAGGTGAGTAAGATGCGCATTTTGCGGTAGTTTGGAATGCGGATGCGCTCGTTGAGGACGCTCTCCGCAGGCGTTTGCTTGATTTTGTGAAAGAGTTTGAAGTAATATTTATAGGCCATATAGACCCCAAAGCGGGCTTTTCTCGGCAACAACAAAATACCTTCGTAACCTTTCTTAAAGTCCAGTGCGATGTCTGCTTCAATTTCTTTTTTGATGTCGCCATTGAAGTCTGATAGATTGATTCCTGGAAAGTAGGTTCTACCCAATTCTTGGTAATCTGCTTTGAGGTCTCGAAGGAAGTTGATTTTTTGAAAAGCAGCGCCGAGTTTCATGGCGTAAGGCTTTAGTTCTTCGTAGGTCTGTTGGTCTCCCTCTACAAAAACTTTCAGGCACATGAGGCCAACTACTTCGGCCGAACCTAAAATGTAAGTTTCGTACTTGCCTTGGTCGTAGGTTTGTTTTTGGAGGTCCATTTCCATGGAATCGAGGAAGGTATCGATGAGTTCCATCGGAATTTGGTACTTATTGACCGCCCATTGAAAGCTGTTGAGGATCGGGTTGAGCGAAATGCCTGCCGAAATAGCTTCGTATGTTTGGTTCTTGAAGTCGAGGAGTAGTTTTTCTTTGTCGTAGCCATGAAAGGTGTCTACAATTTCATCTGCAAAGCGCACAAAACCATAGATAGAGTAGATGGGTTTTTGCAATTCCTTGTGCAAAAAGCTGATGCCTAAAGAAAAAGAGGTGCTGTACCTTTTGGTGGTGAGCTCGCTCATTTCTTGGCATACGTTGTCAAATAAAGCTTTCATAGAATGGGTTTAGTGGTGCTTAGCGATGATGTGTTTGGCGACTACTTCTCCTGAAACAATAGAAGGAGGGACGCCCGGTCCTGGTACGGTGAGTTGGCCAGTGTAAAACAGGTTTTTGATTTTTTTGTGCTGCATGCGCGGCTTGAGGATAGCGGTTTGCAGTAAGGTATTGGCCAAGCCGTAAGCATTGCCTTTAAATGCGTTGTAGTCGCTTTTGAAATCGGCCACACAAAAACTTCTTTTGTAAACAATATGGTCTTTGATGTCGTTTCCGGTCAGCACTTTGAGGCGCTCAATGAGAATGGAGAAGTAGTGCTCGCGCGTGGCTTCGTCGTCTTTTAAGTCGGGAGCCAGCGGAATCAAAAAGAACAGGTTTTCAGAGCCTTCTGGCGCCACACTTGGATCTGTCAAAGACGGAACGCTCATGTAAAACAAAGGTTTTTCTGGCCAGCTAGGGTCTTTGTAGATGGTTTTACCGTGTTCTTCTAGTGATTCGTCAAAGAAAAGGTTGTGGTGCTCTAGATTGATGAGTTTTTTATTGACACCCACATAAAACAAGAGGCTAGAAGGCGCCATGGTGCGTTTGTCCCAATAGGCATCGGAATAATTGGCGTTTTCTTTGAGGAGTTTTTGGTCGGTGTGGGCGTAGTCGGCACCGGAGATCACGATATCTGCTTTGTGCAGTTGGCCATTGACCATGGTGCCGATGGCTTTTCCGTTTTCAATCAGGATGCGCTCGACGTTTGCCGAAGTTTCAATCTTGACGCCTTGTTCTTGGGCAATGCGCGCAAAGGCCTTGATGAATTCGTGCATGCCTTTCATAGGGTACCACGTGCCAAGTTGGATGTCGGCGTAGTTCATTAAGGAGTAGAGTGCAGGTGTTTCGTTGGGCATGGCGCCTAAAAACAACACCGGAAACTCTAGAAGAGATAAAATTTTGGGATGCTTGAAATACTTGCGAATAAAACTCGAAAAGGAAGAAAAGAGGTGCATCTTGAAAAGCCCTCCGAGTACGCGGCTGTCAAAAAACTCTATTAAGCTGAGACTTGGCTTGTAGACGAGGTCTTCCATACCGACCTTGTATTTGTAGGCGGCATCTTTTAAAAATGCCTGAAGTTGGCGTGCGCTTCCGGGCTCTAGTGACTCAAACCATTCCTCGAGTTTTGGCATTTGTGCCGGCACATTGGTATAGGTTTGATCAGGCCAATACACGCGATAAGACGGATCTAGGCGCTTGAGCTCATAGAAATCAGAAGTGGTGTAGCCAAATTGCTGGTAAAATTTTTCGAATACATCGGGCATCCAGTACCAAGACGGGCCCATATCAAAAACAAAGCCTTGTGTTTCAAACTGACGGGCTCTGCCACCTATAGTGGGGTTTTTCTCGAAAATTTGCACCTCATAACCTGCTTTTGCAAGAAACGAAGCGGTTGATAGGCTCGAAATACCCGAGCCAATTACGTGTACTTTTTTTGTCATATATTAATTTGCCGAAAATGCGAATTCCGGTAATGCTTCCATCAGCTTTTTTCTGGCGATGAAAATCCGGCTTTTCACTGTTCCGATTGGAATACCGAGTTTGTCTGCGATCTCTTTGTATTTGAACCC
>JBEEKN010000069.1:0-8904 GCA_041168605.1 Bacteroidota bacterium | reverse complement strand
TTGCCTTTGGTATTCCGAACAATTCACTAGACTACGCCGATATCTCTGCCAATACAGCGCAAGGCGGATACCTCAATAACGTCAACTCTTGGGAGTTCAAAGAGCGTTTGTTATCTGCTTTCATGCGTGCCGAATACGCTTACAAAGAAAAATACCTCGTGTCGGGTATCTTGCGCCGCGATGGCTCCAGCAAATTTGGCCCGAACAGCCGTTGGGGTATTTTCCCTACCATTTCTGGTGGTTGGTTGCTCTCAGAAGAAGACTTTTTCAAAAGCAAAAGCATTGATTATCTTAAACTGCGCATGAGCTACGGTGTATCTGGCAACGACCAAATTCCCAACTTTGCTTACCGCGCCCTCCTCAACGGCGAAGGTGTCTATGTCTTTGACGACCTCATTACACAAGGTGCAGCAATTGGCCGCCCAGCCAACCCAGACCTCAAGTGGGAAACCACACGCCAATTCAACGTTGGCGTCGACCTTACTTGGTTAAAAGTGCTCAACTTCACCACCAACTACTTCATCAAAAACACAAACGACTTATTGTTCCAACCAGATGTTTCTGCCCTTTTAGGCTCTTACGGCCCAGGTGGGTATCCGCCAATCATCAACGCCGGAGACGTATCTAACAAAGGTTGGGAATTTGAAGTCGCTTATCAGTCTGACCGCAAAAACTTGCTCCAAACTGGCCTCAACTTCAACTTTACGACCATCAATAACAAAGTGGTGAGCGTGCCTACAGGTGTTCAATACATTCCTGGCGCAAGCTTTAGCGTAGGAGGCGATGTCGCAACGCGCTTCCAAGAAGGCTACGAAATTGGCTACTTCTTTGGTTACCAAACAGCTGGTGTATTCCAAACACAAGAAGAAATCGACAACGCAGCTGTTGTACAAGAAGGCGCTCAACCTGGCGACCTCATTTTTGTTGATCAAAACGAAGACGGCAAAATCAACTTCTCCGATGACTCCGACAAAACCAACCTCGGTTCAGCTATTCCAGACTTCACAATGGGCTTTGCCTTTAATTTCAAGCTACACGGCTTCGATTTATCTGGAAATGTTTACGCTGCACTTGGCCAAGAGATCATTCGCAACTACGAGCGCCAGCAACCATACGCCAACCAATTGGCTTACGTCATTGACCGCTGGACTGGCCCAGGATCTACCAACGAGCATCCACGCCTTACAACTGGCCCTACCAATAACAACTTGTTCTCCGATTATTTTGTAGAAGACGGCTCTTTTGTTCGCTTGCGCAACCTACAATTCGGTTATACGCTACCAAGTACATTATTGCGCAAAATTCACGTTGAGTCTTTGCGTGTGTACGTAGCAGCCAACAACCTCATCACCCTCACCCGCTACATGGGCTTTGACCCAGATTTAAGCTCTTCTAGCGTGCTTTCTGCTGGTGTTGACTACGGAATGTATCCTCAAGCGCGTTCATTAATGAGCGGCCTTCAAATCAAATTTTAAGTATCAAGTCATGAAAAAACTCATCTACGTACTTTTGGCCTTCGTAACGATAGTTACCTTGCCTTCTTGTGAAAAATTCTTGTCTGTCGATCCACCATACGCACAAGATGCCGAGAACTTCTTTCAAACTCCCGAAGATTTCGAACGCGCACTTACTGGTGCCTACGACCTTTTGCAGAGTTCATTTGTATCGCTCTGGATTGGCGAAATCGCCTCTGATAACGCCATTGCAGGCGGTGAAAGCGTCAACGACAGCAAAGGTCTTCACGACATCGACAACATGACACACGGTGGGGTCAATGCAGAATTACGCAGTGTTTTCCGTTGGAACTACACCGGTATTACACGTGCCAACTACATTCTAGAGCACCAAAACAACATCGATTTTGCAGGTAAAGCACACATCATTGCCGAAGCAAAATTTTTGCGCGCCTATTATTACTTTGAGCTCGTGAAGTTCTTTGGCGACGTGCCGTTGATCCTCGACAAAAGAATCGGTATTGAAGAAGCGCGCACCATTGCGCGTTCGCCAAAAGCCGAGGTATACGCGCAGATTGAAGCCGATTTAATTGCGGCGGCAGCCGTGCTCAACTCAGTTGCAGCGCAAAAAGGTCGTGCAACCAAAGGCGCAGCCAAATCGCTACTTGGCAAAGTGTATCTCTACCAAAATAAATTCACAGAAGCCGCAGCTATCTTAGAAGAGGTCATTGCCACCGGGCAATACAGCCTTTACCAAGACTACAGCACGCTCTTCAGTGTAGCAGCTGAAGGGAATCCTGAAACAGTTTTTGACATTGAATACACCGGCCTAGAAGGTGGTAGCTACGGTTGCCTTATTTGTTTGGAAGGAAACGCTGCAGTTGGCTTCCAAGGCATTCGCCAATACGCCGGCCCAGTTTATGGCGATGGCAACTCTTATAACTTGCCAACTCCCGAGCTCTATGCTGCATTCTCACCAATAGATCAGCGTCGTCAGGCAACCATTCTAGACATCGAAGCTTTTATTGCTGCTCAGCCTAATCCTGCAGCTATTACGTATGCAATTGGTGCCGGTGGCCACACAGGTTACTACAACAACAAATACATCAAGCGCCTCGGCGAAATCGGCTTGCCTGACAACGACCTCACGAGCCCAGTAAACTACCGCGTGATTCGCTATGCCGATGTACTTTTAATGGCGGCCGAAGCCAATTACCAAATTGGCAATCCTTCACGTGCAACGCAATTAGTGAATCAGATTCGCCAACGTGCAGGTATCCCTGGAGCCTCTGTCAATAGCATTGAAAAGGTATATCTAGAGCGCCGTTTAGAGCTTTCAGGTGAAGGCCTGCGCTTTTTTGACCTCGTTCGCACCGGCCAAGCCGCACAATATATCCCTGGATTTGTTACAGGTAAACACGAGTTGTTCCCGATTCCGCAAGTAGAGATTGACCTCGCTGGTGGCAACTGGACACAAAACCCTGGTTATTAATATTTGAAGATCTAAAAACCATGAAAACATTATTGCTCAGTATCTTAAGTATTGGCTTGGCTTTGGTAGCCTGCCAAAAATACGAACCAACCCTTGGGCCAGCGCCTTCTACTGCTGATGCTCAATTTACCATGGCGCCCTCAGCTGCCAATGCGAATATCATTGAACTCAGTGCCGCGAACCCCGACATTCAATGTGTTTGGGACTTCGGCAACGGTACCAAAGCACAAGGAGCCAATGTAAATGCAACATATCCATATGCCGGTACCTACACCATCAAGCTCACCGTTTTTGCCAAAGGCGGTAGCCGTAGTTCTAGCCAACAAGTGACCATCGCCAATGACGACTTTGGTTTGCTCAACAATCCTTACTACACTATTCTTACAGGTGGTGTAAGTGGCCCAGGATACAAAGTATGGGTGGTAGATTCTGCCGCTACAGGCCACATGGGCGTTGGTCCTGATCCAGAAAGTGCTTTGGGCGCGACACCAGAATATTGGGCTGCAGGTGCAAACGAAAAGCCGGGTTGTGGTTTATACGACGACCAATACGTTTTTCACCTCAATGCCTTTAAGTTTGACATGATCACCAACGGAGATGTATACATTCATAACTCTCTTGCAGCGTCTTTCCCTGGTTCTTTCCAAAACTTAGCTGATTATACAGCCCCTTTTGATAACCAGATGAACGAAAGCTGGTTACTCACAGAAGGTGCCGAAACAACAATTACCATTTCTGGCAACGCATTTATGGGCTTTTATACTGGGCCGCGTGTTTACCGTATCCTCTCTGCAACTGATTCTACTTTGCATTTACAATACGGCCACCAAGCTGGAGGCTTAAAATGGTACCTCAAACTTAAGACTTTATAATTCTACCCATGAAAATCATGACTTTTCTTTTATTGAGTTTAACACTTTGGGCTTGTGAACCAGATACACCCAATGCACCTGGTTTACCAAGTAACCTCAACACGCAACTCACCATTACTAATGGTGAAGTACACGTTTTAGCGACTGCAGATAGCGCTAATTTCTATACCGTTACTTTCTACGATACAGACGACACCATTACCGTTGAAACACAAGATGGAGAAGCCACGCATGTTTTCAGCACAGCTGGTACCTACAAAATCCGCACCCGTGCGCACACCATTCAAAGTGCATACATTGAAAAAACAGAAGATGTAGTTATTGAAATTAGCACAGGAAACACCGGAGCGCCAACCTCAGGTTATTTAAGCCCACTTACTTACCCAAATTATTCACTTGTTTGGAATGATGAATTCGATGGAACAAGTTTGTCTTCAGATTGGGCCTACGACCTCGGTACAGGAAGCTGGGGCTGGGGCAACAACGAGCTGCAATACTACAAGCCACAAAACGCAGTTGTTTCAGATGGTATCCTTACCATTACCGCCAAAAATGAAACGTTCAATACGTCGAACTATACTTCAAGCCGGATCAAAACACAAGGTATCAAATCTTGGAAATTTGGCCGCATAGACGTGCGCGCAGCACTACCATATGGCCAAGGCATTTGGCCAGCAATTTGGATGCTCGGAGACAACATTACTTCGGCTGGTTGGCCAGCATGTGGAGAAATTGACATCATGGAGTTGATCGGTGGCGCAGGAGCTAACGACCGCACGGTCCACGGAACTGTCCACTGGAGTGACAACGGTACACATGCGCAATACGGCGGCAGCAAGTCACTTACCACCGGTAAATTTGCAGATGAATTCCATGTATTCTCTATTACTTGGGATGCCAATTCGATTCACTGGCTCCTTGACAACGTAGAGTACCACGTCATCAATACGAGCCCAGCCGAAATGGATGAATTCAGAGCTAAATTCTTTATCATTCTGAACGTTGCAGTCGGCGGAAACTGGCCTGGCTCACCAAATGCCAGCACCATTTTCCCACAAAAGATGTACGTAGACTACGTTCGCGTATTCCAATAAAACCATATTACTCATGAAATTATTGTCTTCATTATTGATGTTGGCTGTGCTTTTAGGCTTTAAACAATCCGAAAAGCCATACTTTACCACACCAAGCACGGCTGATATCGAAACGCTTATTGCACAGATGAGCATCGAAGAAAAAGTCGGGCAAACTTGTCAGATTACGCTAGATGCAATTCACCGGACCGATGAAAAAGGACAAGCGCTCATGCCAGCTCAGATCGACCCCGCCAAACTCAAAGAAGCACTTGAAACGTATCACGTTGGTTCTGTACTCAATGTCGGATGGCATACGCTCAACCTTTCCGAATGGAAATCAATCATGACGGATATCCATGCGCCGTACCTCAAAAAAGAACAAAACATTCCAATTCTCTACGGCATTGACGCTATTCACGGGGTCAATTACACGGAGGGCGGAACCCTCTTTCCACAAGAAATTGGCTTAGCTGCGACATGGAACACCGGGCTTGCGCATCAAATGGGGGAAGTTACCGCCTACGAATGCCGTGCTTCTGGTATTCCCTGGAACTTCTCACCTGTACTTGACTTAGGCCGCCAACCGCTGTGGTCTCGTCACTTTGAAACACTTGGTGAGGACCCTGTCTTGGGAACACAAATGGGTGTTGCGCTCGTTGAAGGCTACCAAGGTAAAGGAGAAAGTGTTGATCAATTTCATGCTGCCGCTTGCCTCAAGCATTTTGTGGGTTATAGCGCAAGTTTCTCTGGCCGCGACCGCACACCTGCTTTTATCCCAGAAAAATACATGGAAGAATTATATTTGCCAGCCTTCAAAGCTGCAGTAGAAAAGGGTGCACTCACCCTCATGATCAATTCTGGGGTGGTCAATGGCATCCCCGGCCACAGCAACTACAACTTGCTCACCAAAACCCTCAAGCAAGATTGGGGCTTCAAAGGCTTTGTGGTTTCTGACTGGGAAGACTTCATCATGCTACATACCGTTCACCGCACGGCACCATCTATTTCAGAAGCAGCGATACAAGCATTCAATGCAGGAGTGGACATGAGCATGGTGCCTTCAAACCCGCAATACAAAACATATTGTCAGGATATGGTCAAAGCGGTCAAAGAAGGAAAAATCTCCATGGAAAGACTCAACGATGCGGTTCGCCGTATTTTGTATGTCAAAAACCAACTCGGTTTGTTTACCAATCCATTGCCACAATTTGATCAATACCCCTTATTCGGCAGCGCCAAATTCCAAAACATCGCCAAACAAGCCGCTCTTGAATCCATTACTTTATTGAAGAATGAAAGCCAGACCTTACCACTCCAAAGCACACAACGCATTTTAGTAGCTGGGCCAGGAGCACATAGCCTCAATATGCTTAATGGCGCCTGGACGCACACATGGCAGGGCTTAGACACGAGCTTCAACACCAAAGGTGCTTTGACAATTTACCAAGCACTTCAACAAACTTTTCCCGGGCAAGTTTCCTATCAAAAAGGAGTTGAATTGTATTTAGAAAAAGACTTTGAGGCTTCAAAATACCTTGACATCGCCGCGTACAAAAAAGCACTTAAGAAAAATGATGTTATTGTTATCTGTGTAGGTGAACTCCCTTCCACCGAAAAACCAGGCGACATCCATAGCTTGCAACTCGACGACAAACAAAAAGAATTGGTGCACTTGGCCAAAGCCGCAAAAAAGAAAGTTGTTTTAGTTTTACTTGAAGCCAGACCGCGCATCATCAACGACATCGAGCCCCTTTGCGACGCTATTATTCAAGCTTACCTCCCGGGCGACCAAGGCGGTGTTGCACTAGCAGAACTTGTTAGTGGCAAAGCAGATTTCACTGGCCGCTTGCCCTACACCTACCCGCGATACGACGGCGTCATCGAATTCTATGACCATCCGGGCAGTGTGGCACGTGCAAAATCTGGACAATTTACCGCCTACAACCCACAATGGGATTTCGGTTTCGGCTTGTCTTACCATCCAGGGAGCATCAATGGTATGCAATTTACTGCCAAAGATGAAAATAAAGGCACCTTCTCACTTGCGGTAAATGTGAGTAATCCGCATTCACAAACCATTCAAATGGTTGTCCCGGTTTACCTCAGCGACCTCTACGCTAGTACCACACCTGAGAACAAAAGACTGATAGATTTCAATAAGGTGACTCTCCGACCAGGAGAAAACAAAACCTTAGAATTTTCTTTCGATGCGCATTCTTTAAAAAGAATTAGTGCCGATGGAAAATGGCGTGCTGAAAAAGGCACATTTGAAATCATTTGCGAAGGAAATAAACTCACATTTGAACTTTTTAACGACTTATTGTTTTAACTCATTAGTAAGCACAAAAACCTAGCTATTTTTGGCTTATTGTATTTTTTACTATATTTAACCCCTAAATTAGAATTTACCTCTAAAACCCTAAAAATTAACAACATGAAAAAACTGTACTTTTTACTTTTTGCTCCAATCTTGAGTCTTTCTGCTCAGGTTGAGGGTACTTGGAAATTGGCACCACAACCAGGCGCACTTGGTGTAGGCCCCAATCTTGGAGACATCAGCTGGTGGTCTAACGATGCAGGTGCACTTACTACACGCGCTTGTCTTTTTGACGACTCCATTAAATTTGAAGCCAACGGCACTATGACACATTACATGGGCGGTTCTACTTGGTTAGAAGGATGGCAAGGTGTTGCACCAGATGCTTGTGGTTCGCCTATTGCACCGCACGTTGGTGGTGCTGCTACTTATGCTTACGATGCTACTGCAGGTACACTTACAGTAAACGGTTTAGGTGCTCACCTAGGTTTAGCTAAAGTGATCAACGGTGCTGAAATCGCTAGCCCAGGCGCTGCTGCAAGCACAATTACTTACAACGTTGCAATCTCTAACGGTGGTAACACCATGACTGCAGACATCAATTTTGGTCCAGGATGGTGGCGTTTTGTATACCAACGTACCGTTCCGCTCGCGGTTCAAGACTACAACGTGAAATTCCGCGTAGACATGTCACAATACACAGGATCTTTGACAGGTGGTGTATTTGTAAACGGAACTTTCAACGGCTGGTGTGGTACTTGTAACCCAATGACAGACATGGGCAACGGAATGTGGGAAACAACCCTTCCATTAGCGCCAGGTGCTATTGAGTACAAATTCACAATCGACGGATGGAACGCTCAAGAAGAATTCACTGGTACTGAAACTTGTATTGACCCTGTCAATGATGGTTTCAACAACCGCTACCATGTAGTTGCTGGCGACGTTACATTGCCTAACGTTTGTTTCGCAAGCTGTAATATTTGTACAAACGATGTTGCTTTCACTGTAGACATGAATGATTACGTTACAGGTGGTGGTTCTACCGCAGCTGGCGTATTCTTGAATGGTACTTTCAATGGCTGGTGTGGTACATGTACCCCAATGACTGACGCTAACGGCGACAACGTTTGGGAAGTAACCGTTCCACTTGGTTTAGGTGCAATTGAATACAAATTTACTGTAGACGGCTGGAATGTATCTGAGCAATTTGTTGGTGGTGAGTCTTGTACTGTAACAAATGGTGGTTTCACCAACCGTTCTTACAACGTAACTGCTCCAGCTGCTGTAGGTTTGGTATGTTGGGAAAGCTGTTCAGCTTGCTTAGGTGGTATCGACGAAGCTACTTCTTCTGTATCTATCTACCCTAACCCAGTTAACAGCATCATGACTGTTCAAGCTACTGAAGCCATGCAACAAATCCGCATTGTTGACCTTACAGGTAAAGTAGTTGCAGCATTTGTTGGCAACGGTCTTACTCAAGAAATCAGCGTAGACGACCTCAAAGCAGGTATCTACACAATCCAAGTTGCAACAGCTACTGGTAACAGCAGCAAGCAATTTGTGAAAAAATAAGAAGTTGATTGATGAAAAGGAGGGGCTTTCGAAAGAGGCCCCTTTTTTTGTGCCTACAATCGGCGTTCTATGCGTATTTTTGCAATATGGATCACGACATCGAACTCCGCTTTCAAAA
>JBEEKN010000068.1:0-9078 GCA_041168605.1 Bacteroidota bacterium | reverse complement strand
GTAGTGCTACCTGAGTTCACAGATACCGCTGCCAAGGTTGTTGTACTCACTCCTGTTGTCAAGGCAATACCGTTGCTTGTTAAGTTAGGACAAGTTTGTTTTACTGTATAAGTCCCTGCTACACTTGAGTTATAGGTAGCCGAAATGGCGCCGCTGATAGCTACGTTGTCTTTATACCACTGAATACCACTCGTAACTGAACTTGTCAATGTTACTGCAGCGCCACTACAACTTACTGTTGTAGCAGAAGAAACAACAGGAGCTACTTGAGCGAAGGCCAAAGAAGTATTTAGTATTTCACTACCTGTTGCTGAGCTGAAAACATAGTTTTGTGCAACATTAGCTGCATTTTTAATTTGAACATTAAAATTAAAAGACAAAATACCATCGGTCGTGAACTGTGCGACGAGAACCCTATTAGAAGCAGTTGGGCCTTCAACACCACCTAATGCGGCAATTGAACCGTTTGAAATAGTAATTGATGAGCCAATAGAATTGTATAATGCATTTAGGGCCGAGTTACCTGTTCCAAGACCGACTGTTGAAGGTGCTAAATAAGTACCTGTCGTGGTTGATAAAAAACCATCTGCAGCACCAGTGCCCTGAAGTGGTGAACCAAAACAACTAGATCCTGTGTTAGTCAAAATACCTTGCGCGTTGGTTAATGCACCATCGGTATCTTCGGTTTTCATAACACCAACTTTACCGCTTGCCACACCTCCAGTGGTAAACCAAGAATCAAGCATTGCCGTGTGCTTAGCAATATTGGTTGTAGAGATTGTTGCTGGATTTAAAGCTACACTATAGTTTGGGTCATTGTAAAAGTTTGTAGTTGTAGTTACACTCATAGGATGTGCAGCACTTCCATAGAGCTGAACAAACTTGTACCCAGGAAGCATATCAACATATACACGGTACACTATTGTATTAGTGGTAAGCGCAGGACTTGCTCCTTGAGCAGCAGCATTTGCCACATCTGCAGCATTTGCTTGGTAATATTTTTCTACAACAATCCCCTCCAATCCTTGCTGCGCTTGTAGCGTCAACGTAGACAAAAAGAAAGTCGAGAATGCGATTAGTCTATAAATTGCTTTCATACTAATGAATTTAAAATAAATAAGCGCCCACCGAAAAAGATGAAAAGAACAGTGGGCGCTTTGCCTGTGTGTAGGACTTATTATTAATTACAGCTGGTACCGAAAGCTGGACCAAAAATCAAGAAATCTAGTACATCTGTTGTACCGTCACCATTAAGGTCTGTAGGACAAGCAACAACACCTAAAGTAGAACCAAGTAATTCTGAGTAAGACCAATCTGACAACCAGTTATCACCGGCTACAGAAGAGAATGCACCACGATAGTTAGCTGGCTCAAAGAAACCATCTGCTGGCGCTTGAGTACAACCTGTACCAAGTGGTAAAGCTGGATTTGGCGTAGCATCGTTTTTAGTTGTAACCACGTTTGCAGTTGTAATTGCAAAGCTAGAGCTGAAACCAGGGATTGTTGTTTCGAACAAGTTTCCGTCAGCAGTCAATTGAGCTACTGCAGCTGTTTGTGCGTCAAAGGCGTTAACAGCTGTTGTATTACCAACAAATGTATTACACTTCACTTTCAAACGTTGTGAACCATTACCTGAGGTTGCAGATGGTGTTGTTCCGGTTGCCAAATAGTTGTGAACTGCTTCACCACCAAATGCAATACTTCTATTACCATATGATGCAGTGGCCGCTGTAACTGAAGTCATGCGAACACCTTCTTTGAAACCTGCAAAAACAGAATTTCTGATTTCACCACCAGCAAATTCTTTCAAACATAAACCGATCATACCAGTATTATCTGCAGTAGATGTTGTTTTGGCATTGCCCATTACAGTAGCATTGTAAATTTTAGGAGCAGAAATTGGTGTAGCATATGTTTTGCCGTCGTCACCATCACATTCAAATCCGTTATCGTTGTCAGGGCTAATACCAGATCCAAGGTCAGCTTTCATTCCAAATAAGAACTGCGCACGGCCTGTCCAACCTAAGTCGTAGTCAAACATGTCATCGTTACCAAATAAAGTTGTACAATACTTGAGGTCTACTGTTCCACCGAAAATCTCGATATTGTCATCTGCACAAGAAACGATTTCAATGTGCTCAATTTTAGTACCACGACCTACTGATGCAAGCGTTAAACCGTTGATTTCAGAACCAACAAGAAGGTTTGCACCTGAGTGGCGAATAGATACGTAAGTCATGACACCTGAGTTATCGTTGTCATTGAAAGTTGATGTCGATACATAGTAGGCACCAACATAAGAAGCAACTGTTCCAGATGTACCTGAAACTGGAGCTGTTCCAGAATTTGGAGCTACATAAGTCATGGTAGAGAAATAACCGCTTTGCCCAGCATTAGGATAAGTTCCGTCAAATGTAATTTCAGCACTTGTCGCAATTGCAGCTGTGAGTGCAGCTGACAAAGTCAATTGCTTAGCAGAGATACTCAAAATTGTAGTACCGGCTGGAATACCTGCGCCAGATACAGTTTGGCCTTGTACAACATACGCAGGCGCATTTGCATTCAATTCAATTTTGGTATTGCCAACCCCATTACATCCCGAAGCTGGAGCCGCTGATGTAGCTAATAAACCAAAAGTGTATGAGCCGCTCGGCGATGTAGAAGATGTTGCACCAGATGGTACAGATAAAGCAACACCAAACTGATCTTGTGGATAAGAAGAAGCAAAGCCTTCCAATACACCTAGACCGTCAGCGATGGCCATTTTACCACCTTGACCCGGAACGAATGGGCCGTTACCATTGAGTTTTAAATTGTTTGTAGCAGTACCACAAATCAAAATACCACCCCATTTACCTTTGTTATTTACTGAATAGGTACCATCGAGGTTATCTGCAGCTGCAGTAAATACAATCGGGCAATCTTCGACACCTGGCGCAATAATTTTACCACCACGCTCAATGATAATGGCACGAGCAGCAGCAACACTTGCGCCGGCATCAGAACCTTTGATTACAGTTCCTGGCTCAATGGTGAGTGTAGAACCAGAGGCAATGTATAGTTTTTCGTCTAAAGTCCAGATTTTATCACAAGTAAGGGTGATGTTCTGTGACCCATTTAATTCCTTACCATAAGCAGAGGAAGGAAGTGTTGTCCAAGTTCCTACTGAAGTAATGGCAGCAGAAGTTCTTGTAGCAACCGTTGGGCAACCGCAGGCTGCACCAAGGTTTTGTTGAGCGAACAAAGTGTTGCTCATTGTGGCCATTCCAAGAATGGAGAAGAAGCCAGCAAGTAAATTTCTTTTTTTCATTTTGAAATATTTTTTAGTTGGTGTAAAATTAGAGCACAAAAAAAAGTTGGCTATGAAGCCAACTTTAACTATTTGATAACTTTATGTACGAGGTAAATATTCTAAATATTAAGCGAATGTTAGGATGAACAATTTAGTTCTAGGTTTTTAAAAATTATATAGTGTTGACAACTGGAAAGCAAGCTGATAAGGGCGTTGTGGCACATTGCTAGCGCCAATAGAATTGAGTGTGTAACTTAACATTACACTTGGCTTGACACTCCACTTGAGGGTGACGGGTAGCTGTGCACCAATATGTAAACAAGAACTAAATTGCCAAGTTGAGTTCGGCATGTACGCCTCAACCTGCTCTTGATTCCAGCCATTTTGTAGCACATAAGAAATATGACTATCTACTAATTTGGAGCCCACGAAGCTCAAACCCAAAAATGGCTGCCACTTTTCTGTAATGATATTGTACTCAAGTCCGAGAGGAATACCTACATAACTTAAAACTTGTTGATAGGATTTCATTGCTGGCAAGGCGTTTTCGAGGAAATTATAGCGGTAGTTCTGAAAACGCAGCCCAATTACAAAAGAAAGTTCCCTTGTAAGGCGACGCGAATAGACCAGACCGAGCTCTTGTGCCATTCCACCAGTTTGTAAACTATCCATTGTTCGATTGAATCCCGGATTCTCGGCAGCTTTTTGATAGCTCATTGCCGTATAACCCAAATGATAAAAAGCACCGATTTGGTTGCTCTCCTGGACTTGAGAATGCGTAAAAGTGCTCCAGCAAAGAAAGCAAAAAAGTAATTTTTTCATGATTTAATTTTTAACGCAGCGAACACTCATGCCATAGCGCATATCGGCATATTGTCGAAAGATTTGGGTGCGCTGGTAACTGATAGAACGATAAATTGCTTGTTGAGGGTTATGTGTAGCTGTCCAGAAGTAAGCTTCTAAACTACTGGCCGAAACCATTCCGTTGTAGAGTACTACCCCACCCGGATTGATGCTCAAGGCATATTTGTTATTTCCAAAATGCACACTTGCCGTAGGCCAATTATTGGAGTTTTGAGGCAAAATGCCATTCACTTCATCTTGTCCACGCCAAGCCATCAGCTCGGTTTCTGAACTATCCATTCCGATGGATCGCTCTAATTTTTTCCAATCTTCATCTGTGGCGATATGCCAACCTTCTGGCGCAATGCCTTTGGGATCTAATATAGCTTGATAATTATAAAGCTGACCATAAAGACTATCTGCAATGGTTTTGTATCCCGGGCCTGCTTGCCAACCTAAAGTATCATTGATTGCAAAAAAGGGAAGCGCTGTGCCGTCATTGAAACGTGTTGTTCTGAGGTTTTCGCACATCCACCATTGTTCATTGATTTTAACGGTTTTATAAGTATTCCCGTCCATATCGGTGACTGTACCATATTCCAAAATGATTTCCTTAGGGGTGTCTTTTTTACAGGCGCTTAAACCAACTAGACATAAGAGGATAAGTAGGATGATTGAATGTTTCATTTTGTCTTGATGAGAATTTCTGATTTGGTAAGATCTCCAACAGTAAAGTCTAAGAAATATACACCGGCCTCTTGATCTGAAAGGCCCAAGTTGATTGTTAAGTTGTTTGCTGTTGCCATGCCTGATTCTGTTGCCAAAACAACACCGAAAGCATTGTACAATTTCCAAGAGATTTGCTGTCCTTCAAAGTCGCCATTTGCTATCAGTTGTGCCTCACCATCAGTAGGATTTGGCACCATCTTGATTTCAAAATTACTCGCCCACAACTCCGGACAAACCACGGCAATGTCTCTGCCCCCACAAGCGCCAGGGTAGCAACAAAGCCCTGGAACGTTGATGTTAACTGTTGGGTCGTAGTTACAAGCATTAGTATCCATACAACCCATCACAACAGGCGTTATACAAGATCCATCTAATAAACAAGCAAAAGCAGGGCTGTACTCTAAATAATTTGGATCGGTGCAACCGCAATCAAATGGATAACTTAAAAATGGACTGAACACCTCGTTTGCACCCAACAAAGTATCTTTCGCTACATATTTAATCGTGCTGAGTGCGCCATTTACGTTCACTTCAACTTCTATATTCAATTCAAAAGAGAGTTCGCCGGCGGTCGTTAATTGCGCCACTAAAACTTGGTTAGCGTTTGGATCTACCCCACTTACACCGCTATTCTTTAATAAAAATTCTTCTGAATTGAAAATTGTACCCGATTGTAAAGAGCCAAAAATAGAGTTATCTTGACCAGTGGCAATATCAACTAGACCTACTGTTAACCAATTGCTTGGAACAATTGTCATGGTATCCATGCCATCTGCATCTGTTAACGAACTACCCATTAAAGGGTCAGCGTTGCTGAGTAAACCAGTTGCAATTGCTGCGCTACCGCCATCGTTATTTGTTCCTCCGATGAAAGAACCATCGGTATCAGCAACTTTTGGAATCCCAAAATACGTTTTACCTGCCTGTGTTTTGGTGGTTTGCCCTAGTGTCATCCAGGTATCTAAAGCCACTAAACCTTCACTATAGCGGTTTTTTAAAAATTCTTTGGCGTAAGTTTGTCCGTCCGTCGAATGGTTATAAAATGGCAAAGTACTCTCAAACTTAAGCGGATGACCATTGCTCCCATAGACCGATTTTAAGCGGGTGTTTGGCAATAAATCGATATAAATTCGATAGGTTGTGGTTCCGGGAAGCATGGACCCGCCGGTCAAATCCGTTGCATCATTGACATCGGTAATATAATATTTCTCAACGATTAAATTTTCAAACTGAGCCTGCACAGTTACAAGACCACAGATTGCAAATAGCGCAAATAATAACTTTTTCATTATTGAATTTTATAGGAGAAACCAAATTGGAAGGTAGTGCCGTAGCGGAAGCGATCAAAATCTACATACGACCCATCAGATAGCTGATATGCTCTTCGAACGGGTGCATTTAAAATATCTCGAACCGTCAAGCTCATGGCGTAATGCTTTCCAAGATTTTTGGATAATTTAAAGTCCAAAGTATGACGTGGCATTTCATAAACATTGGCAAACCCTTTCAAGATACCCGCAATCACCAAGCGTGGGCCTTGCACATTATAAGAAATGGTAGCTGTTAGGCCGAGTGTGTCTGAATTGTAGCTCAGAATTCCATTGACTATGTAAGGCGCCTGCCCAAACATGGTGCGCACGACTGTATCTACAGGGAAATATTCAATTTGGTTGTTGTTGAGGATAATGAAGTCTTTTCTCACAAACTGAGATTGAGATTTGACCAACGTAACGTTTGACCTGAACTCGAGGTGTTTGCCGATGTTCTTACCCACTTCAAATTCCAAACCAGCAACATAAGAAATCTCGTTGTTGTCCCAGGTAATACCCGAACTACCAAAACCCATTTCAATGTGGTTCAAGAAAGTCTTGTAAAAAGCACTAACGGAGAAATTATCTTTGTTTGCAAAGTACGACTCATAACGCAAGTCGTAATTGGTGATTTTGGTCAATTTCAAGTTAGAATTACCGTAAATTAAAGTACGAAATTCGTTGTCGTAAACAGCCGCATCGTTCATTTCGCGGATGTTCGGACGCGCCACACTCTTGCTATAGTTCAAGCGTAAATTTGTCGTATTCTTTTTTTCAGATTGAAACTTAAAAATCATACTTCCCGATGGCAAGAAAGACCATTCGTCCAAAATTCCAGGATTAATGATTGGGTAACCTGGGACACTCACCCTTCGGCCGTCGTTGCGCTCATAGCCAAGTGCGTGGTATTTATAAACATCAGAAAACAGCGCTACATGCTCCGCACGCAAACCACCATTGAAGCGAATGGTTTTATTGAATTCAAAATCCAAAAGACCATATGCTGCGGTGATTGCATTGGTGCCAATGGTGTGATTCCAATCCCAGTTGCGGGGGTCATAGTAGTAACCCAGTACACCGTCTTGCATCACCAGTTGATTGGTATCTAAAAACGTATTAAGGTCTGAATTTTGAAGGGTTGAAGGCAGCCCATTTCCTGCAGTTAAGAAATACTCCTCCATTTTAGAATTTCTATCGTTATGCTGATAAGAACCC
The DNA here is from genome assembly GCA_041168605.1 of Bacteroidota bacterium. GTDB lineage: Bacteria > Bacteroidota > Bacteroidia > Flavobacteriales_D > Crocinitomicaceae > UBA952. The sequence goes on along the minus strand of JBEEKN010000068.1, from coordinate 1,689 downwards.
CCAAACTTGAATTTACGAATGAGCTTCAGGCTATCAGATGCCAACGGCAACTCAAAAGAAAGACGAGAGTCAAATAAGTTTTCATCCAAATACCTAAAGTATCTTCGGATACCGTCTCCTGCATTTGGAGAAAACTGATAGCCCGTAATTTGATTTGATTCCGAAAAACCAATGTACTCTGTTAATTTGAAGTCCGGAACATTGCTTGCACCGTCTGTATAGGAAGCATTGACATCAATTTTAATCTTTGATTTAGGTAAATAATGCTGAGATGAATATTGATAAATTTTTTGCTGCCGGTTTTCGTAAAAAATGTTTTTTCTGAAGCTGATTTCCTCTAAAGGCTCACCTAACGGTTGTGTCTGGAACGAGCCCACATCATTGGTTCCAGAGAAATTTGGCATTAACAATATAGAAACTTTGTTGTTGTCATTGATTTTATACGCCAAATTCAACAGCATGCTCCAAGAATTGATCTCTCTACTAGACAAAGCATCGTCTGTAAATAAAATACCATAACCAGTAGCCTCTGCTCCTATGCGTTGTGAAATGCCATTCGGGTCAAAACGAACGCTATTGCCATACCTGAAACCTAATATGTAACCGAGTGGTTTATTTAAAAAAGTGGTTTGGTTACCAATACTAAAGTTTTGGGTAAAGTTAATTGGGGCGCGACGTGTTGTCGTATTCCAAGAATTAGAAAAACCATTGTTATAGCTTGTGCCGTTCGGATTGATCAGCGCCCAAGATTGTGGTCTGAGCGTCGCGTTAAAGGTCGAGAGGGCAGCAAGAACTGCCGTAGGGTCATTAACCTGTGAAGGAGCTAACAAGCCTAACTCAACAAATCCTAGCGCCATATAAGTTTGGTTCTCGTTACTGGCGTCGGCCCATCCTGTTACACCTAAATTCTGGTAAAAATCACCCAAACCTAGCGCCACCATAGTTTGGTAATTGCTTGGGCTCAAATTTGGTTTGGCAAAGTTGGCACCATCGTTGAAACCTCTGAATCCGTTATCGAAACCCAACCAATCCGTTCCGCTGCGGTCTGAAGTAATAAAATCTTTGAAAGTTGACTGCACGTTGTAGCCAAACTGAGACTCCACGTTCACCATCAGTTTGTCTGGGTAGTCTTTGGTCTCTACAGAAATATAGGCACCAGCCCAATCGCCAGGCAAATCAGGTGCTTGTGTTTTGGAAATAACGATATTGTCGATTAAAGCCGTAGGAAAGATTTCTAATTTGATATTATTTGTAAGTGGGTCTAGGGTTGGAATGCGTGAACCATTAAAGTTGGTTCTGATGTAACGGTCGCCAATTCCTCTAACGGTAATTAAACCACCATTGGTAGAAACGCCAGAAACACGTGCCACAGCATTGGTGACATTCGCATCTCCCGTTTTTTTCATCGTTTCACTTGAAATGTAGTCAATGGAAACCGCAGAATTCACCTTGACGCGCTCCATGTAGTAGTCATTGGCTTTGGTGGCTTTTCTTGTGACAGTTGTACTTTTGACTTCTTGAATTTTTTCGCGTTCTTTCATGGTAAAGTCCTGGACCACGACCTCGTTGTTTTTGAGTTGCAATACTTTAGTTAAGGTATCATAACCTAAAAGTGTGATGCGCAATTGATGCGGCTTGGCATCAGGAAACTTCAGGGAATAAAGGCCGTCCATGTCGGTTTTACCAAGA
>JBEEKN010000067.1:0-9235 GCA_041168605.1 Bacteroidota bacterium | reverse complement strand
ATTTTTAAACAAAACATTATCAACCTCTTCAATCAATCAACACATGAAAAACATTACACTCTTCTTAGCTGCCTTCACCCTATTTCTTGGTTCTTGTACCATTCAGAAAAGAGTTTATCGACCTGGTTTTACGGTTGAGTGGAAAGGCGATAAATTTCAAAAGTCAAATGAAAAAGCAGCGATTGCTGATGGGGTGGTCGAAAATGGCAATGTAGCGACTGATTTAGCTATCAGCACAAATACGGATGCTGATCAAAATTTGACTACGGTACAAATTACCAACGCAACTGCTCATGCAGATGTTGAAGGCCTACAAGCTGAGGAAAACTTGAATTTAACATCCACAACGGGTGAAGTTGCAGTCCAAAAACAAAATAAAGTAGTTAGCACACATGCTGAGAAGGCTACGACTTACAACATGAAGAAAGCAGCCCAATATTCAAAAGGCGCAACGCTAGAACACAAAGCCTCAATCGGTGCTGACGACGAAGGCAACGGCGCATTAACAGGGATTGGTTGGGTATTCATTATCATCGGCATTCTGATACTCATTTTTGCGAGTATTCTTGTGGGAATTTTATTGATGCTCGTCGGACTTTTGTTCTTTGTGGTCGGTAAGAATAATTAACAACGGTATTTTTAGACATAAAAAAAGGAACCTCTCGGTTCCTTTTTTTTTACAAACTAAATACATTCCATTGTTCAGCACTTAACCAAGAACTTATAGATTTTCAGTTCGAAAGAACATCCTTTTTATGATGGGAATATAGACCTGCTCGTATCCATCATATCCTTTTCCTTGTCTTGAATGTACTTTCAGACTTCCCTATTCTTTATCTCAATCAGTGTATTATCCGAAATAAGGGAAAATATTATGCGTTGTAATTGGAGGCAAGAAAATCATACTTGCCGACATCGCGCCGATAGGCAATTTGATAGAAAAAATTAAAAGAAATGGGGCATAATGCAACAACTTTAGATGAACAAGTTGATATTCTTCTTTTAAGAGGAATGGAGCTTGATCTTCCAACAGAAAAGGTCAAAGAAATTTTAGGTGATATTGGTTACTATCGGCTGGGCTTTTACTGGCACCCATTTGAAATTGATAATCAACACAATTTCCGCCCTGGAACAAAGTTTTCGGAGTGTGTAGAACTATACTATTTTGATAATGATCTACGTCAAATCTTAGTTCGATATACAAACAGAATTGAAATCAACTTCAGAACGAAACTTGTATATGAAGGCTCTTCAAAATTTAAAAATGAACCTAAATGGTTTGTTAACGTAAGCAGAGTCCATGGTAACTACGTTTCAGGATTTATGGTTATCTACAATAAATTGAAAGTCGACAATAAATTTTTGAAACGACATCACACAAAATATCCAAATCACAAAGTTGCACCCGCATGGAAAACAATAGAATTTTTATCTTTTGGGTCAGTATTTAATCTGTACAAGGCATTAAAGGATACAGAATTAAAGAAATTAATTGCAGCACATTATGGATTAAAGAAATTTGAAAAGCTTCAAAATTATCTTGGTATAACATTATTTATAAGAAATTCTTGCGCTCATGGAGCTGTAATATTTGATTTACATACACCATTTGAAATCGAAAAATTACCGTTCATACAATTTAATAACGATGACCGTCATTCTTTAGATAGTGTGATGAAAATCATTCATTTTCTACTTTTAAAGATTTCCGCTAATCGAGCCGCAGATTTTATTGACGAGATCGATTTATTAGTGCGAAAACGGATAAGGAGTACCTCTGTAATTGATGTAGTAAAAGAAAAAATGAATTACATTTCAACGCTTAAAAATAGGAAAAGTTGATTTAATCTATTAAAAACTTTGAACAACAATAAAAAATAATTTACTTTTGTACTAGTGCCAAGTTAGCCATTGGCGTTAATGCTGCACTTAAAAATACTTTATAGAAACCCGGACTTGTTCCGGGTTTCGTCTTTTATAAAACACGAATTACCCAAAACAAAAAAGGAACCTCTCGGTTCCTTTTTTTTATTATCCTAAGTAGCTTTTCAGCACTTTGTTTTTGTTGGTGTGTTTGAGGCGGCGGATGGCCTTCTCTTTGATTTGGCGGACGCGCTCACGAGTGAGTTCGAATTTGTCGCCGATTTCTTCTAAGGACAACGGTGCTTTGCCGTCGAGGCCGTAGAACATGCTGATCACTTCGCTTTCGCGTGGAGTGAGGCTCGTGAGGGAGCGACGGATGTCTGAGCGCAAAGACTCTAGCGTGAGGCTTGCCTCTGGGCCAGGTAGGGAGTCGCCTTGCATGACGTCGTACATGGTTGACGTGGAGTCGTCGCCTTCAATTAAAGGTGCGTCCATGGAGATGTGACGGCCATTTTGAGAAAGCGTTTGTTTCACTTCTTCTGGCGTGACATTCAAGAACTCAGCAAGTTCGTCTGCTGATGGCGGACGCTCAAATTTTTGTTCGAGTTCAGAATAGGCACGGTTGATTTTGTTGATGTTGCCAATTTTGTTCAAAGGCAAACGCACGATGCGCGCTTGTTCGGCCAAAGCCTGAAGAATAGACTGACGGATCCACCAAACGGCGTAAGAGATGAACTTGAAACCACGGGTTTCGTCGAAACGCTCAGCGGCTTTGATCAGGCCTAAGTTACCTTCGTTGATCAGGTCTGGCAAGGCCAATCCTTGATTTTGGTACTGCTTGGCTACGGAAACAACAAAGCGCAAGTTGGCTTTGGTGAGGCGCTCTAGCGCAACGCGGTCTCCAGCTTTGATCTTGCGGGCGAGCTCTACCTCTTCATCAGCGGTAATGAGGTCGACCCGACCAATTTCTTGTAAATACTTGTCTAACGATGCGGTCTCTCTGTTGGTGACCTGTTTTGCGATTTTTAACTGCCTCATATTTTCTAATTGCCTTCCTTTGTACTGATAAAATGCAGAAAGGTTCGACTTGAACGCACTTTTTTTTGCTGCGTTACAAAGTTTTGAGCCAAAGCCCTGTTTTACTGCATATTTTACGGAGTTGAATGAAGATTTTTTTGGATCGTGGAAGTAAATCCGACCCCTTGAAACGGCTCTGCATACAGATAACCCTTCAAACGCCGTTTGGTTCATATGGATTTTTACCTTTCTAAACGCTACTGTCGGGAATGTGCGGTGCTGCTCAAAGGACGCAGCGATCAAAAATTTTGCAGCGATCAGTGCCGCAACCAATACAACAACCGCAACTATGCTCAGAAATTGGCCGTGCAAAGACAAGTCAATCGGATTTTAGTGCAAAACCAACAAATTTTGGCGCACTTACTAATGATTGAAAAAAAACGACGTGTCGAGGAGGTCGAGCTACTCATCCGGGGTTATAATTTTCAATTTCAAACGCATACCAAAGAGGCAAAAAATGGAACGCGCTATATTTTTTGTTATGATTTTGGCTACCTTCGACTCACTAGCAACCTGATCTATATTGTTCAGGGTTCATGTTAAAGATCAAGAAAAAGCAATGGAGCGAAATACATATATAGGTGCCCAACAACGCGCAGCACTTTACGAATTAACACAAACAGACACTGCCCAAGAATTAATTGTATTTGTGCACGGATTCATGGGTTTCATGGACTGGGGCGCTTGGCATTTGGTACGCGACTTTTATAACCAAGCTGGCTACGACTTCTGCCGCTTCAACCTCAGCCACAACGGCACCACTATTGCGCAGCCAAGCGAATTTTCAGATCTGGAAGCCTTTGGACAAAACACCTACTCCTTTGAAGTAGCGGACACCCTCAGTTTGATTGCTCATTTAGAAGCCACACACCAAACATGGGAGCGCATTCACCTGATTGGGCACTCCAGAGGAGGCGGAACTGCCGTTTTAGCAAGCCAACAATGGAACTTTCAGTCTGCACTTGGAAAAGTCTGCACTTGGGCGGGTATTTGCGATATCGCTCGGCGCTTTCCGACGGGGGTTGAACTGCTCGACTGGGAAAAAACAGGAACTAGATTTGTAAAAAATGGCCGCACCAACCAAAACCTACCCCAAGCATATGGCTTGTATGCCGATTTCTTAGCCCATCAAGAAAAAATGGATATCCTAAAAGCAGCCCAAATACTTACAGAAAAGCTACAAGTTTTTCATGGAGACCAAGACCTTTCGGTACCGCTCACAGAAGCCTATGAATTGGCCGCTGCAGCTGGGGTAACAGTGACAGAACTAGCAGGTGCTGATCATGTTTTTGGCGCGCAACACCCTTGGAAAGAACAACATATGCCCTCGCTATTGCATGAGGTTTGCAAAAAGACATTGGAAAGATTGTAAACCAAAAAAGCCAGTAAAACTACTGGCTTTTTCTTTGGGGAGGAAGACGGGTCTCGAACCCGCGACCTTCGGAATCACAATCCGACGCTCTAACCAACTGAGCTACAACCTCCATTTTGGTGGGTACAAATATACAAAATCTTCTTGATATTTAAAATGTGAAATTGTAAAATGGCAATAATTCTATGTGTAATTTTGAAAGCAAATACATCAATACCCTAGCTTTTATGCATTCACAAGACCTCTTTACAAACGAATTATTGGCGCAAGCAATGGACTATAGCGGCTATATGCAGCTTACTGAACAACTTGTGGCAGAGGGCCGCACAAGTGGCCCCAATCAGAGCGCACCTTATGTGCACTACACCAAACTGAATCTTCAACGCATGAAACGCCTCAATAAAACTGTGGACGTCCCGGCTCATATCACAACCCTCTTGCAGCAAAAGACCACTAATTGGAAATGGATTACCATCACAGAACCTTGGTGTGGAGATGCTGCGCAGTGTGTGCCGGTGATTGAAAAATTAGCCTTAGCTGGGGGCGGTATTGAAACGCTTTACATTTTGCGCGACGAACACCCAACCGTGATGGACGCCTACCTCACCAATGGTGGCCGTTCGATTCCGAAACTGATTTGTCTAGATGAAAATGGAGCTGAAGTATTTACGTGGGGCCCCAGACCTGACGTGATTCAAGAAGTGATGAACCGCTTGAAGGCCGACGGCGTAACCGAAATTTCAGAAATTGTAGAGGCCATTCAGAAGGCCTACAATGACGATAAGCAAAATGGAATTTACCAAGAATTTGAAGTGTTGCTAAAGGCACTTTAGCCAAATATAACCCAACGAAAAGGGGCTCCAGTTGGAGCCCCTTTTTTTATGTAGCGATTTTTGTAATCTTAAAGCGTTCCGCGGTTTTCTTGCTCGCGCTCGATGGCTTCAAACAAAGCCTTGAAATTACCTTTACCGAAAGATTGCGCACCTTTTCTTTGGATAATTTCAAAGAACATAGTTGGGCGATCTACAACTGGTTTGGTAAACAACTGCAATAAATAACCTTCGTCGTCGCGGTCAATAAGGATGCCGTGCGATTTCAAGAGCTCGATGTCTTCGTCTATTTCGCCAACGCGCTCCAATAAATCTTCGTAATACGTTTCGGGGACATATAAAAACTCAACCCCGCGGTCGCGCATGGCAGAAACAGTTTCTACGATGTCGTTGGTTGCCACAGCGATGTGCTGCACACCAGGGCCATTGTAGAAGTCGATGTATTCTTCGATCTGAGATTTTTTCTTGCCTTCGGCAGGCTCATTGATCGGGAATTTGATGCGGCCATTGCCGTTAGACATCACTTTAGACATCAGAGCGGTGTAGTCTGTGGAGATGTCGTTGTCGTCGAAAGACACAATTTGGGCAAAACCCATGACTTTTCCGTAAAACTCAACCCAGTCGTTCATTTCGTTCCAGCCTACATTGCCGACCATGTGGTCGATGAATTTGAGGCCAACCGGTGCAGGGTTGTAATGTGATTCCCATTTTTTGTAGCCAGGCAAGAAAATGCCATTGTAACTATGGCGTTCGACAAAAATATGAACGGTTTCGCCGTAAGTGTAGATACCGGAGCGCACTACCCAACCATTCTCGTCTTCTTCACGCGTTGGCTCCATGTAAGGTTTAGCGCCTCTTTTGGTGGTTTCTTCAAAGGCTTTGGTGGCATCTTCTACCCAAAGTGCAACAACTTTGACGCCATCGCCGTGTTTGTTGATATGCGCATTGAGTTCGCCGCCTTCTGTGAGTGGAGTTGTGAGTACCAAACGTATTTTATCTTGCTTGAGCACATAAGAAACGCGGTCTTTGACGCCGGTTTCGAGGCCTGCATATGCCTCGGACTGAAAACCGAAAGCTGTTTTGTAATAATGTGCGCTTTGTTTGGCGTTGCCAACGTAAAGTTCGACGTAGTCGGTACCTAAAAGCGGAAGGAAATCTTCGGCGTCGTGAAATATTTTTTCTAGACTGTAATCGGTGTTTTGGATGTCTTTTAAATTTTTAATCTCTGCCATTGGAATGAATTTGAGTCAAAATTAGGGATTAATGCCGAGTTAGTGCTGCCAAGAGAACATGTAGTCTGGCAATTCCATCTCTAAACCGCGCTTGGTGAGCGAGAGCGGCTTGAAGGTATCGACCATAACGGCTAATTCTTCGGTTTCTTTTTTGCCGATACTGCGCTCGTAAGCTCCGGGGTGTGGCCCGTGTGGGATGCCCGCCGGATGCAAGGTGATTTGGCCTTTTTCGATGTTGTTGCGGCTCATGAAATCACCGTCTACATAATACAAGACCTCATCTGAATCGATGTTGGAGTGGTTGTAAGGCGCTGGAATGGAATCTGGATGGTAGTCGTAGAGGCGCGGTACAAAAGAACACACCACAAAAGCAGCGGTCTCGAATGTTTGGTGCACCGGTGGCGGTTGGTGCACGCGGCCTGTAATGGGTTCAAAGTCGTGGATCGAGAAGGCATATGGGTAATTGTAGCCGTCCCAGCCGACTACATTGAAAGGATGGTGCGCATACGTGTAGTCGTAAAGTACATCTTGTTTTTTGATGCGGATCAGAAAATCGCCCTCTTCGTTGTGTGTTTCGAGTTCGTGCGGCGGGCGGATGTCGCGCTCGCAATAGGGAGAATGTTCTAAAAGCTGGCCAAACCAATTGCGGTAGCGCTTTGGTGTGTAAACTGGATGAAAAGATTGAATGATGAACAAACGGTTGTTTTCGTCATTGAATTGCAATTGGTAGATCATACCGCGCGGAATCACGAGGTAGTCTCCGTAGGCAAAGTCGATGTTGCCCATTTGGGTGCGCAACTTGCCAGAACCTTTATGAATAAAAATGATTTCGTCGGCGTCGGCATTTTTGTAGAAGTAGTCTTTCATGCTCTCAGAGGGCGCTGCGAGCTCGAGGTAAACGTCTGAGTTGACCAACACCGGCACCCTACTTTCAACATAGTCGGCAGCAGGCTTGAGATCGAAACCTCTGAAACTGCGCATCAGCATATTTTTTTGAATGCCAATTTCTGGCGCAATATTGGTTTGGGCACCGATAGACTTCACTACCGTTGGTGGCTGGACATGATACAGCAAAGCCGACATGCCGTCAAAGCCAATGGTTCCAAAGAGTTGCTCGTGGTAAATAGAGCCATCTGGTTGGCGAAAAACAGTGTGTCGTTTGTGCGGAATTTGTCCGAGCTTGTGATAAAAAGACATGTTTTATAGTTTTATAAAGACAAAACTAACCCAATACGCGAATCCAAGAAATGATTTTGGTCAGTTTTCGTATTTTTGTCCATACATCAAATCAACACTATGTCAAAAATATTGGTACTCGGTTCATGTGGTCAGATTGGAACCGAACTCGTTTTAACGCTCCGTGCTAAATACGGAAATCAAACAGTTGTTGCCGCAGACCTCAGAGAAGAATGCCCAATAATTCTTCAAAACGGACCTTACATCCAACTCGATGCCCTTCAAAAAGAAAGTGTGCGCGCTTTTATCATTGAACAAGAAATCACAGAGGTCTATTTGCTTGCGGCCCTGCTTTCTGCTACCGCCGAAAAGAATCCAGACTTCGCTTGGAAACTCAATATGGAAGGCCTCTTTACAATCCTCGATTTAGCCAAAGAAGGTTACCTCAAAAAAATATTCTGGCCGAGTTCAATTGCTGTTTTTGGACCCACTACCCCAGCCGACAACACGCCGCAGCACACCGTTATGGAACCCACTACCGTTTATGGCATCTCCAAACAAGCGGGCGAGCGCTGGTGTGAATACTACCACAACAAATTTGGTGTAGACGTGCGCAGCATCCGCTACCCTGGTCTCATCTCATACAAAAGCTTACCAGGTGGCGGTACCACCGACTACGCTGTCGATATTTTTTACAAAGCCAAAGCAGAAGGCCAGTTCACATGCTTTTTGAGCGCCGAGACCAAACTCCCCATGATGTTCATGGACGACGCCATCCGCGGCACCATCGAACTCATGGAAGCGCCTGCCGATCAAATCAAAATCCGCTCGGCCTACAACTTGGCAGGCTGTAGCTTTACCCCTGCCGAACTCGCTGAAGAAATTCAAGCCCTCCAACCCGAGTTCAAAATCAACTACGCGCCAGATTTCCGTCAGTCCATTGCAGACAGCTGGCCCAATACGATCGACGACAGCCATGCTTCAAAAGATTGGGGCTGGAAGGCACAATTTGACACGAAAGCGATGGTGAAAGTGATGATGGACAACGTAAAATAGATATTTTCTATAGAAGGAATAGAAAAAATTTATTGTTTTGTTTAAACTTTTTGTTGTTTAGTTAAACAATTTATGTTTAACTTTAACTCGTAATTGTTAAACAAAACTAAACGCCATGTCGACAATCGAATTCAATGAAGCTTTAATTGGTCTAGAAAACAACCTGCAGTCTTTTGCCTTGTCTTTTACCCGAAACCGAGAAGACGCAAGGGATTTGACCCAAGAGACCATGCTCAAAGCAATTACATACCGCAATTATTACACCCCTCAAACCAATTTTAAGGCTTGGGTTTTCACAATTATGCGTAACTTGTTCATTAATCAGTACCGCAGAAGAGTAAAATCGGGTGCCATCTTCGACCACAGCAAAGAAGTTTTCTTGGTCGGAAACATCCATAGCCACGAAGACAGCGCAATCGAGAAAATTGGTGTAAAAGACATCAACAGACAAATCAACTTATTAGGAGAGGAGTATCAAAAACCTTTTGAAATGCATTTTGAAGGGTTCAAATACAAAGAGATCGCAGACAAACTCGGTATTCCAATCGGAACAGTGAAAAGCCGGATTTTCATCGCCAGAAAAAAGCTGATGGAAGCATTACCGGAATTCGCATTTTCGGCAAATTAAT
>JBEEKN010000066.1:0-9959 GCA_041168605.1 Bacteroidota bacterium | reverse complement strand
AATGGCCGCTACAAGGATAGCAAAGATGTTCAGTTGGGGCTCTATAATTGGAAAATAACCTACACAGATAACAAAATGGTGACCCGAACCATAGCGGGCCATGTCAATGTACTGAGATGATGAAAAACCTGATTGAAGCTTTTCCCCAAAATATCTTCGATGCAAGCGCGCTGGCAAAGGCCGTAACCTTTAAGAAGCCCCACCACAACATCCAAAACATAGTCATCTGTGGGCTCGGAGGCTCTGGTGTTGGCGCTCAAATCGTCTGTAATTGGTTACTTGATGAGCTCAAGTTACCTGTTTTAGTCAGCAACGAATATGCCTTGCCAGCCTATGCCAATCAGCACACGCTGGTCATAGGGACTTCCTATTCCGGAAATACCGAAGAAACCATGATGGCCATTCAAGAGGCACAAGTCTTGGGCTGTCATATTGTTGGTATTTGCAGTGGCGGACAACTCGCTGCATTTTGCGAAACGAATTCCTATAATTTTTGCCTTGTGCCTTCTGGAATGCCACCTCGTGCTGGGCTTGCTTTTTCAATGGTTCATCTTTTGAATTTATTTGTAGAACTGGGCTTTTGTACTGCTGAGCACTTGCTGAGCATGGCCAATGCGGCCACGACACTCACCGCTGATTTACAAGTTATACAGCAGCGCGCGCAGGAATTAGCAGCGTTCCTCTACGGAAAAGTTGGGGTGTATTACGCCGAGACAAAATACGAAGGTGTGCTCGTGCGTGCGCGTCAGCAGTTCAACGAAAACGCAAAATACCTTGGTTGGCACCACACCTTACCCGAAATGAATCACAATGAATTGGTGAGTTGGGGTGGGGGCGATGCGCGATTTGCACCTGTTTTCTTTAGTTCTGGCGACCTCCATCCAAACAACCAAAAGCGTTTGGAGATCACTATGGCAGCCATCGAGCAAAAAGCGGGTGAAATATTCGTTCTAGAAACTAAAGGCGCAACTTTTATTGAGCGCTCACTTTATTATATTCATCTTGTCGATTGGGCATCTTATTATCTTTGCGCGTTAAACGGCGCAGATATCATGGACATGGAAATAGTAGACTACCTGAAAGGAGAATTGGCTAAGTTATCATGAGTAAACCAATTGTTCAAGTCCGACATCTTGGGCTCATTGCGTATCAAGAAGCCTGGGACCTCCAAGAAGCCTTACTCAAGGTAGCGGTGGACCTCAAAATTGAAAACCGCAAGCACAATAGGGCGATACTGGCAGCGCATCATTTGTTGTTTTGCGAGCATCCACATGTTTATACACTTGGCAAAAGTGGTGCGGCCGAAAACCTTTTGCTCGATCAAGCGCATCTGGACCAAATTCAGGCGCAGTTTTTCAAAATCAATCGGGGAGGAGACATAACTTATCATGGCCCAGGTCAGTTGGTGATGTATCCAATCCTGGATTTAGAGCAATTTTTTACGGACATCCATCAATACTTGCGTTTTTTGGAAGAGGCGGTCATTCAAACGTTGGCTCATTTCGGAATAATTGCGACACGGTTCGATGGTTTAACGGGTGTTTGGCTCGATCCTGAGGGCCCAAATGCACGTAAAATTTGTGCGATGGGCGTCAAGTGTTCGCGTTGGGTCACGATGCATGGCATTGCCCTCAATGTAGATCCAGACCTCAGTTATTTTGGAAATATTGTGCCGTGTGGCATCCAAGACAAAGCCGTGACGTCCATGACCAAAGAACTCGGCCGTCAGATAGACATCAATGAGGTCAGGGCAGTGCTGTCCGCAAAAATGGCCTCCATATTTAATTTTCAAATTGCAACGTCATGAGAGAAGACTTACTCGGACCAAAAGTAGAAAACGTAGCCTTGGCATTGGTTGAATTACCAATCGAAAATGCCGAACCTGAATATATCGTCTTCTTGATCAACAACAGAGATGACATCATGGAAGGGATCATCGTGGCCTCAACAGGCTATGGAACGCATCCGGAAACAGGCGAAAGCATCAAAACGTCAACGCTCAGAAAGGGCATAGAGGTCATGATGCCAGGTGAAGCTGCCCGCATAGAGCCAATTATGCCCGATTTATTTGGGATCAATAATGAGTTTTGGCTCAGTTTCTGGGTACACGAAACGATGTATGACAAGCGCTTTGTATTTGAAGCGGGTACGATTGATCCAAAGGAATTCAAATTGATTCCGTCTCTCAAAGCAAAAGGAATTATTTTAACGTAATTCGCTTCTAGGCTCAGCAAATAAGAGTTTGACCTGTCATTTCTTTGGGTTGTTTCAAGCCCATGCGCGCTAAAATAGTTGGCGCTACATCGGCAAGGATCCCATCTCTTAATACAAGTGTTTTTGCTGCATTGACCAAAATAACCGGTACGGGGTTGAGGCTATGTGCTGTATTGGGGCTGCCATCTGCATTTACTGCGTAATCGGCGTTGCCGTGGTCGGCGATCACTAGGAATTCATAGCCAAGAGCAAGCCCTGCTTCAACTACTTTTTGCAACTGCGCATCTACGGTTTCTACGGCTTCTAATATGGCCGCGTACACACCTGTATGGCCTACCATATCGGGATTTGCGAAATTCAGGCAGATGAAGTCGGGTTGTTGATCTTTCATATGCGTAATGAGCGCTGTGGCCACTTCGGGCGCGCTCATCTGAGGTTGGAGGTCGTAGGTAGCTACTTTGGGGGAGGAGATGAGCAAACGCTCTTCATGTTCAAATGCTGCTTCGCGTCCACCATTGAAAAAGAAGGTCACGTGCGGATACTTTTCCGTTTCGGCGATGCGCACCTGTGAACATCCTGCATTGGCCACAACCTCTCCCAATGTGAGCTGAAGGTTTTCTTTCTCAAAAACAATATGTAGCCCCTTGAACTGCTCGTCGTAGTTGGTCATGGTACAATAATACAAGTCGAGCGGGGTCATGTTGTAGTCCGCGAATGCTTCTTGGGTCAGTACAGTCGTGATTTCGCGCGGACGGTCTGTTCTGAAATTAAAACTAATCACGACATCACCATCTGCTATGCAGCCTTCGGCGTCAATGACATGAGGTAAAAGAAATTCATCGGTGATCTCTTTGGCATAAGAAGCCTCCAGTGCCGCACTAGCGCTGTCGGTTTTTGCTCCGGTGCCATTCACCATGAGGTGGTAGGCTTTGGCCACCCGCTCCCAGCGCTTGTCTCGGTCCATGGCGTAATAGCGACCAATAACGCTCGCCATTTTACCGTTGTTTTGGGCAAGTACCGCCTCGAGTTCGCGGATAAAACCCAAACCACTCTTCGGATCGCAGTCGCGGCCATCGGTAATAGCATGCACATAATAAGAACTGATGCCTTGTGCACGAGCCATTTCACATAAAGCGTGCAGATGGGCTTGTGAACTGTGCACGCCACCATCTGAAACCAAGCCCATGAAGTGCAATTTCCTTCCTTCTTCTTTGGCTTTTTGAAACGCGGCAACAAGCACAGGATTGTGCTGAAACTCGCCGTCGCGAATGCTTTTATTGATTCGGGTAAGTTCTTGGTAGACGACGCGCCCAGCTCCGATATTGAGATGCCCGACTTCAGAATTGCCCATTTGACCTTCTGGAAGGCCTACGGCTTCGCCAGACGTTTGCAAGGTGGCATTTGGATACGACGACATCAAAGAATCGAAAAACGGCGTTTGCGCGTTGTAAATTGCGTCAGCTTTGCTTTGATCGCCGAGTCCCCAGCCATCGAGGATAATCAGGCCTACTTTTTTGTTCATAATGGTAAAATTAGCTCAAAAATACTGCCCGTCGGGATATTTTCAATGCATCTGACCTGGCCGTTGTGCAGTCGGACGTATTCGGCCACAATATACAGTCCCAGGCCGCTGCCAGCTTGTTTTCTGGTTTCTTCTGAACCAATGCGATAAAATTTATCAAATATCTGCAAGCGCTCTGTTGGGTCAATTCCCGGACCCTGATCGGCTATTTTGATGGCCACAAACCGATCGAGTTTTTGCATTTCTATTGTGATTTCTTGCTGCGTTCCGCCGTATTTAATGGCGTTTTCAATTAAATTGACGAGTATGGTTTCGAGCATTTGCTGGTCAATAGCACAGGATAATTCTTTTGGCCCTTGAAAAGCAATGAGGTCCGTGTGATATCTCGATTGGTATCGTTCTTTGATGGTTTGAATGAGCCCAACTAGGTCGGTATCTTGTTTTTGAATGGCAAATAGTTTGTTTTCGGCACGAGAAGCATTCAGGATATTTTCGATGAGCTGGCTCAGGCGTTCGTTTTCTTGTAGCGCGCCATTGAGCATTTTTTCTTTTTTGTCCTCGGGCAAATTGTGCTTTTGCAGGGTTTGAATGTACAATTTGAGCGCGGCAATTGGTGTTTTGAGTTCGTGGGTGACAGTCAAGAGAAAGTTTTGCTGCTGCTGCTGAAAGGCGATGTCTTTGGAGATAGACTTCCGAATGCGGTAAATACCAAAAGCGAGGATGATCAAAAATACCGCGCCTTCGCCAAATACCATCCCGACCCGCTTGGAAAGCTGCGCATCTTGTTGCGGAATATACGAACTCAGCTGTATGAGGTGATAGCCCCACCAAATAAATTGAATGATGACATACGCGCCAAGAAAATAGAGCCAATAAGCCGCTTTGCTTTTTTTCAATTGGCTTCCATTTTTTCTAGACGCTTGAAAGAATATTTCAAGAGGAATGGCGTAGATAGAGTGGTTACAAGTCCCATGATGACTAACATCGAGAACACTTCAACATTGATGAACCCTTCGCGAAAAGCGATATTAGCAATAACCAACTCCATGATGCCGCGCGCGTTCATTCCATAGGCAAGTGTCAATGACTGTCTGTGACTAAGTAAGGAAATTCTGCCACCGATATAACCACCAATGATTTTAGATAGGAAGGAAACCGCAAGAATAGCCAGTAACAATAAGATGTTATTGATCGATCCGAGTTTGAACTCCAGGCCAATTCCGGCAAAGAAAATTGGCGCCAAAAAGCCCATGGCCATACTATTGGTGGTTTTGTGAAATGTAGCAAGATTTTTTTCGCCAATCAATTTCTTTGAGAGCAACATGGAGGCAAAGAACGAACCGATGATGAAGTGCAGGCCAATGCTTTCTGTTAGGGTGGCAAAAATGAGTATAAACACAAAAAGCAAGGCAAATAAGGACTCTTTTCCTCTGAGAACACCAATTAGTTTATCGAGTTGTGTTTCTAGGAAATTTTCTCTTTTGGCAAAATGTTGGATCAGTTTGTATGAGCCGATGATCACACCTACAAATAAGAGTAGCTTGAGAATAGTCCAGATGGTCATTTTGGTGATCTCAGAATAAGAGGAGTCAAGGTGTTTGAAGTCTAGTAAAATCCCCAGAATGGTCAAGGCCAAAACGTCGTCAAAAATGGCAACGGAAATGATTTTTTGACCAATATTGGTATGGAGTTTTCCTAAGTCCATCAAAATACGAATACTAACGGGCAAAGCGGTAATCGCTACGCAGAGGCCAATAAAAACGGTAGTCATGACGGGTTGATGAAAGGCTTGACCCACTAGAAAACCACTGCCAATCGGAATCAGGAAAGCTAAAATAGACACAAAAATATTGCGACCCCGAATAGACTTGAGGATGTCGTCAAAATTGATCTCGAGCCCTGCAAGAATGACTAATAAAAAAACACCTAAGTCAGATATTACTTTTAGTTCTTCGGTGCGGTGAATGAAATTTAATACAGATGGGCCTAAGATGATTCCCGCGATGATTTCACCTATCATGGCAGGCTGATGCATGCGTTCAAAAAGCTCACCAAAAAATCGCGCTAAGACCAATAAAAGCAGCAGTACGGCAAAGAAAGGTAATTCAAATGCTGGTAGGTCGATATTCATGAGTTGTTGATTGATTTGTATGACGAGCGCTTTTTTGTAATTATTGCATCATGCGATTGGTGTCGGCGCCCTGACTTGGAACGGTGAGGGAGTTTACATCGACGTTTGCAGGCGCTGGAGGAGCAACTGAGCGGTTGACAACAGGTCCTTTGACAAGGCCGTGGTGTTCGGCTAGGGCACCCATGTACAACTGTAGGTTTCCTAAACGGTTCGAGTACAAGCCATCTCCGGCTTCGCCATTTTCAGAGGCCAAGGCGTCAAGGCCGCTGTAGATGCGTGGCAATACTTTTTTGTAAAGAACTTGTACGGTGCGTTCGAGTTCTCTGGAGAACGCCGTTGCTTTCATGCCCGCCAATTGTTCTTTGGCAGTTGTGCGCATTTTGAGCAGTGCATCGGCTACTGCAATGAGGTCTTCGGCGTTTTCTTCGTTGCCAGCGAATTCGACGTCGCTGTGTTCAAAGTAAGCAATGACTGTTTTGTAGTTATCGAGGAGTTTTTGGCCTAATGCTTCTGCTTTTTTGGTCTGACCAAGTTCGTAGTAAAGTTGTACGAATTCATGTAGAATACCAGCGTTGAGTGGTCGGATATCTTGACCCTGGAACATGAATTGGTTGTGTGCTTTATTGTAGTTCAAAGAGTTGAATGGGTCAACCGGATTGATGTCTCCGTAGTCCATGACGGTTTCTTCGGGCATGATTTGCATCGCGCGGTCGAGTACTTTAATGGCTTCATTTTCACGCCCGAGCACAAATAGTTGCTCGGCGAGTAGAAGGAAGTTGGCGCGGTACTGAATGGTGTGGCGGCGTGCGTAATAGTCGGTGAGTACATTTGGATTGGCCATATCGCCAAAAATGTAGGTCTCGAGCATGTTTTTCTCCATTTGATCAACGTCCATGAGCGCAGGTTCTTTTTTGGCAGGCGTTAAGGCATAAGCCATTCCGACTTGCTTGATATAACCAGCACTCAAAAGGGCGATTGAGAAAGAAGAGCCGCGGTTGCTAGAGAAGTAGATGCCTCGTTTCCAATCGTTGTTGGCAACTACGTCCATCATCATGACTTCGTCGCGCGGGAGGGCTTGTGTTCGCTCTGGATCAAATTCAAAGACGATTTCATCGGCCACATTAGCTGCTTTCGTTTTCGAACTCAAGACACCTGATGCAATTGCGTTTTGGCGATTGACCTTCAAGGCAAATTTAGACGAAGGGAAGAAGCTGAACTTATTTTGCTCGTCGGTGATCATGTTGGCGTCGTCGCGGACAAAAGCCATGGCGTCAGCAAAATCTACTGCAGACCAAATGCGCTCGTATTGTTCGAGGAGCTCTTGGAGGTCTTGGCCAGTGTTGTTTTTGAATTCGACTTGGCCGTTTCTTGCCGCTTCAAATAGTTGGAATACCTTCTGGTATTTTTCGATCGTGGCGGTGATCATGTTGGTAGAGTCTGTGGAGGCAATTTGCGTCTTGAGGAGCTCTGCTTCTGGCGATTTGGCTACAACATCAGCAAAAAGGACTTGTGCACGTTGGTCAAAGTAACCGGCAGCCATTTTGGCTTCCGATGGGTTGTGCTTTAAGCGCAGATCGAGTACTTTCTTGATAATGGTATCCGAAAGATTCTGAGAGAACAACTGCAGCAAAGGCATGAAGTAGACCTGATCGGTGTTGCCCGCATACATCAGGATTTGATCTTCTCTAAACTTGATCGGAAGCGGGTCAGACTCATAGGTTTTGAGTTTCATTTGGTTGGTATACCAGTCGGTGCCCATCAGAGACAGGTTACAAACGCGTACATCTGTGCGTTTGCCCTCAACTTCTTGCAAATACCAAAGCGGGAAGGTATCGTTGTCGCCGTTGGTGAAGAGGATACCGTTTTTGCCGCAAGACTCAAGGTAGTTGTGGGCGAGGTCGCGGGCGCTGGTTTTGCCGCTGCGGTCGTGGTCGTCCCAGTTTTGAGACCCCATCATGACCGGAACAATTAAACCAAGTGCTGTGGCAATACCTGCGCGCACTTTACTTTCTTTGAGGTATTTTTTGAGCAAATCAAAAATGGCATAAACGCCAATGCCAATCCACATGGCAAAGAAGTAGAAGGAACCTGCGTAAGCGTAGTCGCGCTCGCGCGGCTCGTAAGGTTTTTGGTTGAGGTAAACGACAATAGCGAGTCCTGTAAACAAGAAGGCTAAGGTCAAGATAAAAGCATCTTTTGGCATTTTGCGGTAATGGAAAATGAGGCCAAGAAGTGCTAATATGAGTGGCAACATAAAGTAGGTGTTGCGCCCTGGGTTTTCTTGTGTGTAATATGGCGCGTGTTCTTGACTGCCCAAGCGTGCTTCATCTATGAAAGAAATGCCAGAAAGCCAGTTGCCGTGCATGTTGTCGCCGTGGCCTTGCAAGTCGTTTTGGCGACCAGCGAAGTTCCACATAAAATAGCGCATGTACATAAAGTTGACTTGGTAGCGGAAGAAGTAGGTGAGGTTTTCGCCAAATGTAGGAAGGCGTTTGCCGTCGCGACCAATTTCTGTGCTCGTGCCGTCGTTTTCGTTGTAGCCAGACCATTTGGCATAAAGTTGTCTGTGCAAAGCTGCACCTGATCCTTCACCGTTGTACATACGCGGGAAGAAGGTGGTTTGGGAATAAGTGGCGACTGCACCCTGGCGAATGCTCGCATTACTTTCGTAATACTTTTCTTCAATGCTGTAGGCACCTTTGTTGGCTTTTACCCAAGCCTCTGCTTCTCTTTCACTGGCAAAAGCTTTGACTTCTACGTCGTTTTCGATCACGACAAAGCGGCGCAAGAAATAGGCAGAAAGGTCTTTCCAAGCAGAACGATCTAAGATTTTAGGACCATCTTCGGTCATTTCTTCGCCATTGCGGAAGGAATTCCAGTGTGGGCCAAAAAGAATAGGCGCAGAACCGTATTGTTCGCGCTTGAGGTAGGAGTGGAGTGTTACCAAGTTTTCTGGGTCGTTTTCGTCGAGTGGTGTGTTGGCGTTTGAGCGGATGACGATCACGGCAAAAGAACCATAGCCAATGAGCAACATCACCAAACCCATCATGGCGTTGTACAGAATGGTTTTGCCAGCACGGTGTGCGTAGCGAACAACATAAAGGCAAGCGCTGATGAGTAGTATAAAAAAGAAAATGGTACCGCTGTAAAATGGCAAGCCGAGGCTATTGACGAAGGAAACTTCAAAATTAGAAGCCATAGCAATACTGCCCGGAATAACTGCTTCTTGAATAAAGCCGAGTGCAACTACTGAAATAACGCCTGTTAATACAAGGCCTTTGATACTGACTTGCTCTTGTGTGCGGAAGTAAATCATGTAACCAATAGCGGGAACAACCAAGATACCGAGTAAGTGGACGCCAATAGCGAGGCCCAACATAAAGAAAATCAATAATAACCAACGATTCGGACGCAAATCTGAAAGTTTAGAACCGTGCTGAATGAATTCCATTTCTTCGTCCCATTTGAGAATGGCCCAAAAAATAACAGCTGTAAACAGAGATGCCATGGCGTAAACCTCGCCCTCAACGGCTGAAAACCAGAATGAATCTGAGAAGGTGTAAGCCAAAGATCCGATGGCAGCCGCACTGAAAATGGCGATTTGTGTGCCACCTGAAAGGTCGTCACCTTGCTTTAAAACGATTTTTTTAATCAAAAGTGTCAGTGACCAAAACATAAATAAGATGGTCAAAGAGCTAGAAATAGCAGAAAGTGCATTGATGTAAACGGCTACATTTTCGGGTGCCGCAAAAAAGGAGAACAAGCGTCCGAGTACCATAAATAGTGGCGCGCCCGGTGGGTGACCAACCTCTAATTTATAAGCAGCAGTAATGTATTCACCACAATCCCAGAGACTTGCAGTAGATTCGATGGTCATGAGGTAAACAGCCGAGGCAATTGCAAAAATAAGCCAACCAAGGTATGCGTTCCATTTTGAGTAAGTCATGCGCACAATTTAATAGTAAATAATGTAGATGCGAATTTAAGAATAATCGGACTAAAAAATTTTTCTCGAGCTATTTGCCGAGAAGAAAAAACTTCTTAACTTTGCACTCGCATTGAAAGATGCACTTTTATTGGCCCATGGTGTAA
>JBEEKN010000065.1:0-10012 GCA_041168605.1 Bacteroidota bacterium | reverse complement strand
AAAGACGGTTTGCTTTTGACCAACCACCACTGTGGTTACGACGCCATTGCCGAACTCTCTACCCCTGAGCACGACTACCTTACCGACGGTTTCTGGGCCGCAGACCGCAGCCAAGAACTCAAGCCAAAATCTTTATACGTGCGCTTTTTTGTGCGCATGGACGACTGCACCAAGCGCATTATGTCCAAAGTTTCGGACAACATGACCGAAGCAGAGCGCGATAAAATCATCAGAGAGGAAATCGCCCTTATCGAAAAAGAAAACAGCGAAGGCGGCAAATATGTTGTTTCTGTGCGTTCTTTCTTCCAAGGCAATGAATTTTATTTCTTTGTTTACCAAGACTACAAAGACGTTCGTTTGGTAGGTACGCCGCCAAACAGCATTGGTAAATTTGGTGGAGACACCGACAACTGGGAATGGCCACGCCACACCGGAGACTTCTCTATGTTCCGCGTTTACGCCGACGCGAGTGGCAATCCTGCCGATTTCAGCACCACAAATGTTCCTTTACATCCTAAACACCACCTTCCAATCAACCTAAACGGTGTCAAAGAAGGAGATTTCGCCATGATCATGGGTTATCCAGGTCGTACCAACCGTTGGTTGCCTGCAGGTGGTATTGACCAAAACGTTAAATACGCTTACCCAGCTTGGGTGGAGGCTTCCAAAACAGCCATGGACGCCATGAAAACCTACATGGACAAAGACGCTAATGTGCGCCTCAACTACGCTTCTAAATATGCGCGCACGGCCAACTACTGGAAAAACCGTCAGGGCATGATCGATGCACTCACGCAATTCCAAACGGCTGCTGCCAAAGCCAAAAACGAAGCTAAATTCGATGCTTGGGCCAACAAACCTGAAAACAAAGCCAAATACGGCACAGTAGTGAGCACGCTCAATAATTTCTACAGCGCCACCAACGACAAATCAAGACACGACAACTACCTCTCTATTCTCGTTCGCAACTCTGAATACGCAGGCATTACACGTGGCTTGGGTGCGCAACTCATGGCTTACGCCAAGGCAGATGCCACCAAAAGAAACAGCATGAAAGCAGACCTCACGGCTGCCATCAATGAATTTTTTGAAACGACTTACGGGCCAGCCGAAATGGATGTCCTGATCAACGGCCTAGACCTCTACGCTGCCAAAGCCAATTACGAACTCGCCAATGGAGTTGCGAGCATGTACGCAGATGGTTCTACTAAAAACGAAGTGCGCGCCATGTTTGCGATGTCTATTCTCGCCTCTAAAAACGGCATGCTTGCATTCTTAGAAGCGCCGAGCGAAGGCCAATTGAGCAACGACCCCTTGTACAAATTGTCAGCAGACATGTTTGCACAACTCATGAAGCGTTCCGACGAACTCATCAAACTTACCGACGACTACAACCGCGCCTACCGCCTACTCGTTGCTGGTTTGAGAGAATCAGGTCTCAGCACCATCCTCTATCCAGATGCCAACAGTACGCTTCGCCTCACTTATGGTAAAGTAAGTGCGCTTCCTGCAGACAAACGCAACGACGCCAAAATCAACAACTACACAACACTGCAAGGGACCATCAACAAATACAAGCCCAACGACGAAGAATTTGATTTGCCACAACGACTCATCGAACTCAATGCCAAAAAAGATTTTGGCCCTTACGCAGACAAAGCGGGCTACATGCCTGTCAACTTCCTGACCAACAACGACATCACTGGTGGTAACTCAGGTTCACCTGTCTTGAACGGAAAAGGAGAATTGATCGGTTTGGCCTTCGATGGCAACATTGAAGCCATGGCTGGCGATGTGATCTTCGATCAAAAATTGCAAAAAACAATCAACGTCGATATCCGCTACGTCTTGTTTATCATCGATAAATATGCTGGTGCAAAACACATTGTTGACGAAATGACCATCGTCAAGTAAGACATTGCAAGTTGGTGCTTCCAACTAGCTTGTAAGGAAAGGGCCTCTTCGGGGGCCTTTTTTTATGCGATAAAATCTTGGAGTGCGTGCTGAAAATCCGTAAATGTCAACTTTTGGTCAAAAAGACAAGAACCTATTTGGGGCAATAAACAAATGCGCACCTCCCCGTTTGCATTCTTTTTATCTTGTTGCATGAGCGTCCAAAGGGCTTCGGCATCATTTGGAATTTGAATTGGATAGGTTTGTTTGATGCATTTTTCAATGGCTGCAAATTCCGTTTGGCTCAAGTTTGCTTGATAGACGGAAAGCTGTGCTTCTAGCAGCATGCCGATTGCAACCGCATGACCGTGAGCGAGCGGAATGTCGGTGTTGAGATAATAGGACTCTAGGGCATGGCCGATGGTGTGTCCAAAATTTAAGATTTTTCGCAATCCTTGTTCAGTAGGGTCTTGGGCCACAATTTCGCGCTTGATATCCACACCTCTTCGAATTTGGTCAGCAGTGAGTTCGAGCGGAATATTTTTGATCTGTGTGAGCGCTTCACACAAGGTTTTATCGGCGATCAGCGCATGTTTTAGCAGTTCGGCAAAGCCGTTGCGCCATTCGGTGTCGGGAAGTGTCTGTAAGAAGCCTGTATCTACAAAAGTAGCAAGGGGTTCTTGAAAAGTACCCAACTGATTTTTATAACCCGCTAAGTCAATTCCTGTTTTGCCGCCTACTGCAGCGTCTACCATACCGAGCAAACTAGTGGGGATATGCACAAATGCAAAACCACGTTTGTAAACCGACGCCACAAAACCACCTAAATCGGTGACGACACCACCTCCCAAATTGAGCAGTAGGTCGTGGCGGCCAAAACCAGCTTCTGTAAGCGTTTCCCAGACTTGAAAACAAACTTCGAGCACTTTATTTTCTTCGCCTGCCGGCAGCATGATCACCTCCGCAGTGGCCAAGGCTTCAAAGCCGGTAATCAGGTACTCCAAGCAGTGGTCGTGGGTATTTTCGTCGACGAGAATAGCAATTTTTGAATTTGAAAACTGCGCAAGTAAGTCGATAAAACGTGCGTTTGAAAGGGGCCCCCATTCGAGCGGACTGAGCTGTTCAGAAAAAGAAGCCATATGCATGGTTCAAATTTACGAAAAGACCTTAATTTTGGTGCATGATTTCTTTCGACAACACCGAAATTGCCTTTCGCTCCAAAAACAAGCAGGACCTCCAACGCGCCTACTTGCTTTTCAAGATCATTGGCGCACCCAGCATCGTCAAACTAGGCAAGATCCTGACGCCGCTCGCGCTGCAATTGCACTTGCCCATCAAAGGCCTGATCAAAAAAACGATCTTCAAGCAGTTTTGCGGCGGAGAAACGATCAATGAGTGCGACCCAGCTATTGCAAGCTTGCATGCTTTTGGCATCGGCACCATTCTCGATTATTCTGTAGAAGGCAAAACCAAAGAAGAAGATTTCGAGCAAACCACGCAAATCATCATTCAAACCATCGAAAAATCGGCTACCGACAAGCGCATCCCTTTTGCAGTATTCAAAATCACAGGGATTGCCCAACACCACTTGCTCGAATTGGTATCCGAACAAATCCGAGCTACCAGAAAAGGCCTCGCAGTTCGCCCCCTTACCGCACAAGAAAACGAGCAGATCCAAGGCATCTTTGAGCGCATTGACCGCATTTGTGCAGCTGCAGCAAAGCACCAAACGCGTTTGTTCATCGATGCCGAAGAAACCTGGATCCAAACGGCAATCGACCAATGGACCTTCGACATGATCTGCAAATACAATCAGACAGACTGCATTGTATACAACACTGTTCAGATGTACCGCCACGACCGCCTCGCGTTTCTGCATTCCGAGTACCAAAGAGCACTTCAAGCAGGCGTCAAATACGGCGTGAAATTGGTGCGTGGCGCCTACATGGAAAAAGAGCGTGCAAGAGCACTTTCTATGGGCTACCCCTCGCCTATTCAACCCGACAAAGCAAGTACAGACAAAGATTACGATGCAGCGCTTGACTTCTTAGTGGCGAACAAAGATGTTTTCTCGATTTGCGCTGGTACGCATAATGAAAATAGCTCGATGTACCTCGCAACTTTGCTTCATCGCGAACAAGTAGACCCAAAAGACCCAAAATTTTACTTTGCACAGCTTTTAGGGATGTCTGACCACATCTCTTACAATCTTTCGGATGCGGGCTACCAAGTTGCTAAATATGTGCCTTTTGGCCCTGTTCAGGAGGTTTTACCGTATTTACTGCGCCGTGCAGACGAAAACACATCTGTAGCAGGGCAAACCAGCCGAGAACTTAACTTGATCATTAAGGAAAAAGCGAGAAGAAAAGCTTAGTGCTTCACCACTGGATAGGTCTTGCCATCTATGCGAACGAAATAAACGCCTTGAGGCCAAATACCCAAATCAATAGTTTGGGAAGGCGTGATGGTTTCTCGATGCAGTAAATGCCCCATGGCATCTTGAATTTCAATCAATTTAGGCACAGCACCCGACCAATCAAAATGCAATACGGATACTACTGGATTCGGAAACATCAGTACATTACTGCCTTCAAACAGCGGGCTAAGACCTACTAGCTGATTGGTGGTAAAAACGGTGTCGGTTTGAACATAAGCCGAACCATTGCCATTCACTTTCAATATAAATACGTTACTTCCACCGTTGAGCTGATTTTGACCGTCAACTATAACGGAATTCATGCCGGTCGCAATAAAACCACCATCTAAAGTTGGACGGATGTTTCCGATGTAGTCGTAGCCTTGGTTGAGAATGGTAGTTGATGGAAAACCTGTGATCCAGTATCCATAGTAAGCATCGGCATAAGCAAAATAAAGATCGTAGGGCTCTTGGTAAGTGTTGTCATTCAGGACTTGAACCCCTAGAATGGTGAGGTCCTGCTGAGGTAGATAGGCAAACTGTTGAATGATATCGTCTGAAACCAAATTGTCCACAACTTGTGTCAGAATGACGCCATCAAGTCCTATGGAGCCACTGAATTTGTCGTAATCCGCAGGACCTGACTTGTAACCTGCAAACTGAACGCCATATAAACTTGGTGTCAGATCTAACACAACAAAATCACCACTCAGGTGCCCCAAAGTATCGAACCATTGCACAACACCTTGATCGTTGATTTGCATGACGAAACCTTTTGTGGCACTTGAGTCTGCAACAAACCACTCCCCTCCTACAACATATAAACTATCCGAAACACGAACGACGCTATTGGCACGGTCTGTCCCTGCTGACCCGAGGGTTTTTGTCCAAAGTGTATCGCCGTTTTTGTCCAAGCGCATGACAAATACGTCGGCTTCAACGCCTAATGTGGCTTGTCTTTCACCAACGAGCACAAAGCCGGTATCTGCGGTCATGACGCCATCGTGGATGCGATCCCAGGCGGGATTTTGATAGGTTTTGATCCATTGTTGGTTGCCCGCAAGATCAGTGAAGATGAGCATGGGGTCGTAGTTGCCATTAATCCAGGAATTCGACATACCTGCAAGATAGTAACCCATTCCAGGACGGTGAAAAACACGCTTGATTTCTTCGCTTTCTTGGGCTCCATAAGCATGGCTCCACACATAAGCCCCTACAGAATCGATTTTCATGAGAAATCCTTGTGCGTTTTCTTCCCAGCTGCCACTGCTACCGGCAACCAGATAGGAAGAATCAGGCAAGGCTAAAACATCTTCTCCTTTGTCGAATCCGGTTCCGGAATACAACTTATAAAAACGCGTTTGCGCACTGAGTAATTGTACTGCGCACAAAAAGAACAAAACAGTTAGAAATCGCATCGGAACTGAAGATAAAGTGAGGCGCCATTTTGCAAGGCAATGTTGTCTGAGCGCAATAGCAATTCGCTGCGCTTGAATCGAAAAGCGGAATAAGCCTGCATGCGCAATCCACCAAAGCCACCATAGGCCATTCCGAGGCCGGTATGCCAGGCTTTTTTGACTTTGAGTTGCGCACCCGCATAAATGAGCGGTGTATAGGTTTGACGCAGAATAAACTGAGCACCGTAGTAAGCTTCTAAGCGCTGCGGGCTGTCCCAGTCTAAAGTTTTGGACAAACGGATTTGAGCGGGCAAAAGCATCCAGCTTGGCCCTACCGATTTTTGATATCCTAAAGAATCTAAGAAGCTACTAGTGAGCTCATCCAAACTTGTTTGTTGCCACTCGGCAAGCGAATAACCCGCATATGCCAAAGTGCCGTCTAGGCTGTAGGTTGTAGACTTGGCGCTGCGGGCCACCCCTAAATTTTGGATGAGTAACTGGAATTGCTGCTGGTTATCAGCAGAATCGCTGGCGCCAAAGCGGTAGTCGATGTCGATGGCCACGCCATAGGTATTTGCTGCACTTCCAGCCAAGTTGGCTTGCCCCTTCAGCGCGAGATCAATTTGTGCTGTGCTGGGGTCTTGAAACCAAGTTCCTTTTTGTAGTGTGGCACCAAGGTGTTGTTGAACGGACACGAAATGCACTAAAAACGATGATTGTGTGCTTGGATTGTAGATTCCAAAACCAATTTTGGAGAAAATAGTAGCTTCTGCGCGCAGGTTACTCAAATCTAAGGTATCGCCTGCATAGGGCAAACCACCACGGAAAACCAAACCAAAAAGATCTTTAGAAAATTGAAGCCCAGCATACTGATGGATGCCAGCGCCCAAGACCCATCTATAACTAGAGCCCCATTTTTTGCTGTCTTTGGAAACCAACCAAGGTGTTTGCCACTGCGCATTCAAGCCCATTTGCAGACCAAAAGTATTGCGCTGCTGCAAATTGGTCAAGGAGCGATTGATTTGACTTGAGTCGATGACTCCACCATAAAAGAAAGCATCGGATACCTGTCGGCGCACACCCGTGCTGTTGTAAGAACCGTAGGTGTCTAGCAATAAGGTTTGCTGCGCAGAAACAGACTGCAGCCCGACCAACAACAAAAACAGTAAATTGCGCATTAGGGTCTGATTTGGGTTTGGAGTTGAAGTTGCAACTGCAGTGCGAGAAAGGCATTTGCTTGGATGTGTTGTTGTACAGCCAAGCCAGTATTTGGATCAGTGGTGGCAAAAGTAGCCGCTACCGCTACTTCATTGAGGTCTTGGAGGTCAGCCACCAAAGCGGGTGGCAAAACAATCTGAATTTTGCTTTTCTTTTTGAGCAAACCGTCTGCTGGGTCTATCTGCCCCATTACCGCAGAGGCCAATTGTGCGTCGGCAATGACGGTGTGCAAAATTTGTCCATCTTTCATGAAATACAAGACCAAATCACAGGCCAACGGAAAAGCGTTGGTAGCGTTGAGCACAAGCGTAGCGCCTGTTACATGCGTTTTGCTGAGGTCTTGTTTGAGGTTGAGTGCAAAGGTATCTTGCAGCGTAAGGCCATCGGCATTCAGGGCCATTGGCATTTGTGCCGAAACTTTGAGGCGCAAATGGCTGTGGGCAAAAGCTTCGTCGTGGCCAGCAGCGGTGTTTCCCCAAGGATTGGGTTGCAGCTGGTAGCTGACCTGTTGAAAAGCACCGAGGTTTTCGAGGTAACTTTTGATGTTGCTGTTATTCTGATCAAAATGCAGGTTCAGCGTACTGGGTTGAAGGGTATTCCAGGTACCCACTGCCGGGGCCAGATACATGCTGGGGCCAATACTTGGTGCCGTTAAGGAAATGGCTTGTCCTTGCGTGTTGGTTGCGCTCAAGGCTTCAATTTGGGCCCGCAAGGCCATTTTAAAACCGTTTTCTATTTGCAAATCGAGGCTGAGGTCGGGCAACGAGATGCTGCCACTCGTAATCTTGTCTAAATAAGGCAAGGTAAATTGTTCTTGGCCGGCAATGAGCGCAGATCCAAAATATCCTTTGGCGTAATCAAAACGGAGGTTTTTAAAAGAAGCTTCAAATTTAAATACCTGGTTATTGTAGATCGATACTGCCTGACCATTGGGGTCTGTTTTGAGCGTGAGTTTCGATTGCAGCTGGTTGTACTCCAAGCCCTGCAGCCCACTTAAATCGATGTCGTAGCCACTTAAGTTGATGTTTTCCGTTGCCACACTTGGATTTTGAACCGTGCCCGGTGGTACCGTATAGTTTTGTATGAACGCCTGTCCATTTTGGCTTACCCCAGGCAATTCGATTTGATATAAAACAGCCGTGTTGAGCGGGTTATAGACTTTGAGCTGAATTTGACCCGACTGCACGCGCACTTTTTTGAGTTGGATGTCGCCGAGTTCGAGTTCGTGCACCTTCACGCTATTCACAAACACAAAGCCGGGCGTCACGTTATTGACTGTGAAATTGGATTGGTATTGCTGTGTAATGGCCGTATCCGGAATTTTGACGATATCGGACAAACTGAGGTCGAGTAAGGTGCGGCTCAGGTTGATGTCGATTTGGTTATTGCTGATGCTCAGCGTGGAATCGTTGTAGAGCTGCGCCAGGCTGAGGGTATCGTTGAGGACGGGCAGCAACCAATCGGTTTGCCAGCGCGTTGCTTCTTTCTTACAAGAGAAAAAGCTCAGTGCAATGAGCAGGATACTTAGCCAACGCATATGTTTCATTTTCAATTTGCTACATTTTCAATAACCGCTGCATATCCCTGGCCTACGCCGATACACATGGTCACTAAGGCATAACGCTTGTTGCTGCGTTTTAATTGTCTTGCGGCAGTCAAAAGCAAGCGCGCGCCACTCATGCCGAGCGGATGCCCCAAAGAGATGGCGCCGCCGTTTGGATTGATGCGTGCATCGCGGTCTGCAAGACCCAGCGCACGCGTGCAAGCCAACACTTGGGCGGCAAAAGCTTCGTTGATTTCGATCAGGTCAATTTGATCCAAAGTAAGATCTGCTCGTTCGAGTGCCTTTTGGCTTGCCGGTACCGGGCCAATGCCCATGATGCGGGGCTCCACACCTGCCACTGCTGCCGAAATAATTTTGGCCATGGGTTGCAAACCGTGCTGACGCACACCTTCTTCATTGGCCAACAACAAGGCTGCAGCGCCGTCGTTGAGCCCTGAAGCGTTACCAGCCGTTACGCTGCCATCTTTTTTGAAAGCTGGACGCAAGTTGGCTAAGGTGTCTAGGGTGGTGTTTGCGCGGGCAAATTCGTCTTTTTCAAAAACGATGGCTTCTCCTCTTTTTTGAGGAATTGAAATGGGGGTTATTTCTGCTGTATAAAAGCCTGCCGCCTGCGCTGCTGCTGTTTTTTCTTGGCTCCAGCAAGCAAAAGCATCTTGATCGGCTCTTGAGATCTGGTATTGATCGGCTAAATTTTCGGCGGTCATGCCCATGCTGTCTACGCCATACAAAGCCTCCATTTGCGGATTGATGAAACGCCAGCCAAAACTGGAGTCGTGCATTTGGGCATCGCGGCCAAAAGCGCTCGACGTTTTGGAAATGACCCAAGGGCCGCGCGTCATGTGCTCTACGCCGCCAGCTACATACACATTGCCTTCGCCGTTGCGCAAGGCGCGCGAAGCGTTTACAGCTGCGGCCAAGCCAGACGCACAAAGTCTATTAACGGTTTCACCCGGTACTTCTATCGGATAACCTGCCAACAAAGACGCCATTCGGGCCACATTTCTGTTGTCTTCGCCAGCCTGATTGGCGCAACCGAGCAAAACGTCTTCAATGCACTTAGGGTCTAGATGAGGATGGCGCTCGAGCAAAGCTGCCAATACTTTTGCGGCTAAATCATCGGCGCGCATGGTTGCCAAACTACCGCCAAAATTGCCAATTGCACTGCGGATTCCGTCTATTAAATATACTTCTTGAGACATTGTTTCGATTTTCTATTCAAAGATAAAATAAAATGTGCCGTCGACAAGAATTCACCAATTTTAGTTATGTTCGTAGCCATGGAAAATACGCACTGCCCGATCTGTCATTTTTCGGCAACTCAACCCATCTTCGATAACACGCTTTTGAAGTGTCCAAAATGTGGGCATGGATGGGCCAATCTCCAACTAGATCAAGCTTATTTACAGCAACTTTACGCCGAGAATTACTTCAAAGGAGAAGAATACGCAGACTACCTGGCCGATAAAGAAATCCTGCAACTCAATTTTGCCAAGCGCACCAAGCAAATCGCCTCACAAGGCTTAG
>JBEEKN010000064.1:0-10049 GCA_041168605.1 Bacteroidota bacterium | reverse complement strand
AGCCATCATGGCCATCGTTCCAATGAAGAAGGTAAACGCTGTGTAAGTATACACGTCTCCTTTTTCAAAAAGTGCTTGCACGTTAAGTGCATTAGATAAAGAAAATAACATAAATAGATAGGTTTAGTTTTTCCTACTCTTTTGTGGCTTTTCGGATACCGCCAATAACTCATTGAATAACAATGATAAACAATTATTGTTTAACAATTGATAAAATTTATTCAACAAAATGACAAAAACCTATCTAATTAATTGTCAACATCTTACGGGAACCCAAGTAAAATCAATAGAAACGGTAGATAAACGGCAGGCGCATTTGAAGGCCTTTCATTTTTTTAATTTGTGCAAATTTTTGATAATAAGCTAAAAATTCTTCGGTGATCTGCACTTTTGAACTGCTTTTTTCTCCCTCTAATTCTTCGTCAAGTAGCGCTAAAAAGGTATTGAAGGTGTTGTCTTCTTTTTGTGGATAATACACCACTTCTTTGACACCAACCTGTTTGCGCAAGGCTTTGATACTGCTGTTGAGCCCACCTAAGACATCTACTAAACCAACTTGTTTGGCAGCGCTACCGGTCCAGACCCTGCCGCGAGCCACGCGCTGCACTGCTTTTTTACTGAGCTTTCGGCCGGCAGTGACGCGTTCAATAAATTGTCCATATACGGCATCTACTTCTGTTTGCATGAATGCGTATTCCTCTGCAGATAGCTTGTGGGTAAGCGAGAGCGTGCCATAACGATGCGTTTGGACTTCGTCTGTGGTGACGCCTATTTTATTCTTGAGAAAATCACCAGCATACGGCACCACTCCAAATACACCAATAGATCCGGTGATGGTCATGGGGCTGGCGAAAATTTTAATAGCTGGCATCGCAATATAATAACCGCCAGATGCTGCGTAGTCTCCCATCGAAACATAAAGTGGCTTTTTGGCTGCCGTTAACGACACTTCCTTCCAGATTTCTTCACTGGCCAAAGCAGAACCTCCTGGGCTATTGATGCGCAGCACCACGCCTTTGACGTCGTCGTCGTCGCGGACCTGACGCAGCATTTTGGCCATGCGCTCCGTACTAACCCCCTCGCCTTGCGTGGCAACATCGCCTTCGGCTAAAATAACGGCGATATGGCGCTCTTGCCTAGCGAGCAATTGGTTGTCATGATAGGTATCGCGGGCATATTTGGTGAAGGCTTGAAGGCGCAACGGCGTGTTTTCATCGATCCCGACTTTTTTCTTGAGCAGCGTGAGTACCTCGTGTCTGTAGAGGTTCTGATCAATCATTTTGTTGGCGGCTGCTTGCGTGAGGTTGCGCACTGTAAATGCATTTACCAGCGAATCGAGGGCGAGCGTATCCATAGACCTGCTTTGCGCGATATCGTTGCGCGTTTGTTGCCAAAGCCCACCGAGTAAAGTTTGCATTTGCATGCGACTCGAATCAGACATCTCGGTGCGGTAAAATGGCTCTACTGCGCTTTTGAAGTCGTTGTCTTTGCCACGCACGACCAGCACCCCTATTTGTAAATCATCTAATAAATTCTTGAAAAAATAACTTTCAGCATGCATGCCGCTCCATAAAAACGAGGAGCCTTGCATCCCGTAAACTTCTTTACAGACGCTACTCACATAATAATCGGTTTGGCTGATCTCTTCACCTGCTAAATAAGCAACGACAAATTTGCCCGACTTCTGAAAATCTTGGATGGCTGTGCGCAGTTCTTCGGCGGTAGCCAAGCCCATACTCGGGCTTTTCATTTCCAAGAAAACCCCTTTGATTTTGGTATCTTGGGCGGCTTCTTGCAAGCCCACTAAGATTTCAGGTAAACCCAAGGTGCGGTTCAGGCGAAGTGCGGTCGGGTCGAAGGACTCTTCGGAGACGTCTTGAATAGTGCCCGATAACTTGAGGTGCAGCACGGTTCTATTTTGTAGTGCGAGCGGTGCTGGACCGAAATCACCAAAAGAGCCGATAATACCACCAAGGATCAGGAAGAAAAAAACCATGCCCACCAACCCGGCAACAAAGACAGCAAGGAAACTCGGCCAAAAGAGTTTACCAAAGGAAAGGCGATTTTCTGACATCTTAAGAATTTAAAAGTGTGTGCAAGCTCAAGCGATTGACTGGATTGATGCGCAAAGTAAAGCGAATGTTTTGTGTATAGTTTGTGAAGAGGTCACCGGAGATATTATTGCTGCCATATACCAATGGGAAATAAATGCCAAATACTTTTCCGAGACGCAGTGCCACACCCGCATTGTAATACATATCTACTGTTTGAAAGGTGCCACGCCCAGCTCCAAAATCGGCAAAAACACCAATAATGTTCGGTTTGATAGGCAATTGTGCATAAACAGTAGCTGTAGTGAGCCAATTGATGTTACTTCCGGCTGCATTTCCAGTATGGAACTGTCCATGGCGATCCATGCGCTGCTGTGACCAAATACCAGAAACATCAGAGCGACCAAAATTATAGTCTTCCAAAAATAAGTCTTGCTGACCTTGTAAACCATTTATGGCCCAGAAAAAGCGGTCTCCACTCAAGTTTGAATATTGATGATTGAATGTATAACCACCAAAAAGATTCAAAGTAACACTGCGGTCCATTTTACCCACAGAATAATTGAAGTTTTGGTTGAGATTGGTCCAGATGCGAGAAACAAAATCGTTGCCTGTTGCGAAATGCTCAAATCGATTGGTCCATTGCGCTTGATAAACTGGTTTCTTATAATTTGTTGTGTGTTGTAAAAAGATACCTTGATCGTCATAGGAAATATTTCCACCCAAGACATTTCTTTTGTAAATCCCTTGGATCAATACATCATGGTGAAATGCGTGACGGGCTTTGCGATTGCCTAAATTGATAGAGACATAAGGCGAGAAAGCCACAAAATAGTTGTTGTTGGCTTCGCGCTGGGTGCCGAAAGATTTGACCGACAATCCTAAGCGCATGAGTTCGATGGCTTTTGTTGGCAAGATTTGGTAAGAAAACTCGGCGATACCAGCTGGGCGCAAACGGGCCGTGCTGAGCATTGGGCTCACTAAATAAGTGAATTTCTTCGGCGCCAAACCGATATTATGAAGGGTTAGGCCTGCCATGAGGCCATCGTAGGCATTGCCGCCCAACATCGGTGTCCAGAAAATAGTACTGCGGTTTTTTTCGTGGTCTCCGAACATGAGTTCAAAACGCAATGGTTCTACTTTCTTGAAAACTTGATCTTTGACCCAAAGGTTGTTTTGGCGATTGAGCTCAGGAATGTCGTTGTTGCGGTCGATCTCTACCTTTACAATGGAAGCATAAGGTGTTTTGGCGGACACGGATGTTTGGCCTGGTTCTGCCCATACGGTTTCTAGTTGGTCATTTGGACCGTAGATATTCACTTCAATAGGGCCATTGACTTGACCCGGATTGCCTAACTTCACCACACTTCCGGTTTTGGAGATTTGCACATCTTTGACTTTGTAGTCGATGTGCTTGGTGGTTTGGATGAGGTCCTTGAACAACCAATTGAGGTCTTTACCTGTTTGCGTTTCTAGCGTTTTTTGAAGATCTGCAGGTTGTGGGTGCTTGAATTTCCATTGTTGGTAGTAAGCAGACATCGCTGCATCGAATTTTTCTTCACCGAGGTAGTCCATGAGGTAGTAGAAAACCACGCCCGTTTTTTGATACATGATGGCGCCGTAATTCAGGCTAGAGAAGTCATCGGAATGCGTTTCTAAAGGTTGGTCTAGGCCAAAGCTAGCTAAAGTGCGGTAAGTGATGTCGCCGGAGTCGTGGTGATCGAGGTCATTGAGGTGAAAGCGGCCACCTGCAACCATGTCTGAAAAACGTGTGTTGTCTGGGTATTTGGTTTGGACGTAGCGCATTTCATTTAAAGTATTTAAACCTTCGTCCATCCAGCCATGTACGCGCTCATTGGAGCCGAGAATACCATAAAACCAGTTGTGCCCTACTTCGTGAACAATCACTACTTCTAATTCTTCTTTGGAACTTGAGTTGCCAATGACGGTAATCATGGGGTATTCCATGCCGCCACCTGCGCTAATTGTGCCATCGATGGCTGTAACGTGCTTGTAAGGGTAATCACCGTTCCACAATGAGTAGTAATAGGTGCCATCGTGAAGGTATTCCAATGCATTGGACCAAAGCTTTGCGTTTTGCGGTGTAAACATGGCCCAAGTAGTAACGGTATCTTTGGAATGCGGCAACACAACCTCGCCTTTTAGGACCAAGAAGCGCTTGTCGGCAAACCAAGCGAAATCATGCACTCGGTCTTGCTTATATTGAATGGTTTTCCATTCGCTAGCAGACTCCGGGAAAGTTTTAGAGCGCTCGGTTTCAGTATTGAGTAACTTCTCGAGTTTCTTTTTGCTCTCCTCTACTTTTTGATTTAAAAAAGAGATTTCAGAAGCGGTTTGCAGCTCGCCAGTTGCGCCTACAACGTAATTGGCAGGCACCGTGATTTTGACATCAAAATTGCCAAACTCCGAATAAAACTCGCCTTGGTTTAGGTAAGGCATGGCATTCCAACCGTTTTGGTCGTAAACAGCCGGCTTCGGGTACCATTGGGTAATTTGGTAGGACTGACCGATATGCCCCAAGCGAGAAAGGCTACCAGATGGGATTTGAACCTTGAAAGGCGTGGAAATATTGATGCTTGCGCCCGGTGCCAATACTTCGTTGAGCTGGAGTACAACGATGTCTTGATGCGCTTCGCTATACGCCCACTTGACAGCTTTGCCATTGACTTTAAAGTCAAGTGAATCGATGGAACCTAAATCTTTTGGGTCTGCCTTGGCAATTTTGTCGCCTTCATTGCGCTTGAGCTGTTGGGCAAGTGCGGTGTGTTTGTTTTTGTAGGCATTTGGCCAAACGTGCATGTAGATGACATCTAGCGCTTGGGCTGAATTGTTCTTGTAACTCAGGCTTTCAAAACCGTGCAAGATGTGTTTTTTGTCGTCGAGCTTGACCTCAATCTGGTAACTGACGTCTTGCTGAAAATATT
Organism: Bacteroidota bacterium; assembly: GCA_041168605.1. Taxonomy (GTDB): domain Bacteria; phylum Bacteroidota; class Bacteroidia; order Flavobacteriales_D; family Crocinitomicaceae; genus UBA952. Next base: position 5,053 of record JBEEKN010000064.1, on the reverse strand, counting down.
GACTAAAAGCCGAAAAAGGAAGTAGTAGAAATAATAATTTTTTCATCAATAGAGATTTGAAATAAAAGTACAAAGAATTGGGCATAAAAAAGCCACCCGAAGGTGGCTTTATCTTTGTTGACGAAATGTCTGAGCAAATGTTACAAGTGCTTAGAGCTTGACAATTCGCTGTGTGTTTTCATTGATTTGAACCATGTAAGTACCCGGTTTTAAATTGCTGAGGTCTAGGGAGTGACTTGCACCATTCACATTGGTTGTTTGGAGTACTTTGCCATTCAGGTCGGTGAGGATAATGTTACCTGCATAAACCTTACTCAAGGTAATGTGAAGCAAATCTGACGTTGGGTTCGGCGCAATGGTAGCCGTCATTTCTAAAGAGGTGAGCCCAAGGACGCCGTCTACACCGTCGCAGTTTTCATCGATGCCGTTTCCTTCGGTATCTGCAGCACCAGGGTAAGCGCTGTTGTTGCTGTCGTCGCAGTCGCCGGTCTGGGTAGCATAGCCTGAAATTGGCGTACAAGAAACCGTTGGGTTACCAATTCCATAACCATCGCTGTCGCCATCAAAATAGTAGTTTAAGAAGGTAAGGCCTTCGTCTTCTTGACCGTCGCAGTTGTTGTCAATGCCATCACATACTTCAGAAGCGCCAGGGTTGACTGCATTGTTGTTGTCATCGCAGTCGCCGCCAATCGCAATCATGTTGACTGGTGCTTGGCAAAACAAAACACCTGTAGCGTCGTCGCCATAGCCATCTTGGTCGTTGTCTGAGTAATACATCGTTGGTGCAACAATTGAGGCATTGGTATCGTCACAATCGCCACTGGCCAATACATATCCTGCAGGCTGAACACATGCTGTTTGTGTCACGGCAGCATTTCCAACTTGGTCGTTGTCTGTATCTTGATACCAAACGGTATTTGGATTGACCAACGCGTCGGTATCATTGCAATCGGTGTTATTAGCGACAAATCCTGCAGGTGCGTTACAAAGTAGCGTATCCATTGCTGGATCTCCAAAACCGTCGCCATCTGCATCTGCATAGAACAAAGAAGGTAAAACGGTAATGGCATTCCCCCAAAGAGAAACGTTATCCATTCTAAGTGTAGAAGTATTCGTGGCCTGATTGATGACATAAAAGCGGAACGTAACTGTGCTGACGTTGGCAAAAGTTGCTGGTAAAAGTACGGTATCGGCCAACGCTACATTGCCATTCCAAGAAGAGGCAATTGTATCGATGTTTGCAGTAAAGTTATCGAGGCTCGAACGCACAAAAATTGTTGGCGTACCACCAGTAGAACTCGTGCGGTGATTGAGGGCCAACTTCGCTAAATTCAGGTTGCTACAGTTAGCACCAGTAATGGTGAACTCGTTGTATTGCGCTGCATCAAAAAGAGCCGTTTGATTCCAGCCACTGCGGTTGAAAACACCACCACCTGAGGCACATGTTGAGCCTTGCGCAGTGAAATCAGAGAAAGTCCAGTTGGTACTGGTATTGGTTGCCGCTACATCTTGGGTTGCACAATCTACTGTTGCAGCAAACTGATAAATACCTAATTGGAGTGGTGCATCGAAACCATTGCAGTCTTCGTCAATACCATTGCCTGGCACGTCTACCGCACCCGGATAAATAGCGTTGTTGTTGTCATCGCAGTCAGTGCTATTGGTGACATAACCGGTAATTGCCGCACAGCCCGATTGTGAAACGGCAGCGTTACCAAAACCATCGTTGTCTAAATCTTGATAATAAGTCAAGGAACCAACGATACTGAGGTTGAGGGTGATGGTGCTGTCGCAACCCGCTACGTTTTGAATCAGTTGGGTATAAGTTCCAGACGCGCTGTAGGTTTGGTTGTTTAAAGTATAAGGACCACAATTGGTGATGTTCAAGGTAGATGTATTCGCGTTATTGATGGTTAAGCTCAGGTTGATGATGGAGTCACAACCTGCGGCATTCGCGTTGGTTAAGGTTTGAACATACGTTCCGGAAGTCGTGTAGGTCTGGTTGTTGAGCGTGTAGGTGTTACAAGCTGAAGCAGTAATTGTGTTGTAGCTTACACAAGAAGCGGCTGCACCCGGCGTCACTGAAGCCCAGGTTTCACCTGCGCGAATTTCGTCGATTTCATAATTTCCAGTACCTGTAGCTTGACGCAAGTATACAGACTGAATACCGTTTGCTGGCCAAGAACTTGTTCCACCAGAGTTGGTGACACCAGCGGCAGGTTCTGCTGCACCGGGTGTCGGATTGACCCACAATGATGCCGTAATGGCGCCCGCAACAGCTGGAGCACTCGCTTTGGCAACCACAAGTAAGGTAGTGCCTGGTGTGTATTCGGTTGGCAGGTAAGTAGCGACAGCACCCGCACCGCCTGAAGTATTTAAAATACCTAATTGAAAGGTGTTGGGCGTGGCGCCTAACTTGATGAACAAGCGCGGAAAATAGACCGTTACGCTCGCACCAGCTGTGCCGCCAAAACCAATAAAATAAGCGCCGCCGGCTGTGAGCCCAGTTGTGTTGCTTACATTTAGTAGGAAAGAAAAGTAACCCGTCGGGATAGTCGTGGTAAAGGGTTTGTTGATGTCTTCGCTTGCGGTTGCTGAACCTGCAACAAGCGCCATGCGGTTGGCTGTTGAGGCAGCAAGGCCTGTGTAGGAAAGAGAAGCCCCACTCTGCGAAGGTGTGGTGAGCGCTACCAACTGACCTTCTTGGCCGGCGGTGACACTATGGGTGGTCCAACCGTTGGCGTTGGCAGAACCCGTAAAATTGAAGGATTCAAAAGCCTGCGCAAACGCATTGAGGCTCAGGATGGTGAGGATAAATAGTAAACCTGTTTTCATAAAAATATTTTTGGTTCGGTAAATTTACAACTTTGTCCGTTAACTTACGGAAACTTCAGATGAACTCGCCGTTAAACTTAGGTCGTTAGACAAAAAAAAGGCGAAGTTTCCCTCGCCTTTTCTGAATAATTGGATGTAAAAATTATTCTGCAGCAGTTGGTTCTGTAGCTGGACGCTCAGGGCGTGGCAACAAAACTTTGCGAGATAATTTCCATTTTTTGGTTTTTGGATCTTTGCCAATCACTTTGAAAGTCAGCATTTCGCCTTCTTTCACGACATCTTCCATTTTTGCTGTTTTTTCCCAAGCAAATTCAGAGATGTGGATCAGGCCATCTGTACCTGGAACGATTTCTACGAAGCAACCGAATTCTTTCACAGATTTCACTTTGCCTTCGTAAGTTGCACCTTCGTCTACTTGAGGCGGGAATGCAATTTGACGGATCAAGCGGATCGCTTCAGCCATGTCGTTTCCGTTGTTAGAAAGCACTTGTACACGACCTTCACCATTTGGTAATTCTTCGATGGTGATGGTGGTTTTGGTTTCTTTCTGCAAACCTTGGATGATTTTTCCTCCAGGCCCGATGATCGCACCGATCATTTCGTTCGGAACGTTCAATGCTTCCAAACGTGGTGTTTGTGGCTTGAGCTCCGGACGCGGCGCTGACATGGTTTCGGTGATTTTACCGAGGATGTGCAAACGACCTGCGCGAGATTGCTCTAGTGCTTGTGTCAAGACTTCGTATGGCAAGCCATCTACTTTGATGTCCATCTGGCAAGCAGTGATACCGTTGGCAGTACCTGTTACTTTGAAGTCCATGTCGCCGAGGTGATCTTCATCGCCGAGGATGTCAGACAAGACAGCAAATTTACCTTCGTCGGCAACCAAGCCCATTGCAATACCAGAAACTGGAGATTTGATCGGCACACCACCGTCCATAAGGGCGAGGGTTCCGGCACAAACTGTAGCCATTGAAGACGAACCATTTGATTCTAAAATGTCAGAAACGATACGAACCGCGTATGGGTAGTCGTCTGGCATGACTGGCTTGAGTGCGCGAAGCGCCAAGTTTCCGTGACCGATCTCGCGACGTGAAGTACCACGAAGTGGTTTGGCTTCACCTGTTGAGAATGGTGGGAAGTTGTAGTGCAATAAGAATTTTTCGGTGCCTTGGAAAGTAGCGCCGTCGATCATTTGCTCGTCCATTTTACCACCGAGGGTAAGTGTGGTGAGTGATTGCGTTTCTCCGCGTGTAAATATAGCCGAACCGTGAACCATTGGAAGGTAATCAACCTCGGCCCAGATCGGACGGATTTCGTCGAACTGACGACCATCTAAGCGCGCGCGCTCATTGAGCATGACCCAACGAACTGCTTTTTTCTTCACTTCAGAGAAGTATACAGAAATAAATTTGGCAGCGTGCTCGAGTTCTTCTTCAGAAAAACCTGCTTTCACTTCTGCTTTAATGGCATCGAAGAGCTCGGTGCGTTTTGCCTTGTTGGCAAGACCCATGCGGGCTACGTCTTTACATTTTTCCATCGCCAATTCGAATACTTTGGCACGGACGTCAGCGTCGTGAGACTCGTGGGAGTATTCGCGTTTTGGATTGGCAGTAGGGATTTCTGCAGCGAGTGCTAATTGGAAGTTACATTGTTCGATAATTTCAGCGTGAGCAAGTTTGATCACCTCAACCAATTCGGCCTCGGAGATTTCTTGCATTTCGCCTTCAACCATGTTGACGTCTTTGGCCGTACCAGCAACCATGACATCGATGTCTGAAAGGGCAATTTCTGCCATTGTTGGGTTGATGATGAACTCGCCGTTGATGCGTCCGACGCGCACTTCTGACATTGGGCCGTTGAACGGAATGTTCGATACCGCAATTGCAGAAGATGCTGCCAAACCGCACAAAGCGTCTGGGTTGTGGACACCGTCGTAAGACATGAGTTGGATCATGACCTGTACTTCAGCATGGTAATCGTCTGGGAAAAGTGGACGCAAAGCGCGGTCTACTAAACGCATGACTAAAATTTCGGTTTCGGAAGGGCGTGCCTCACGACGGAAGAAACCGCCTGGAAAACGACCAGCTGCCGAATACTTTTCACGGTAATCTACCGTAAGTGGAAGAAAATCTACGCCTTCCTTTGCGTCTTGTGCTGCCACAACAGTAGCGAGCAACATGGTGTCGCCCATGCGCACCACAACAGAACCATCTGCCTG
>JBEEKN010000063.1:0-11597 GCA_041168605.1 Bacteroidota bacterium | reverse complement strand
TGCCTAAATCAGATGCCAACGAAAAGACGCAAAAACAACACGTCACACTCACCATTAAATTTGACGAGAACCAACAGCGCCATTTTTATGTCAACAACGATGAAATCGCCTTGGATCAGTTAGAAGGTGTCTTGATCGGAGAAACCAAAAAAATTGGCGACAACACCGTCATTTTGCGCTTGCCATTTGATGCGCAAGTGCAAGAACTCGTAGACTTACTCAAAATTGGCATGCTCAATGACCTCAAAATGATCATTGCCACCAAAGAAGGGTAATTCTATTTATTGTCAAATTAGCTAGAGCTCCTTATCATGGAACAATTTCAATTAGAATACATCGGCGCACGAGAAGATTCCAAAAAATCTTTAATCTACACTTCAGTGTGGTTGCTCTCCATGTTGCTGTTGGCTTTCATCATTAAATTTGACGCCCGACCAGATCAATTGGTGGATACCCCTCCACTCCGCTCAGATGAAGTCATTGAAGAATTTCAGATAGATAACGTAGCACTCGAAGAAGTTGCCGGAGGTTCTCGAGGTGGTGGCACCCCTGGATCTGGTCGCATTGCACCACCAGCCGACCAAACCGAAAGAGTGGCAACCTCTAGCCAAAGTGATTTCAGCCATAATAGCGGCAATTCCAACAACCACAATTCACAGAACGGCACCAACGCCACCTCCACAACATCACAAAGAACCAACCTCTTTACCGGCAGCGGGGGCAGTGGCAATGGTAATGGCTCTGGAAACGGGCCTTTCGGCGGAAATGGAAACGGCAACGGTACAGCCGATGATGGTATCGGATCAGGTAGAGGTTCTGGAAAAGGACGTATTCGCCTCAATAGTGTCAGCTTACCTAGCTATGAAAATGATTTCGAATGCCGCATCGGGTTTATGTTGCAAATCAATAGTGAAGGGCAAGTGATTGGCGTTCGCACCATTAGATCGCTCACAACTTGCGTTGATGACCGCACCATCAGCGACATCAAAGAACGCATCAAGCGTGAGGTCAGATATAATAAAGACCCCGGCGCAGGAATTGTAGAGATGAATTATACCTTTAACCTGAAGCCAGGAGGTAATTAAACAAGCAGAAGGCGAGGTGCTATAGCCCCATTGCTTTTTCTACCATTTTTTTGGAGCCGATGTAAAAACCTACGCGCTCGTGCAAGGCACTAGGTTGGATATCCAAAACGCGGCGTTTGCCGTCTGTGGCTAAACCACCTGCTTGTTCGGCAATAAAGGCCAAGGGGTTGCACTCGTACAACAAGCGCAAACGACCATTTGGCGCAGACGGAACAGTTGGGTAAATGTAAATACCGCCTTTGATCAGGTTGCGGTGAAAATCGGCTACTAAAGAACCAATATAGCGTCCGGAATAAGGCTTCCCTGTTTGATTTTCATTAGATTGGCAATAAGCCAAATAAGCACGTAGTTGTGGGTCAAAATCATTGAGATTGCCTTCGTTTACCGAATAAAGCCTGCCGTTTTCTGGCATTTTCATGTCCGGATGCGACAAAAAGAATTCACCAATGGAAGGGTCTAGGGTAAAGCCATTGACGCCATTGCCGGTGGTATAAACTAAGATGGTAGAAGAGCCGTAAAGCACGTATCCAGCAGCCACTTGTTGGGTACCTGGCTGCAACATATCTGCCAAAGTTGCCTTGGAACCTTGAGGTGAAACCCTTCGGTAAATAGAAAAGATGGTGCCGATGGATACGTTGACATCAATATTAGAGGAGCCGTCTAGCGGATCAAATAAAATGACATAATTAGCATTTTGCGCTTGTTCGGATTCAAAGGCAAGGTAGTCGTCGTTTTCTTCGGAGGCAATACCACAGACTTCGCCGCCGTTTTCAAAAGCGCGAATAAATGCTTCGTCGGCAACTACATCTAATTTTTGCTGTTCTTCGCCTTGCACATTTTGACCGCCTTGGGCGCCCAGGATGTGGTCTACTAAACCGGCTTTGCGGACATCATTGCTGACAATTTTGGAAGCTAAAGCGATATCGCTCAGCAAACGCGAGAGCTCTCCGGTAGCAAATGGAAAATCTTTTTGCTTGCTGACAATAAACTCGTGTAGGGTAGTGAGTTTAGACATGCTTACATAGAGAACATATTGCTGTAGTCAGAACCTAAGTGAATAGGATTGACAATTAGCGTTGGAATGAGTGCATCATTAGTGATGATGTACTGCTCGTGATTAGAGGTGAGGGCCGTAAAGAGGTTGTTGCGCTGGAGGTTCATGATGGCGATCAGATCGGCGTCTACGCTCACGGCATATTTGACAACTTCTTTATCGAAACCAGAACTTGGTACTACTGCGCTGGTCATTTCAATGCCGCGATCTTTGAAGAATCCTTCAGAGAAAGTGATGTTGGAACGCACTTGGTGACGCAAAAACTCGTCGGTTTCGTCTGGTGTAACAACGTGTACTTTAGACTTGAAGTATTGTGCCAAATTGGCAACAATTGAAAGTTTTTGTTTGGTTTCTTTGTGGAGGTCCATCGGGACAACAATGGAGTCATAGCCACTTGCTTTAACGGCCTTTTCTTGGACGATAATGAAGGGAACCTGAGAGCTTGTCACAACTTTAAGTGCACGGCTTCCGGTGATGTGCTGCCAACCGTGTGCACCATGGGTGCCCATGACGATAAGCTCCGCTTGGTGCTCGGCGGCAAAAGCGCCGATGTCTTCGAAAATGCTACCAATGCGCACATTGGGTTTGAGTACTACGCCTTCTTGTTCAAACTGACCAATAATATTTTCTAGCTGCGCAAGTGCTTCAGGAATTTGGGTGTCTTTGGAAACCACATGAAGTACTTGAATTTGAGCACCTAAAGGCTTGGCTGTGGCAATGGCATGTTGAAGGGCGATATCGGCCACTGCAGTAAAGTCGTGAGGAACAATGAAGGTTTTAGTTTGCATAGTCAAGTTTTTTACAAATTTAAAATAAAGTGCAGTAAGAACGCACTAGTTTTCTCTTTATTTTTGTGTGAAGCCTCTGCTAAAAAAGCTTCTTTTCAAATGCCGATAATTGGTAAGCTCATACAGCGTAGTACAGCAATAAGTTTCAAGCGCATCTCCCGCATCAGTGCAGGTTACAAACAACAACTCGAGGTCTTGCGTCAAAATATGGACCACTCCAAAAAAACAGCTTTTGGACAGCGTTATCAATTCGCTACATTGCTTCAAAAAACCGACCTCGTTTCTCGATACCAACAAAACGTTCCCATCACCGAATACGAACAATTTTATACCGATTGGCTCGAAGACACCATCAAAGGTAAAAAAGACACTATCTGGCCGGGCCGCATCAAATACTTTGCGTTATCCTCCGGCACGACCGGCGCGCCGAGCAAAAGAATACCCGTGAGCACAGAAATGATCCGGTCTTTTCAGCGGGTCTCGTTAAGACAATTCTCCATCTTGCACGAATTGAACCTCCCAGATTCATTTTACAGCGCCAAAGTGCTTGCGGTTGGAGGCTCTACTAAGCTTAAAAAAATCGACCAACATTACGAAGGCGACCTCAGCGGCATCTTAAAAAAACACACATCCCTCATTGCAGCTCCGTTTACAAAACCAACCAAAAAAATTACCCATCTCAAAGACTGGAAAGCCAAACTGCCTTTAATGGTGCAGGAAGCCCCTAAGTGGGATATCGGTATTATGGCGGGAATCCCGAGCTGGTGTGTACTCTTGCTCGAAGAAATAGTAAAGCATTATAAACTCAACAACATCCACGAAATCTGGCCAAATTTCCAAGTTTACGTCCATGGCGGTGTCTACATGGACCCGTTTGTGGAGCGCTTGCAAAAGATTTCAGGAAAACCAGTCGTGCTGCTCGATACTTATTTAGCGAGCGAAGGCTATTTTGCGTACCAAACGAGCCCGAAAAAAAGAGGTATGACTATGCTGATGAACAACAGCATCTTTTTTGAATTTGTGCCCTTTAATGCCGAGTATTTTACGGAGTCCGGAGAACTCAAAAATAAATTCAAAGCATATACCATCAGTGAAGTCAAGCCAGGCATAGACTACGCTTTGGTTATTAGTACAAATGCAGGGCTCTGGCGCTACATGCTCGGCGATCTCGTGCGCTTCACGGACACCACCACCCATGAAATCATTATTTCGGGGCGCATCAAGCAATTTTTAAGTTTGTGCGGAGAGCATTTATCTTTGGATAATATCAATCAGGCCTTGAAAACCGTGAGCACGCAATTCAAGCTTTCTTTTTCTGAATATACCATTCATGCCGATGAAAAAGGGCTGCAACACTGCTGGTATATCGCTTGCGATGAGCAAAAAGCAACGCCAAGTATCATTGCGGAAATTGACCAAGCACTGCAGCTCATCAACGACGACTACGCTTATGTGCGCAAACACAGCATGCCCCTGCCTCAGCTCAAATTACTGCCTACTTCAGTGTTTTATGCTTATTTGGAAAGTATTGGAAAGCTCGGCGCGCAGAACAAAATGCCGCGCGTCATGAACAAAGCACAAGCCGAACAATGGACCTCATTTCTTAGCGCAAACGGCTACCTTTAAACGCCGATTTTTTCAGGAAGGTATAAGCGAGGTTGAGCTCGACAGAATGTCTGAAAACAGAAGAAGTTGCTCCCAAATCTGCATCGTAAGAAATCCCAAAGTCAAACGCACCCAAATCTAAGGCAATATAAGGTGCTACAGCTGCTGTAGAGCGAAAATAAAGGCCTGCACTCAGGTATCTTGTGCTCACTTCATTGGTGACCTGAGAACTGCCACGGAGCTTCATGCGGTAAATAGCTCCGAGCATGCTCTCGGAGTGGCCTCCTTGGCGCAAATGCGTGAGCGAAAACTGCAAAGCTGAAGCTTCATTGAGCCCAAGGGAAAAACAGGCGTAGGCAACCGCTTTTCGGTACAAACGATCGGCAGAAAGAGTGTTGTATTGCAAGCGAGGGCGGTTGACGTGCTGAAAAGACAGACCTGTTTGCAAAGACCATTGGCCGTCGCGCAACTCACCGCGTTGATTTGGTTCAAAACGATACCCTAGCCCTATGCCTGCATCTACAAAAGCAAAATTGACAAAATCGTTTTCTTCGCCCGAAAAAACACTCGGATCTAAAGCCGTGCCGTTCCATTGAGAGTAATAAAGCAAACTGCTGAAATCGGCGCTGCGTTGCTGAATAGCCGTTTGAAGGCCAGCATCTAGCCAGTGGCCTTTTGCCAGCGGAATATGGCCACTTGCGGTGAGACCGAAAGCTTTTTGAGTCATGCGGGAGTCGCCGCCAACGTCGTTGCTAAAAGACGCGCCAATACCTGCATAAGCGCGCTCAGATTGACGGGTTCGGCCGGGCGTGAATTCAGCCATGCCGTAAGTCGTCAAAAATTGAGTTCCCGAACCAATCCATTGGTTGCGATTGAGCAGCGTAATTCTTTCAAAGCCTTTGTAAGCACCCACAAAAGCAGGATTCAGAAAAGGCATGCTGCGGTCTGCTTGCGTCAGGTGAAAATCTTGGGCAAGGCCCGCATTCGGAAAAACACCCAGCACAGACAAGGCAATTGTAACTGAAAAGAGACATCTTTTGAGGCGCATCGCTTATCGAATTAAAGTGATGTTACCTGTAAATTTCTTGGTGCTGCCGTTATCATAAGTAACGTCGCAAACGTATGCATACACACCGCTATTGCATGGCTTATCCTTGTGGTTGCCATCCCATTTGAATTGTTTGTTGGTGGAAGAGAACATGAGGTTGCCCCAGCGGTCTACAATCTTAAAGTTGATGGCTGCGATATCCTTACCGGCAATAATTTGATACACTTCATTGAGTCCATTGCCCACTCCATTTGGTGAAAATGCTGTTGGGAAGAAGATGCCGGTAGCGCATTCAGGACTGCTGCCATCTGGGTCGCAGGGGTCTAGCGGATTGGAGTTATTTGCGACTTCTGTGCCATCGTTGATGCCATCTCCATCGGTATCAGGATTGAGTGGATTGGTGCCGAGCACGCCTTCTTGCGCATCGGTAAGGCCGTCAAAATCGGTGTCAATTTGGCAACCCGGAAGGGTATCGTCCGGATCGCAAGGATTGAGCGGATCGGAGCCGTTGGTTACTTCCGCACCGTCGGTGAGGCCATCGCCGTCGGTATCGGGATTGGTAGGGCTTGTGCCTGCAGCATTTTCCTGGCTATTGGTGAGGCCATCGCCGTCTTGGTCACAAGTGCCAGCATTTGCATTCGGAATGCACGGGTTGGTGTTGTCTGGGTCGAGCTCATCCATGACGCCATCGCCGTCGGTGTCTACTATTGAAGACTCTAGTGCATCGATAATGCCATCGCCGTCGGTATCGGTTGGAGCGCCTACATTGCCGATTTCTGCGCAGTCGTTCTCGCCGTCGCCGTCGGTATCCGGGTTAGATGGGTCAGTACCCACTAGGTTTTCATCGACGTTCAAACAACCGTCACCATCCACGTCTGGAACATCTGGAACAAAGACAGCTACAATGGTTTCTGGGCCATTGATATTAATGAAGTTATTGGCCGTGGTGCTTGGCAAGCCAAGAGGGCCTGTAGTGACTGTCCAATGGCTAAATACAAAACCAGGATTGGCATTTGGCTCTAGGAGTGTTTGAATGCCGCCAAAATAAGTAGTGGCCCACGGATAATTGGGCGGATTAATAGAGTTGACTTGAATGGTGCCCGCTCCTACTGGCGTGACGTTAAAAGTGACGGCAAACGGCCCCGAAAGCTGGTAGCAATCGATCAGGCCTTGCTCTAAAGCCAAGCAGCGCTGATTGATGAAATTGCGCAGTTGGGTCACGCGAGACTGCCAACCGGCGTACGAACCTCCCCATTTGGCACAATGCGCCGTCATTTCAGGGTCAATTTCGTTGACCATGCTGTCGAGCAGCGCAAGCATACTGGCACAACTAAAAGAAGTGTTGATCAGGTCGATGTAGCGCGTGATGTAATACTGTTCAACGATTGGGTTTTCATTGATGAGTTTTTCTAAGATATCTGTGTGTCCTTGCCCGCCTGGATTGGGTAAGTTTTCTGCGTTACAAGGGTCTGCATTGGCGCTTGGGTCAGGAATGCCTGTGTAATTGATGTAGTGGCCAAAAGTAGCGTCCATGTCCCAGAGGGCATAACCCCACTTTTTGTGGTCGCCGGTGGTGTCTAGACCTCTCCACCATGCGGTATTCCAGTTGAGCCAGTCTTGATTGACCGTATAGGAATTGATCATGAAGTAATCAGAAAGAGATTTCCAACTCAGCAAAGAATCAACATAGTTGAAGTTAGCCGGATTGCTCATGTTGTTGGTGAGGATGTAATTGCGCAAGGCATTCCAACTTGGTTGCGCATTGGGGGCGCCGTATTCTTGCCAAGTGCCACCCCAGGTCTTGAGGTAATGCATATTGTATTTGTCTTGGCCATAATATTCATCGGCGTAGTCGTGGTCATCGGCTTTTTCGCGGATTTCATAAACTCCCCAGAAGTTACCGTTCAAATAAACAACAGCCGGACGCCAAGTGCGCTCGTCGAGTTTCATGTCGGCACGGATAGAAAGCGTATGGATAAACGCATCTCGAATGTGTGCACCTTGTTCAAAAGGATAGTTGTCGCTGGCGCCTGGCTTTAAAATGACACGCTGAAAAGCATCGCGACTTTTTTCTGGGAAAATTTGGTGTTCGAGGTCGCCGTTGTGTCCGTATTGATCGCGGCAAACAAAATCGAAGCCGCGCTGCGCATAAGACCAAGAATCGTTACCGTGCTTGTTGAAGTCGCCCTCTGATTCATCTATAAAAGTGCCGTCTTGCTCAAAAAGTTCAAAAGAACCAATGCGATTGGGCGGGTTTTGACTGCCGTTCGCCACCAATGAATAAACCCCTTGGCTACAAACCGAAACTACTGGAACAGTATGGTTTACATTGATAAAATAGGTATTGGTTTCTGTGAAAGAAGAAAGAGTGGTGCCAAAAGCTGTGGCGCGCAATACTTTGGTGGTGGTTATATTGATGGGCGCTGTGTATGTGGGAGAGGTGGCAATAGGGTCTGAACCGTCTAGTGTGTAGCGGATAGTGGATGTGGGGTCAGCACAAGTAATGCTGACGGTTTGGGCGCCAGGGTAAAAACCTGGAGCCAAACTAAAAACAGGTTTGGGCGGATAAAAATTGACACCTCCTGCATTGTTGGCATTCGGCGTTGGGGTCGTGAACAATTTGAAGTCGATGGCACCATTACTCGAACGACCTACCGAATGATTGGATTTGGTCAGGTGTACAATTTTGAAGGAATCTACCACTACAGCAGACGGATTGGATAAAATGATCCAGTCGCCATCGGTTTGTGATAAGTTGAAGTTTGGGTGGTATTCATTGCCATTTACGAGGTTTCGTTTGGAACAAAAAACCATTTTGAATCCATTAGAGTTGATGCTACCACTTGGAATTTGCCATTTGGTCAGGTTTGTGGCCTTATCCGACAGGTACCAACCTGTTAAATCTACAGCGGCTGCTGTTGAGTTGTAAAGCTCTACCCAGTCTTCTCGCTCGCCAAATGCATCGGTAGGTCCAGTCATGTTTGAACACGAATATTCGTTGATCACAACCTGTGAAAAAACAAGAAAAGGAAGGCAAAAAAGGAAGGAGAGTAGTAAGTGTTTCATTTAGCTTGGTTTAGCGGTACCAATATTACTGAAATATCAATTTTTATCCAAACAAACAGACGCAAGAAGCTGAGAAAAGTTGTTTTTTTCTTAACATTGTCAAAAAAAGAAATGAAAAGAATTTCCGTAATCTTATCCGTTGCCATTCTCGTGCTCGGTTTTACAGGTTGTACAAAATATGAAGGACAAGGCGGCCGCAGCAAAATAACAGGTAAACTGACCATTAACGAAAAACTGTATATCAACGGTGCATTAGCGCAAACAGTCAGTTATGCAGGGGCTACCGAAGATGTTTACATCGTTTACGGCACCCAAGACAGCATCTTCGATGATAAAATTGAATGCAACCACGATGGCACCTTTAGTTTCAATTATTTATTCCCTGGTACCTATACCGTTTTTGCCTATAATGAGGTTTTCCATACTGGCAATTCGATCACCAATAACGACGACGACTACTACACCAAAGAACCAGTCAAATTCACCATCGAAATTGATAAAAATGAGACCAAAGATTTGGGTGAAATCACCGTTATTCGTTAAGAATGCGCAGTCTAGTTCTTAGTATACTGTTATTTCCATTTGTGGGCTTGAGCCAGAACAGCACCGTATTTCAGGTGTGGAATGAGGTGGGTGTGGCTTATAAACTCGACAAAAAGCAAAGTCTAGCTTTTGACCTCACCACTCGGCATGGCGCAGGAGGCGTACAAACCTTCTTTCCGCAAATCTCCTACAAGTATAAAATCAACAAGTTTATCCGCCCTTCTGTCGATTACCGTTACATTGGGAGCCGAACAGACCAAGGTAATTTTACTTATCAGCACCGCATCAATGTCAACCTGCAGTTGAATCATTCAATTGAAAGAGTTGAATTAGGCCTAAGAGGTCGTTACCAATTCACAACCAATAGGTTATTAGATAATTACGAACCTGAATTTGGCGAGGCCTTTCGCATCAAGCCTAGCATTGTTTACAACATCAAGAAATCAGTTCTTTTGCCGCAAGCATCCATGGAATTTTTTACCGGCCCGATGGTTGGGCAGCAAGGCTACCACCTCAACCGCATTCGCTGGAGTGTGGGCTTGGGATTTGATTGGGATGGCCCGCATGCATTTGAAGTTGCTTATCTGTACGACCAACGCATCATGAGCCCTGGTGCTTTGAACCGTGCCATTCTGAATTTTTCTTATGGTTATAACCTTGCCAACGAAAAGTCAAAAAAACCAGCGCCAAAACAGCGCAACGGACGCTTTTTGTAAATCAATCGGTATATGCATCTGCAGCCAAGCGCTCCAGCACAACTTGTAGATTATCTTGTTTCTTTTTTTGACGTGACTCAATAGCCGTTGTGGTAAAATACTGATGCTGCTTGAGAAAGTGCACCTGGATGGTGTCCCATTCTTTGCGCGACTTGATTTTGCCCATTTCGCTTAGCTCTTTTCTCAGGTTATCGGCAATTTGCTCAAAGTCTGAACGCCCTAAATAATCGAGGTCGGCATCGCAAATAATTTCTTGTAATTTATTAATGGGTTTGTGCGGAATTTCGGTGGCGTGAATCAATTCAACAATGGTTTTGACGTGCTGTTCGGTGTAACCATATTTAGGCAAGATTTCCTGAGCCATGCTGGCGCCAATTGCTTCATTGTGGTCGTACTGATCAATAAAACCGGCATCGTGGAATATTGCTGCGGTCTTGAGTAAAAAAAGCCCTTCGTCGGTAACGCCTTCTAGCAAGGCAATGCGCTCCACAGATTTGACGACATCTTTGGTGTGGTTGATCGAATGGTAATAGAGCGTTGGGGAGAGGTTTTTCTGTAGGATACCCATGACGTGGTGCTCGGTCTTGTAGTATTTGATGGAGCTGTAGTGGTGTAATTTTTTGATCTCTTCAAAACGCGAATTTGGAATGAGACCTTCCCCATTGACCGAAAGTTCGGGCTTGATGCGTTGGACCACATACATATCGACTTTGGTGCGAGATTTTGTCAGGGCCTTGCCCTTGTAATCGCATTCGAAATAAGGCTCAATTTGCTGAAAGGTATTGCCGGTAATGGTTACTTTTCCGGGTTCTCCGAGCATCTCCATGCGCTGCGCGAGGTTGACCGACGAACCCCAAACGTCGTAGGCCAAGCGGATATTTCCGATGATACCAGCAATGACGGGCCCGGTGTTGATCCCTAAGCGGATTTCCCAGTAGTCTTCGTGGTCAGCGATGGCTTCGTACTTGAGTTTGTCCATGAACGCTTGAATTTGCAATGCGGCACAGCAGGCGTCTATCGGATTGGTTGAGTTTTCTACCGGCACCCCTCCTGCACACATGTAGGCATCTCCAATTGTTTTGATTTTCTCGAGGTTGTTTGACTGAATAATTTCGTCGAACTTCCGAAATAAGATGTCGAGCTTAGAAACAATGCGGCTCGGGGCCATGGATTCTGAAATACGGGTAAAGCCAACTACATCGGTAAACATGATGGAAACTTGCTTGAAAGCCTGTGCTTTTACTTTTCCATTGCGCTTGAGTTCAATTACAACCTGTGAAGGCAAGGTATTGAGTAACCACTGTTCGGTTCGGTCTTTTTCGCGCTGCAAGAGCGCTTGCTGCTCCTCTACCTTGTTTTTCTCTTCTTCCAGAAGGCGTTTTTGCTCCTCGATTTTGGTCTTTTGCAGTCGAATTTCTTTGGTGCGCTCGGCAATTTTGACCTCGAGCCTTACTTGATTTCGACGAGACGTTTCAATGCGGCTGCGGATAAAAATAAAAACCAACAAAAACAAAAGTGTGGCTGCCAAAATAGACAGCCACCACGATTGAAAAATAAAGAGTCCTATGAACAAAACCTGGTGCACTCGCCCTTAAAATTTATAAAACCAACTGGCCATCGGCAAAGGGAATGACATGCCATCGGTAATCACACCCGCCAAACTGATTTGAAACGCCTTGCTTTCACTGCGCT
>JBEEKN010000062.1:0-12090 GCA_041168605.1 Bacteroidota bacterium | reverse complement strand
TTTTTAATCATCGTAGCCAGCGCATTGCTGATTCTCGTTGTTTATGTTCAAAACCCAAAAGGTGGGGGCCTAAGTGCTGATTTCGGTGGAGCTTCTCAATTAGGCGGCGTACAGCGCACCAATGAGCTCATCGACAAACTTACTTGGGGCTTAGCAGCAGCTATCGTTGTTTTTAGCCTTGGTATCTCATTGAGCCAACCAAAGCCACCAAAACAAGTAGCTCCTCAAACCCAACAACAAGCACCAAATCAAGGTCAGGGTCAAAACCAAGGTCAGAGCCAAGGTCAATAACCAACTTTTTGTAACGATACAAAATGTCAGTATGTCACGCATACTGACATTTTTTTTTGTCCTTTATGCAATTTTGACGCAAAACAGCAATTGGCATGTTTTTCGAAGGAACAGCGGCAACTAAAAATATTTTTTATGTCAGTAAATTTCAAACCTTTGGCAGACAGAGTTCTGGTAGAACCTGCGCCAGCAGAGCAAAAAACAGCAAGCGGAATCATCATTCCAGACACAGCAAAAGAAAAACCCTTGCGCGGTACTGTTGTAGCGGCTGGGTCTGGCAAGCAGGATGAGCCCATGTCGGTAAAAGTCGGCGATTCCATTCTTTATGGTCAATACGCCGGAACCGAAATCAAAATTGATGGGCAAAACTTCCTCATCATGCGAGAATCAGACATTTACGGTATTTTTTAATCTAAATTTAAATTCAAAATGGCAAAAGAAATTTTCTTTGACGTCGAAGCGCGCGAAAAACTCAAAAAAGGAGTTGACGCTTTGGCAAATGCAGTAAAAGTAACGCTTGGGCCTAAAGGTCGCAATGTGGTCATCGGTAAAAAATTTGGCGCACCGCACGTCACCAAAGACGGCGTAACAGTCGCTAAAGAAATCGAGCTCAAAGATCCTATCGAAAACATGGGCGCACAAATGGTCAAAGAAGTGGCTTCCAAAACTGCAGATATCGCAGGTGACGGCACCACTACTGCAACCGTTCTAGCTCAAGCAATCGTGACCGCAGGTCTCAAGAACGTGGCAGCAGGCGCCAACCCAATGGACCTCAAGCGCGGTATCGACAAAGCGGTAACCGAAGTAGTTGCCAACCTCCGCAAAATCTCTAAGGAAGTTGGCAACGACAACAGCAAAATCGAGCAAATTGCCACTATTTCCGCCAACAACGACGAAACAATTGGCAAACTCATCGCCGAAGCCATGAAAGTGGTCGGTAACGACGGCGTCATTACCGTAGAAGAAGCTAAAGGCACAGAAACGGAAGTGAAAACAGTAGAAGGTATGCAGTTTGACCGCGGTTACCTCTCTCCTTACTTCGTTACCAACGCAGAAAAAATGATCACCGAGATGGAAAATCCGTTGATCCTCATTTCTGAAAAGAAAATCTCCAGCATGAAAGAATTGCTTCCTATTTTGGAACCAGTTGTTCAGGCGGGCAAGTCACTACTTATCATTGCCGAAGATGTCGACGGTGAAGCATTGGGCACTTTAGTAGTTAACCGCTTGCGCGGGTCTTTGAAAGTTGCTGCCGTGAAAGCGCCAGGTTTTGGAGATCGCAGAAAAGCCATGCTCGAAGACATCGCTATTTTGACAGGAAGTGTAGTTGTCTCTGAAGACCGCGGCATGACCCTCGAAAACGTCACCTTAGATATGTTGGGTTCTGCTCAAAAAATCGAAATTGACAAAGACAACACCACAATTGTCAACGGAAAAGGCGCAAAAGCTGATATCCAAGCAAGAGTGGGTCAAATCCGTGCGCAAATCGAGCAAACAACCTCTGATTACGACCGCGAGAAACTCCAAGAGCGCTTGGCGAAACTTGCAGGTGGTGTAGCTGTACTTTATGTTGGTGCACCAACTGAAGTCGAAATGAAAGAAAAGAAAGACCGCGTAGATGACGCCCTTTCTGCAACACGCGCTGCAGTTGAAGAAGGAATTGTACCGGGTGGAGGTGTTGCCTTGATACGTGCAATCGAAACGTTGGATAACCTCAAAGGTGCCAATGAAGACGAAATGACCGGTATTCAAATCGTGAAACGCGCTGCTGAAGAGCCATTGCGTCAAATCATTGCCAATGCAGGTGGCGAAGGTGCTATTGTCGTACAACGCGTCCGCGAGGGCAAAGGCGATTTCGGCTACAACGCACGCACCGATAAATTTGAAGAGCTTTACGCATCAGGCGTCATCGATCCTACAAAAGTGACGCGCATTGCCATTGAAAACGCATCTTCAATTGCCGCGATGCTCCTCACTACAGAATGTGTCATTGCCGACGAACCAGAAGACTCCAACGCTGCTGCTGCCATGGGCGGCATGGGCGGAGGTATGCCAGGCATGATGTAATGATCATAAGAGCCCTCGGGCTCTTTTTCATTTCTTTCTTCCCGTTTTGACGGATAGCGAGAAATGTCTATATAGAGCCACCTTCGGGTGGCTTTCTTTTTTGCTTAAATTTGAGTGATGTGCTACAGCAACTCGTCTACTTCTACAACCCAGCAGCTCGCAGAGCGCTACAGTAAATTAGTGCCAGGTAAGCCAATAGAATTGAATTATTATTTCGCATCGGGTTTTCAATTTCCAAATTGGCAGGTGGTTACAAATGATGCCGTACTCCAGCAAATGCGTTGGGGTTTGCTGCCCAATTGGTACAGGGGCTCAAATTGGATGGATTTCGCAGCCAAAACCCTCAATGCGAGACTAGAAACTTGCACCGAAAAAGCTTCTTTTCGACACTTAGTACAAACCAATCGTTGCCTCATTCCTTCAACAGGATTTTTTGAATGGCAAACCCAAGGTAAACTCAAGATTCCTTATTTTATAAAAGATATTAAACAAACTGTTTTTTCCATCGCAGGTCTATATGACACTTGGTTAAACCCATCCAACGGAGCTCAAGAAAAAACTTTTACTATTTTAACGACCGAGGCGAATGCCCTTATGGCCGAAATACACAATGCCAAACAGCGCATGCCACTCATTTTGGCGCCAAATGAAGAAAGCGGTTGGTTGAACGGAGCACTCGCCTTACAGGATGTTTCAAACAGAGCAAACATCGAATTAGAGGCTTGGGAAGTTGATAAGAAATTGATTTTGGGCCCCTCAGCAAATTCGCTGCAGGTGAGCCAAAGATATTGCAATAATTTGGCGCTGCAAAAGGGCTTATTTGACTAACTTTGGCATCACAATTGCATAGCGCCAACACATGAAATATATCCTTGTTTTTTTATTGATCGGTCTACTCTCGGCGTGCATTGAAATTTCCGACGACCTCACCCTCAACAACGACGGTTCGGGCACGCTACGCTACAAGATCAATTTAAGTGCAAGCAAAGTCAAGGTCAATTCAATTTTGGCCTTAGACAGCCTAGACGGAAAGCCCGTGCCGAGCAAGGCCCAAATCAGCGCTAAAATCAATGAGTTTGTGCGCATTTTGGACGCGCAAGTCGGTATATCAAATGTACTGGTAGAAGAAAACTACACCGATTTTATCTTTAAGTTTTCCTGCGATTTCAGTAGTGTCCGCAATCTTCAAGACGGCATCAAACTCAGCATCGCTCAAATATCCAACGAGAAATTAACCACTGCCGCAGATCAATTTTGGCTCAGTTGGGATGGTAACACCTTAGTGCGCAGCATTCCGTCTTATGTGACGCAGCAAATCAAGAATTACAAATTAGAAGATGCCGAGCAGCTCAAAGAAGGCGTGTATACCTCCATTGCGCGTTTTGAACGGCCAGTTGCTTCCTTTGAAAACAAGTTAGGTACGCTCAGTAAAAATCAAATGGCGGTAATGGTCAGAACCAATACCTTTGAGCTCAAGGAAAACCAACATTTGCTAGACAACACAATTGTATTAACTCCGAGATGATAATCGCGGATTATGCTTAACTTCGTTCTATAATTTCTATCGCGTGAGTCAACATTTCAAGATGGTCCTGGGTTTGGTATTAGCCACACTCTTCGGCGCCACTGCCCAAGCCCAATTAAAGCCAATTCAATCTGAGCAATTGCTGCCCAAAGATGCCGTCACGGTTTTCAGTATCAATAACATCAGTTTGTTACAGAAAATCTCCATGGACGACCTCGTGAACTACGAATTCATGTCCGAGGTACACCAAGAGCTTTTCGACGGCTCTACTGCTGGCAAAACCCTCAAAGACGCCGGGCTAGACTTCAATCAGCGCTTGAATCTTTTTTACGGAAAATCCAACACCCACGAGCTCACGGGCTTTACATTTGGCGTTGCCAACAAAACAGCCTTATTCGAAGTTTTTGACGATTTTCAGGTGGTTCAAAGTCCTTTAGCTGGGCTAGAAATCTACGGTACGTTTTTCAATCAATTGCTCATTAAAGACAACAAGGCGCTGCTCATCCGAATTGAGCCCACCATGGAGCACATCGATGCCGTAACCGACTCCATTTGGTATGCACGCGGCAACGAAATGCCCTTTGACTTTTTTGAAGAGGCGCCCCAAGAAGAGCAAATTCTCAACGAACAAACCTTCGAAGACAACCCCAATACCAATGTTTTTCCGGAGGCTACTGAAAATCCAGCGGTTAAAAATTACTACGAGCTCCGCGACAGCGTGCAAGTGATGCTCCAACAAGCCGAGTTGGCGCGCGTCATTGACGAAATCTTTGTGAAAGGCGTCAATCTGTACAATTTTGATCCGCGTTTTGCAGCCCAGCTTACCCACAACGCCGAAGGTGTTTTTTACCTAGACAACGCCCGCAACCTCGATAAATCCGAAGGTTTATGGTATTTTCAGACAGTTTTACCTACGCTTTATAAGGATATTCAGGAACTCTATGCCGGAAATGTCATTCTCGGCGACCTCTTTTTGAGAGACAACAAAGTCGATTTTGAAGTAGAGGCCCAATACGGACCTGCACTTGGCAGCATCTATGCCCAAATGAACGACGCCAAATTTGATCAAAACGTCTTGACTTACATCCCCGCGCAAAGCCCGGCTTACTTTACTTATAATATCAACCTAGAGCAAGCCTACGAGCAAGCTTACAAGGTGTTGCTTCCTTTGCTCAGCGACGAGAAAAACGCCCAAATTGCCATGAACGTGCTCACACTAGAGCTCCTCAATGAATTCATCAACAAAGAAGCGCTGTTTGATACCTACAAAGGCAGTATGTTTGGCACCTTCAACGGGATCAAAAAGGTCAAAACGAAAAAAATTGAATTTACCTACGACGAAGAAACCTTCGCTTACCAAGAGACCGAAACGGAAACCGAAGCAGAAATGCCCATTTTTACGCTCGGTTTCACTACTGCGCGTGCAGATGTACCCGAGTTGGTCCTCAAGCACATGGCGCGCCTGAGCTCGCGCATTCAGCGCTTCGAAAATTACTGGCGCATAGACAACGCCATTCTTGATGCAGCTCCGCTGTACATTCTCAACACAGGAAAGCTCCTGATTTTCACCAACGACGAAGACCTCGCCAGATTGCATCCAAAAGGCTACGGCAAAGACGCTTTAGGTAAAAAAGAACGCAAAGCAGCGCGCCAAAGCGGCTTTATGTATGGTTCTGTCGATATCCCAAAAACACTAGATCGTTTCCCAACTGAGGTACTCACTGCGCGCAACGCTGAAATCATTTCGTCCTTGAAAGGCAAGTCGGGCCAACTCAACCTGACCTCATCCGAAACCAACACCGAGCACACCACCTTTAAATTGAGTTACTCCTTTGAAGGTGCAGAGTCTACAGGTAAGCATTTGCTCGACCTCGTGAATTCACTCTACCTCATCTACACGCTGAACCCTTAAGCCATGTATCGCAAGTTCCTGACACTCGTCTTGATTGCCGGCAGTTTGGGTTTGGTCTTGTTTGTCAAATCTTTCTTATTTGAGCAACCCAAGTCACCTCGTTTGCTCGACAGACTTCCGAGTGCCGATTTTTTAGCAAAGGCCAATATTTTAGAACTGGCCAAAGAAACCAATTCGCTGCTGCAGTATAACAAACTCTCCATGCGCGACTTCACTACCTATGAGTTTCTCTTGGGGCAGGGCAAGCAATACGGCATTGACTTGGAGTCTAATCTCTATCTTTTTGCCAATGAAAATGGCAATTGGGGTGCGCTCATCCGCCTGACAGACTCTTCAAAAGTACAAGTAGGGATGGAGCGTCTGTCTCAGTTTGCCTCTCTACAAGATTCAGTGGTGGGCGGCAACAAATTTTACTACATCAAAGAAGAGCAGTCTTATTTGCATTATGGCAAAGACTACGCGCTCATTTATCAAGGAAACGACTTTATTCGGACGCTCAATCAAGTGGTCTCTGCGCACTATGGTTCACAGCAAAAAGTCTGGAAACAATTTCTCAAGCAAAAGCAATTCAAAAACGAACACCTCGTGATTTACGCCAATTGGCCCAAATTGAAGCGTTTTGATGTCCAGACCGCTATGTTTGCCCACGACAGCGATTCGCTCGGTTTTCGACTCAAGAGTTATATCAAGAAGCGCACACCACTTTATTTTTCGCTCAAGCGTTCGGGTTTGAGTTACAAAAGCGACCTACAGACCGATCGCCTCATCGATATCCATCTAGATGTCAGGGAGTTTAAGCAGCAAAAACAAGATTCTGTCTATGTACAACTCGCACAGTTGAGTCGAAAAGTCGGTTTCCCCTTTGAGCGTTTCATGGCTGCCTGGAACGGCGATCTCGTCTATCAAGAAGGTGGAAAGCAAATCCAGGAGGTGCGCTTTATTGAAACTATTCTAGACGACGACTTCAACGAGACAGAAGTAGAGCGCTTGCGCTACGACACCGTAGCTGGTTTTGCGGTGCTGGCTTCCTTGAATCGTTCAGGACCCCAATTTATCGGAAAATTGGCTCAAAAAGGCCTATTGCGCGAAGATGAAAATGGCTATCGCTTTTTGTTTTCGCCTTTACTGCATTTCCAAAAATCTGGCCCTTATTACCAATATTTTTCGGCAGCTACTTCGCCGCGTGTGGTGCGCAGCAAGCAAAATCAAGTGCTCTGGAAATACAAAGGCACGAAATACTACTTTAAAATCGACAAACTGACGCGCTACGAAATCTTTGGCAGCCTTCAGGTGCCGGTAAGATCTATCCTCAGACGCAATAAATTAATTTAGTCAGGTCGGAATCAGTCAAAATCAAGCGAAAGTAAATTCGTCTTGGTGCGCCTCGATATAAGCAAGGATGTCTAAAATTTCATCGAGTTCTGCTGTGGTAACTAAACGGGTGCGGTAATCCTTGAAATGCGAAATTCCTTTGAAATAATTGGTGTAGTGACGCTTCATTTCGGCAATACCGAGCTTTGGGCCTTTCCACTTGATACTCATGAGTAAATGTTCTCTGCAGGCCAAAACGCGCTCTGCAAGGGTAGGTCCCGCGAGTGTCTCGCCGGTAGCTACATAATGCTTGATTTCTCTGAAAATCCAGGGATAGCCAATAGATGCGCGGCCAATCATGACGCCGTCTACGCCATAGCGGTTTTTGTAAGTGAGTGCTTTTTCTGGGCTATCTATGTCGCCGTTGCCAAAAACAGGGATGCGCATGCGCGGGTTGTTCTTGACCTCCGCAATC
The DNA here is from genome assembly GCA_041168605.1 of Bacteroidota bacterium. Taxonomy (GTDB): domain Bacteria; phylum Bacteroidota; class Bacteroidia; order Flavobacteriales_D; family Crocinitomicaceae; genus UBA952. Next base: position 4,509 of record JBEEKN010000062.1, on the reverse strand, counting down.
AGAGACCAATCAGCTTCACCTTTATACATTTGTTTTCTGGTGCGGCCGTGAATAGAGATGGCTTCAATGCCGATATCTTGTAGTCTTTCTGCGGCGTCTACTACATTTTTGGTGTCGTCATCCCAGCCGAGGCGTGTTTTGACGGTAACCGGAAGGTGAGTAGCGTTGACAATTTCTTTGGTGAGCCTGACCATCTTAGGGATGTCTTGCAATAGACCTGCGCCAGCACCTTTACAAGTGACTTTTTTAACTGGGCAACCGTAGTTGATGTCGATGAGGTCGGGCTGAACGGCTTCAATAATTTGCGCCGATTGCACCATGCTTTCTGTTTCTGAACCAAAAATCTGGATGCCGATTGGGCGTTCGTATTCGAAAATATCGAGCTTTTGTACGCTTTTGGCCGCGTCGCGGATGAGGCCTTCCGAAGAAATGAATTCGGTGTACATGAGGTCTGCGCCGTATTGCTTGCAGAGCGCACGGAAAGGCGGGTCAGAGACGTCTTCCATAGGAGCCAAGAGCAACGGAAAATCGCCGAGTTCGATATTGCGAATTTTTACCATTCTTTGCTATTATTTTAGAGCCCCATGGCTTTGAGGTATTCTTTGAGCTTTTGTTCGTTACTGAGCTTGAGCACCATTAATTTATCGGCGGTGTCTACAACGATGTAATCTTGTAGGCCATCTAGCAACACTGTTTTTTCTTTTGGCACATTGACCAAGCAGTTGCTCGAATCAAAGGCAAAAACGTTAGTGCCAATAATAGAGTTTTGTTGTTCGTCTTTATTGAGGTGGGTTGTGAGGCTGCCCCAAGTACCGAGGTCACTCCAGTCGAAATCTGCCAATACCATGCTCACATTTTGCGCTTTTTCCATGATGGCAAAGTCAATAGAGATGTCCGGACAAGCGGCAAAAGCATCTTTTAGGAAAGCGATTTCTTGGGTGCTGCCATATACAGAAGGCTGCGCTGTAAAGATGTCGTGAATATCCGTTTGGTGCAGGGCAAGGGCCTCGAGAATAACAGCCGCTTTCCAAACAAAAATTCCGGCATTCCAATAGAAATTGCCTGCGCGAAGGAATTCTTCGGCGGTAGCCAAGTTTGGTTTCTCCCTAAATTGTAATACCGGGCAAGCGCTCCCTTTTTGGGTTTGCGCTGTTTTTTCAAATTCGATGTAGCCGTAGCCGGTGTCGGGTCTGGTTGGTTCGATACCGAGTGTAACGAGTTTGTCGTCTTGGGCGGTGTGCCAGGCTGTGCGGATAATTTCTTCGAAGCGCGCCTCATTGATGATGAGGTGGTCTGCCGGAGAAATCAGTAAGGTGGCATTGGGGTCTAGGGCCTGTATTTTTGCCGCGGCATAGGCAATGCAAGGCGCAGTGTTTTTGCGCTCTGGCTCGCACAAAACTTGGCTGCTCGTGAGTTCGGGTAGTTGTTCGAGCACCAATGCTTCATAGGAAGTGTTGGTGAGGATGTAAATATTTTCTGCTGGAATAAATTTTTGCAGGCGCTCAAAAGTGAGTCTGAGCAAAGACTTACCGATGCCGAGTACATCTAAAAATTGCTTTGGGTTTTCGGCAGTAGAAAGTGGCCAAAAACGGCTTCCGACGCCGCCAGCCATAATAAGGCCATAGGTATGTTTGCTATTCATGTGTGAGTGGTGTTATGGGAGCCAAGGCATGAATCAAAAAGATGCGCTGGGTGCCAAATTCGGTACAAAGATAACGAGTTCTGCGGAGTTCACCTTTAACGAAGTGTTTGTTGTTCAAGAGAAAATGCGTGTTTTTGGGTAGTGATTCCAGCGTAATTTCATCGTTTTGGTCGAAGGTTTTCAAAACCCTACTGAGTTGCACGTCAGCTCCGCTCGATGCCTTGAGTCTTACAAAACTTTTTTCGAGCACCTGATGGAGCTCTGGCGGCAAGGCGCGGCTTTCTAATATGGGTAGGAGGCGCTGTCTAAATGCTGTTTTCCATTCGAGCCCATGTGCAGGTACTTTCCAGCCGTATTGGCGATAGGTATCGAGGTGGGCAATTTCGTGTAAGGACGTAATTAAAAAACTATACGGATTGAGGTCGCCGTTGACGGTGATAATTGGTTTTCTTTGGAGTGGGTGGGTTCTGAAATCGCCGAGTTTTGTTTTGCGGCCTGGTACAATTTTAAATTGAACGCCAGCGCCCAATATACAATCTGCTAAATACGTCGCAAAAGCTGCGGGCACAAATTTTTGAAGGGTATCAATGAAGTGTTGTCGCTTAGACTGCATGACCACAAAAATAATGTTTAATTTAGCGTAGTGAATCTTCTCAAACAGTTTGGCCAATACATCCTCATGCTCAGCGTCGTCTTTTCAAGACCCGACCGCTGGCGCTTTTTCTGGAAACACACTTTGTTAGAAATCGAGCAAATAGGCATCAACTCTTTGCCAATTGTTGCGCTCATGTCCACCTTCATGGGGGCGGTGATCGCCTTGCAAACGGCATCTAGCATGGAAAGTCCCTTATTGCCAGATTACACCGTGGGCTTCATTACCCAATCGAGCACCATTCTAGAATTCTCCCCAACCATTATTTCACTTATTCTAGCTGGAAAGGTAGGCTCAAATGTGGCTTCCGAAATTGGCACCATGCGCGTGACCGAGCAAATCGATGCGTTGGAAATCATGGGCGTCAATTCGCTTAATTTTTTGGTCTTACCCAAAATTACCGCTGCGTTCTTTTTCTTTCCAGTGCTGGTGATCTTTTCAATGGCGCTTTCTATGTTCGGCGGTTGGTTGGCTTTGCTCGTTTCAGACCTTACCACCACCGAAATATACATTATGGGTATCCGCTCGTTCTTCAACCCATTTCATATCACCTACGCCCTTACCAAAACACTCGTTTTTGGTTTCTTGATCGTCAGTATTGCTTCTTTTTACGGCTATTACGTAAAGGGTGGATCTTTAGATGTGGGGCGCGCTTCCACACAAGCTGTTGTGAGCGGTAGTATCGCTATTCTCATCGCCAACTTTATTCTTACCCAACTCATGCTCCTCTCATGATAGAAGTCAAGAACGTCTCGAAAAGCTTCAATGGTCAGAAAGTGCTTTTTGACATCAATCATGTTTTTGAAGAAGGCAAGGTCAATCTCATTATTGGGCAATCTGGCCAGGGGAAGTCAGTATTGGCTAAATGTATCGTGGGTCTCTACGACCCCGAGGAGGGTCAAATTCTTTTTGACCAGCGCAACTTTAACAACATGGACCGCGCACAGCGCAGCGCCATACGCCAAGAAATCGGTATGCTCTTTCAAGGATCAGCGCTTTTTGACTCCATGACCGTCGAGCAAAACGTGATGTTTCCGCTGCAGATGTTCACGAACATGACCAAAGCCGAAATCCAAAACCGCACAGATTTCTGTTTGGAGCGCGTCAATTTAGCAGGCCGCAATAAATTACTTCCTTCTGAATGTAGCGGGGGCATGCAAAAACGCGTCGGCATTGCACGTGCAATTTCCATGAATCCGCGTTATTTATTTTGCGATGAGCCCAATTCTGGTCTCGACCCCAAAACATCTATTGTCATCGATAACCTGATTCAAGATATTACCCAAGAATACAAGATCACTACTGTTGTCATTACCCACGACATGAACAGCGTCATGGAAATCGGAGACCACATTCTCTTTATTCATCAGGGCAAAAAATGGTGGGAAGGCGATAGCCATTCAATCATCAACGCGACGAATCCCGAGATTGAAAGTTTTGTTTATGCGTCTTCCTTCATGAAAGAAATTCGTACACAACTCCAAAAAAAAGCACTGTAATTCGCTTATTTTTTTCATTTCTCTTATTGTATTATTGAATTCTTTCTTATCTTTGCAACCCCTTCAGGGTCTTGCACAAACGGTGTAAACGATTACAAAATTTGCGGATGTGGTGAAATTGGTAGACACGCCAGACTTAGGATCTGGTGCCGAGAGGTGTGCGGGTTCGAGTCCCTCCATCCGCACTAAGGTCTCGTTGGTTCAACGAGGCCTTTTTTTTTAATATTAGGCTTAACAAAACGATCACATGAAAATTACACGTCAAGAAATCGATGCCCAAAATGGCGTATTAAAAGTAGAAATTGCAGCAGCTGACTACCAAAACAAAGTCAAAGCCGCCCTCGACAAATACCGCAAAACCGCCAAAATTCCTGGTTTCCGCCCAGGTCATGTACCTGCGGGTCTGATCCAAAAACAATACGGTAAGTCTGTTTTGCTCGAAGAGCTCAACAAAATCACCAACGACGCCATCTACCGTTACGTCCTCGACGAAAAACTCGAACTCCTCGGCAATCCACTTCCAATAGAAAATGGCGTTGAAGGTAGTTTTGACACACCCGAAGATTTCACTTTTAGTTACGAAATTGGTTACAGCCCATCTTTTGAGTTGCCCATTTCTTCAAAAACCAAAATGGAGTACAACACCGTCAAAATCGACAAAAAACTCCTCGACAAACAAACCGAAGACCTCCGTCGCCGCTATGGCAAACTCATTT
>JBEEKN010000061.1:0-12308 GCA_041168605.1 Bacteroidota bacterium | reverse complement strand
CAGACCTTTGGGATGAGCTCATGCAGCTCAAAAACCCGCCGGCCAACGAAGAACCGCAACCAGAAATGAAAATTGAAATCAACGAAGAGTAAGCCATGAAAGTACTGATCAGCACATTCGTTTTTCTGCTCACAGGGCTCCAAATTTGGGCACAGCAAGGAGACAATAACTTTACCCTATATACCATCACCAATCAACAGGTAGAACCCGCTACCCGCATATTGGAAAACCCGAAAATCATCGATTCTGTCAAGGCCACAGCAGTCAAAGACTATCCTTTGTTGTTTTTTCAGGCAGAAACCAAGATTTTACTCGACACCATTGAAGCGGCAACTGTAGAAACCTCAGAAAAGCTGGCCAAATTGTATCCTTTTTATGTGAAAGCAGGCATAGGATCGGTCATTATGCCACTCGGCGAGATTTACTACACCTCTGATCGCTCGAGAAATATGGTTTATGGCGCGCACCTCAAGCACCTCAGTTCTTTTGGCGACATCAAAGACCGATCCAAGGTGATTTATGCACCGGCTCAATACGACCGCAGTTCGGCCAATGCTTATTTTGGCCTCAATGAGCGCAATTATCAGCTTAAAGTGGATGCCAATTACAACAACAACGGCTTTCACTATTATGGCATCCCAGATTCAAGTATTTCGGCCGATAGCATCGCGCAGCGTTTTCACTTGATGAAAGGTGCTGCTGAGTATGTATGGCTGAGAGGCGATTCTGCCAAGCTCAATTTGTCTTTTCAAGCCAATTACCAGCATTTCTTAACGCTACCGACCGACACCACTAAGATTTGGCGCAGCAAAGAAGATAACTTTGCCTTCAAAACCCGCGGTTGGTACAACTATAAAAACGAGCATTTTTATGCCGATTTAGGCCTGCGCTACAATGGCTACAAACGCGGCATTCTAGACAGCGTTTACACAATCGGCGACACCGGTTTTGTGGTGAACAACAACATCATCGACTTCAAGCCTGGCGTCTGGACCCAAGCATTAAGCGACCGCCTCAAGGTAGAACTTGGCGTCACGATTACAGCCGATATCAGCCAGACGGGTACAGACTTTTTTGTGTATCCGAATGCGGAGTTCAAATACGCGATGTTCAACAATATCTTTATTCCGTATATCGGTTTAAGAGGCGGACTCAAGCAAAATACGTTGCAAGGGCTTGCACAAGCCAATCCGTTTATCCGCACCAATATTGCTTTGCGCAACGAGCACAACCCATACGACATCTACGCCGGATTCAAAGGCTCACTGAGTAAAACCCTGAGCTTTAATATTGGCGTTCACTTCTTGCACATCGAGAACAAAGCATTTTTTGTAACCGATACTTTAGCTGCTTTTGACAACTACCTCACTGTGATTTACGATACGCTCAACCAGACCACCTTCGAAGGGGCAATGAGCTACCAAGCTGGTGAGAAATTGAAAATTGATGTATTGGCCCGTTACAATATGTATCAGTTGTATCACAACGCTTTTGCTTGGAACCAACCTGTGCTGCAGTTTACAGCCAGAGGAGCTTATAACTTATACGATAAATTTTATGCCCAAATTGATGCCAACGTAGAAACAGGCCGTAAAGCGCTCGTGCGCGCAGGAGCGCCCAATGCACAGTTGGAGGGAACGCAGTCTTATGTAGATCTCGGGACAATCGTCGATGTCAATTTAGGTTTAGAATACCGCTATACGCCAAGAGTTTCCTTGTTTTTACAAGCCAACAATTTAGCTGCTCAGCGCTACAACCGCTGGTATAGCTACCCGGTTCAGCCTTTCCAAGTAATGGGTGGCATTACGGCACGTTTCTGATGCAAACCGAAGGATTCGTATTAGTTGCTATCGGCGGCTCAAAAGAAGCATTTAAGCTACAAACCATTACACTTTCGCCGCTCCAAAGCGATGAGGTACTGATTGAATCCGAAGCTTTTGGACTCAATTATGCCGACGTCATGGCGCGCCTTGGTTTGTACCGCGAGGCGCCCCCAAGACCCTGTGTGCTCGGCTATGAACTTGTTGGGCGCATCACCGAAGTAGGTTCAGCAGTGGAACCCACATTGGTGGGCCAGCGCGTTTTGGCATTTGCGCGCTTTGGTGCGTATGCCAGACATGCCAAAACCACTGCAAATGCAATTGTTCCGATCGGAGAAATGCCTGCCCAAGACGCGCTGCCATTTGCTACGCAAGGCGTGACAGCGCACTACATGGCGGAGGTGCTCTCGCCCATTCAGGCACATGATCGCGTATTGGTGCATGCAGCTGCAGGCGGAGTAGGTAGTTTTTTAGTGCAGTTGGCCAAGCGCAAAGGCGCTATTGTCTACGGCAAAATTGGCAGCGACGCCAAAAGATCTTATCTCGAGTCTTTAGGAGTGGACGTCATTGTGAATTACAAAAAAGAGGATTATTTCCAAACCATCGGAGCTCATTTAGCAAAGCAGCAACTCTCGGCTTCGTTTAACGCAGTTGGTGGCAAGTCCGCCAAAACAGATATGAAACTACTTGGCCCCGGTGGCAGGTTGTTTTTGTTTGGAGGTGCCGATTTAGCCACCCGAAAAGGGCTTTTGGGCAAGTTGTCTTTTTTATGGGAAATGGGCATTGTGTTGCCGATTGGCCTGATGATGCAGTCCAAAAATATTTTGGGCGTCAATATGCTCAAAATAGCAGAAACGCAGCCGCAAGTGATTCAAAATAGCATGGCAGAAATGCTGCGCTTGTATCAGAACGGACAATTAAAGCTGCCAAATGTGGCGAGTTATCATTACAGCGAATTCACGCAAGCACACGACGCGCTTGGCATGGGGCAAACAACAGGAAAAGTAGTAGTTTGTTGGGCTTAGGCTTTCGCGCTAAACAAGCCCTTTAGAAAATTAAATACCGGCTTGCGGAATAAAAACAGCAAGATGAGGTAGGGGATGAGCATCAGGTAGAGGATGCCACCATTGATGTTGCTGGCAAAACTGTTTTCATCTAGACCACTGCCTTGTTCGGCGAGCATCTTGCATTGCGAACAACCTTGCGCAACGATTTGTTGGGTGCCCAAGAGCACGAAAAGAACAAGGAGAAAAATACTACGCTTCATGGCTATAATTTACGTTACAAAATTACGCAAGTTAGAATCCAAATCAAAATCTTAATTTTGTAATATGCGCAGTTTCTGTTTATTATTCTTGGGTGGCTTATTATTCGTTGCTTGTGGCAACCCAAATCCATCAGCGGGTAAAAAACAAACCCTCGACCAATTATTGGCGGCTCATCCCGATTCCTTGCCTTTGCTCATCGAAAAAGGGAACATCCTTATGGATTCGCTCGCTTTTGACAAAGCGCTCAACTTTGGCGCCAAAGCGTTTAGGCTTGACTCTACCAATGTAGAGGCGCGCGTGCTTTATGCAGAGTGCCTGATCAACAAGCCCAATCGGAGCGCTGACGATATCTTTCGGGCATTTACGATGTACCGCAACTTAGTCAAGAAGGCGCCTAAAAATGTAGCGGCTTTGGTTGGTTTGGCCAATACGCTGGTGCTGCTCAATGACTACGACAAAGCTTTTAAATACATCAACCAAGCGCTTCGCATAGACAAAACGTATCGCGACGCTTATATCCTAAAGGGTACTATATACAAACTTGAAAATAACGTCAAGTTAGCCATCTCCTCCTACGAAACAGCAGTGCAACAAGACCCTAATTACTACATGACTTACCTTTTGTTGGGCTCTTTGTATGAGTATGAAAACAATCCTATATGTATTGAAAAATACATGACCGCTTATCAATTACAACCTAAAAACACCGAAGCAATTTACGCTTTGGCTTATGCAAAAGAGAAGTTCGGACAGCCGCGTGCTGCACAACGCCTTTACCGCAAAATGGCCAAAGTAGACTCCACATACGCAGACGGGTTTTTTCACTTAGGGTATCTCGCTCAGTTCACTTATAATCAGCCCGATAGCGCGATGTATTTTTACAAAAAAGCGGTAAAGGTCAACGCACAGCACTTGCCGTCTTATCACAACATGGGCTTGCTCTATGAAGACCGCAACGACCTCACTAATGCGTTGTTTAGTTATGCCAAAGCACTGAAAATTGACTCTACTTATCAATATTCTCTAGACCGCGTGAAAGTGCTGCGCAAACGCATATGAAAAAGGCCCAATTAGTCAGCGAAATTCTCGGCGATTTTCTCTTGCCACTCCTCGGCTATATTTGGTGGGGATGGGATCTCTATTTCATATTGCTCTTCATCATCTTTGATCTGAGTGTGCGCTTGTTTTTTGCCTTCTTTCGACCAGAGACCCGCAGCGCCCAACTGCTGTTGCGCCCTTCCTTGTTTTATTTGAGTTTTGTCATCCTGAGCCATTTTTATATGGTCCTGACCGAACCCACATGGCGCTTTACCACAGCGTTCGCAGACTTTTTTTGGTACCAAGATTTTTTCATTCCGCAGGGCCTCATTCTTTTGCCGATTCTCATCTACACCGAATGCTCTAGGCAACGTATGGAGTTACTCACAACAGGCGCTTTTGATGCAAAGTCTCAGGTTAAAAAACTAGGTTCGCGCTTGTTGGCAGCCACCATTATTTTGATGCTGATGTCGGTCTGTTTGGCGGTTTTTAACTGGTCTGAAAATGTAGAAATCGTTTTCTTTTTGAGCGCATGGCTGCTCTTGATCATTTCTGAAAATAAAGCCGCTTTTTTAAAGGACTAAATTCTGTATTTTTGTTGTTCAAGAATACTATGGCAAAAGAACAACAACTACACGATAAACGTCAGGCGCTACTTAAAGGTGGCGGCGCCGAACGCATAGATAAACAACACCAACAAGGCAAGCTCAGCGCCCGCGAGCGCATTTCTCTACTACTTGACGAAAATAGTTTTCAAGAGATTGGCGCATTTGTTGAGCACCGCTCTACCAATTTTGGGCTAGATAAACAAAAGTTCCTTGGCGACGGCGTCATTACCGGCTACGGTAACATTCACGGACGCTTGGTTTATGTGTATTCTCAAGACTTCACCGTACTTGGTGGCTCTTTGTCCGAAACACACGCCGCCAAAATTTGCCGCATTATGGACATGGCCATGAAAAACGGCGCGCCCATCATTGGCATGAACGATTCAGGAGGCGCACGTATCCAAGAAGGCGTCGTTTCTTTGAGCGGATACGCCGATATTTTCTTTCGCAACACGCGCGCTTCGGGCACCATTCCGCAACTCTCTTTGATCATGGGGCCTTGTGCAGGGGGTGCTGTTTACTCGCCCGCACTTACCGACTTCATTTTCATGGTAGAAGAAACCTCTTACATGTTTGTAACAGGGCCTAATGTCGTGAAGACCGTTACGCATGAAGAAGTCAGTTCTGAGGACCTCGGCGGCGCCAAAACCCATGCCGAAAAATCAGGTGTCAATCACTTTACGGCCGCCAACGATGTGGAGTGTATCCGCAAGGCCAGAGACCTGATTACCTATTTGCCTCAAAATGCTAACGAAGAAGCGCCAACGACGCCTGTTTTCAGTTTTCAAGCTTCTAAGAACAAGCAAATCGAGCAAATTTTGCCCGATAACTCCAATATTCCTTACGATATCAAACGCGTAATTGATTGTTTGGTAGACGACCAAAGTTTTAGAGAAGTACACGAAGATTTCGCCAAAAATATTGTCGTTGGTTTTGCCCGTTTAGAGGGTAGAGCGGTGGGTATTATTGCCAATCAGCCCGCTTCAATGGCTGGTGTACTTGATATAGACGCATCTAGAAAAGGCGCGCGTTTTGTGCGCTTCTGCGACTCCTTCAACATTCCACTTTTGGTACTGGAAGACGTCCCTGGCTTTTTACCTGGCACCGATCAAGAATGGCGCGGCATCATTACGCACGGTGCTAAATTGCTTTACGCTTTTGCAGAAGCTACGGTTCCTAAAATCACTGTTATTACGCGCAAAGCGTATGGTGGTGCTTACTGCGTCATGAACTCACGCAGCCTAGGTGCCGACCTCAGTTTTGCTTGGCCAACGGCTGAAATTGCGGTAATGGGAGCCAAAGGTGCGGCCGAAATCATCTTCAAAAGAGAGATTGCCTCAGCTGCTGACCCAGCAGAAAAATGGCTTGAAAAAGAAGCGGAATATGCGGATACTTTTGCCAATCCGTATCGCGCTGCTGAAAGAGGCATTATTGATGAGGTTTTGTTGCCTTCAGAAACCAGAGCAGCACTCATCAGCGCCTATAAAATGCTCGAGAAAAAAGCGGAGGCATTGCCACAGAAAAAACACGGAAACATTCCACTCTAAATGGGCTCGTGTTAAATTCATATGAAAAGGCAACCTTTTGGTGGCCTTTTTCGTTATAGTCAAGCTGTTAACTCTCCAAAAACCTGCATGAAAGATAACTATACTCAAAACGCCAACTTTTCTCTGAAATTTTTGTTGGCTTTCGTGCTCTCTTTTGGTGCATTTTTCACTAGCTTCGGACAAATCGTAAGTCCCTTTAACATCCGCTACCAAACCCAACAAAAAGGTGGTATTCGCTTCATTTCAAACGTCTCTGTAACCTGTAATTCTTCCACGAGTTGTACCAATGCCCAAGCGCAGATCGCACCTTCGGGAACGGGTCAAAATAATAGCTACACCATGTCTTACGTAGACATCGACGGCGACCCCACAACTTTTATGTCCTCAAGCGACAGCTTGAACCTACCCAACTGTTCAGAAATTACCTGGGCGGGCCTTTACTGGGGAGGTAAAATCAACACCTCAACAACCAACTACGCCAACCGCAGTAACATCAAATTGAAGGTCAATAACGGCAGCTATCAACAGCTCACTGCCGATCAAACCATCAACAACACCACTGGTGCGGTATCCTATTTTTGCTACAAAAACATCACCAATATTGTTCAAGGCGCAGGCATCAAAGGCCGTTTTATGATTGCCGACCAAATTCAGCAAGTCAACAGCAGCAACTTATTTGGTGGATGGTCTATTGTCGTTATTTACAAAAATATTTCAGAGCCCTACAAAAACTTAACTGTTTTTGACGGTTTGGCAAACGTAAGCCAGGGGAGTGCTTCCAATACCGTCACCATTCCAATTTCTGGGTTTTTGACGCCGCTATCAGGTGCTGTTTCTTTCGAACTCGGGGTCATAGCCTATGACGGCGACCGCTCCCAAACGGGTGACCAATTATTGTTTAACGGCGTGGGCACCAACTACGTGCAGGTTTCAGATGTGTTGCATACAGCTACAGACATGTTCAACAGTACCATTGCATACAATGCAGTCATGACGCCCTTTCGAAATCCAAGCTATAACAATACCCTAGGTTATGACGCCAATATTTTTATTCCGAATAACGCGGCGCAAAACTACCTGAGCAATGGCGCTACCTCTGCCAATATCCGCGTCACTACCACTTCAGAAACCATTCTTTCGAGGGTCATTACCTCCGCCATTGATATCTACGAACCAGACTTGCGGGCAACTGTTTTTGTCAATGACCTCAATGGCGGTGCGGTTGCGCCCGGAGACATTTTAGAGTATACGGTATCGGGTAAAAATATCGGCTCAGACGTCGCCCTGAATAGTTTCATCACAGATACTCTAGATATCCGTATGGCTTACGTGCCTAACTCGCTGGTGGTGCTCAACGGAACAAATGCAGGCGCTAAAACGGATGCCCCCGGAGACGACCAAGCAGAGTATGACGCCGTAAACCGCTTTGTCAAATACCGAGTAGGAACCGGAGCAAATGCCAGTACTGGTGGTAGCATGATCAATTCAACTGTAGATAGCGTTTTGGTGAAGTTTCAGGTGCAGGTCTCGAATGATTGTCTTATTTTAAAGTGTGACTCCACGCTTGAAAACAAAGCGTATATTTTCGGAACAGGCTCGCTCTCAGGAAATACCGTCACCAACAACGGAACCTCTGACGTTTACGATGCATTTGGCTGCCCAACCTCTGCCAACAACGAGGTCACCATCACGACCGCTTCGTGTCCGCCAGTAAGCTTTACAGTCAATGACCCATTGTGCCCTGGCGATACCCTACAACTCAATTCACCTTATTCTCAATGGGCCAACTACACTTGGTCGGGTCCACAAGGTTTTACAGACACCATTCACAACCCTTTTGTAGCAAATATCAGCACGCTCAATTCTGGTGTTTACGAGTTAGACGTCACCTTCAATGGTTCTACTTGTACTTTCAACAACATCACCAATAGTATTGTAGTCAATCCCGAACCGACTATCTCATTGGTTTCTTTGTCTAACGTAACTTGCTTCAACGCTGCAAACGGCTCTATCGTGACCAGTGTTACAGGTGGCGCGCCAATCAACTATCAGTGGACCAGCGGGCAAACGACTAGCGGCATTACCAACTTGGGCCCTGGCTTGTATTCGCTCGTCGTGACTGACAATTTTACTTGTCAGTCAGATACCAACTTCGCTATTACGCAACCGGACCTATTGGTTGTTGCGCTGCAGATCACCAGTGATTATAATGGCAAGAACATCTCTTGTTTTGGGGCTTCCGATGGCAGTATTTCAAGTACAGTTAATGGTGGAACCGCACCTTATTCCTATTCTTGGAGCAACGGCGCCACCACCACAAGTCTTTCTAATTTACCGATTGGTACCTACACCTTAACTGTAACCGATGCCAACGGGTGTGTCTCCACGGCAAACGTCACCCTTACCCAACCGCTAGACATTACCCTGACGGCTAGCCCTACGGCAGTATTGTGTTATGCCGGAACAAACGGAGCCGTCAACACCACCATCAATGGCGGAACACTTCCTTATACCATTCTTTGGAGCAACGGTCAAATTGCGCCGAATCTAAGCAATTTACAAGCGGGCACTTACGAAATGATCGTGACAGACGCCAACAATTGTAAGGACTCCATTGAAACAGCGGTAACACAACCTGCTCAGCCGCTTTCTGTTACCCATACACAACAAGATGTATTGTGTTATGGTGATGCAACAGGTGCAATCGACATTACTGTTGCTGGTGGTACACCAACCTATGCATATAGCTGGTCAATTGGTAGTATTTCTGCAGACCTCACCGGACTTCCAATCGGAACTTATAACGTACAAATTACCGATGCAAACGGTTGCTTAATTACCTACGGAGCAACGATTCAACAACCTGTTGCACCGCTTTCGATGTCGGGCCTCGTGACGCCAATTGCATGTTTTGGCGACAGCGTTGGTGCGGTCAATATCGCCGTTTCGGGCGGTACAACACCCTACACGTACAACTGGAACAACGGTGCTTTCACGAGTCAAAACATCAATACCTTACCAGCTGGTTCATACAGTGTGCTCGTGACCGATGACCACCTTTGTACGATTACCCAAACATTTGTTGTTACGCAGCCTCAAGGTCCAATTGCACTCTCAGAAACGCACGTAGATGCTGGCTGTGATGGCCCGGGCTCAATTGACCTCACCACTACAGGCGGTACCGCACCGTATTCATTTGTATGGAGCAACTTAACTTTTAATGAAGATGTCATTCCTGCTGCTGCAGGTGCCTATACCGTTCAGGTTGAAGACGGAAATGGCTGCGCAGACTCTTTGTCTGTCACTGTTTTGAACTTAGCAATTCCGATTTTTACATCCATCAGTGGTCAAGATATCTTGTGCTTAGACGACTCTACAGGAACCATTGACTTTACGGTAACGGGTGGTGTAGCACCATTTACATATTCTTGGTCAAACGGGGCCACAACAGAAGATATATCTGGCCTTCCTGCTGGTACTTACATTGTGACGGTAACCGATGCCAACAGCTGTATTGAGGTGGATAGCCTTACGCTTACTGAGCCACTTACTTCCATGGTACTGAGTGAGACCCATACCAACGCCAATTGTTTGGATTCAGTAGCTGGTTCAATTAACGCGAGTGTAGTAGGAGGCACGCCTGGCTATACATATAGCTGGAACAACGGCGCCATAACTCAAGACCTTACGGGCATCCAAAATGGACTTTATATCTTGACTGCAACAGACGCCAATGGCTGTCAGGAAGTGCTTCCGGTTCAAATTTTAGACCCTTCCAATACGGTAATGGTTGCTACAACTGTTCATCCGGTTAATTGTTTTGGCGGCGCAGATGGCTGGATAGACCTTACGCCTTCAGGCGGTATGCCTGGTTATGTATACGATTGGGGCACTGGCGCGATCGAACAAGACATCACCAATTTGGCGGCTGGTCAATATTACGTGAATGTAGAGGATGTTTTGGGTTGTGGTATGTTCTTAAGCTTCAATGTGACCCAACCTTCGGGTCCGCTCACCATCAATGGTACCGTTTATAATGTTGTTTGTTTGGGCGACACCAACGGTATTGTAGACCTCACCATCACGGGTGGCACAGCACCATTTAGTTATCAATGGAACAACGGTGCAAGCACTCAAGATATTTATGATTTAAGTGCTGGTACTTACTCGGTAATTGTTAGCGATTCAAATGGTTGTACAGCTACCTATTCTGGAATAGTCACCGCACCAGGTAGTGCGCTAGCCGTGACCTTATATCCTGCTGCTGCCTTGTGTTTTGGCACGCCAACAGGCGGTGTCGATTTAACAGTTGCGGGCGGCATACCGGGTTATACTTATAGTTGGAGCAACGGCCAGACCTCACAAGATTTAACAGGCGTAGTAGGAGGGCAGTACACGGTTACAGTACAAGATGCAAACGGTTGTTTGTATGCCGACACCGTATTAGTGAACCAACCATTAAGTGCCTTGACTTTAACCCAAGCGACAACCAACATAAGTTGTAATGGTTTGAGCGATGGCTACATCAACCTTATTGTAAGCGGTGGCACACCTGGTTATACTTATTTGTGGAACACGAGTGCTACAACCCAAGATTTATCGAATGTACCAGCGGGTAGTTACGATGTAACGGTAACAGATGCAAATGGCTGTTTTGGCAGCTTAACGGTATTGGTTACCCAGCCTAGCGCCCTTGTTGGTGTGAGCGGCGTAGCCAACGACATTTTGTGCCACGGCGCAGCTACAGGCAGCATTGCTGCACAAGGCACGGGCGGAACGGGCGTTTATACATATTTATGGAATAATGGTTCTACGGCAGCTACCTTGAGTGGCGTTCCGGCAGGCATCTACAGTGTTACGGTCAGTGACAACAACGGCTGTACGGCAAGCCAAAGCTGGACGCTCAGCCAACCTACACCTATTACCCTTCAAAGCACGAACACCAATATTTTGTGCTATGGCCAAACGGCCGGATCCATCACTACAAGTGCAAGTGGTGGCGTTGCACCCTACACTTACGCCTGGACCAACGGCCTTACTGGAGCCACCATCGTGAACCAAGCAGCAGGGCCTTATTTTGTAACGGTCACAGACGGCAACGGCTGTACGGCTACTTTCTCAGATACGATCTACCAACCGCAGAGTGCACTCACCCTCACTACGGTCGTGACCGACAACATTTGCTTTGGCGTAGCAGCGGGCAGCATCGACAACACGGTTACGGGCGGCACAGCACCCTACAACTATCAGTGGAATACCTCGGCAACGAGCCAAGACCTCCAAAACTTACTAGCGGGCACATACGTTGTGACCATCACCGACGCCAATGGCTGTTTGCTTACAAGCACCATGAGCGTAGCGCAGCCTCCACAGAGCACGACCGCTTCGGAAACGCATGTGAATGTCAGCTGCTTTGGCGGCGGCAATGGCGCCATTAACCTGACGGTATTGGGCACAGGACATCCTTTTTCATATGCTTGGAGCAATGGCGCTACAACAGAAGACATTGCCAATTTAGTGCCGGGTGTATACGGCGTGACCATCACCGATCAGTCGGGTTGTACACTTCAGCAGTCTGTGAATATCACGCAACCGACTTCTCCAATCAATGTACAAGCTGTGATCACCGATGTAGCTTGTTATAACGTACAAACCGGAGCAATCGACCTTAGCGTAAGCGGTGGTTTGGCACCTTATTTATACGCATGGAGTAACAACACAGGTAACCAAGATTTAACGAATGTCATTGGTGGAAACTACCAAGTTACCGTCATGGATGCCGCAGGTTGTCAGGTAATCTTGACCTATCCGATCAGCCAGCCTAGTGATCCTTTAGTGATCCAACTCAACCCTGTTCAAGTGGCCTGTACTGGTGCGCTTACGGGTCAGGTAGACCTCATTGTCTCTGGCGGCACGCCAACCTACAGCTACGCCTGGAACAACAGTGCGCAATCTCAAGATTTATTAGGAGTTGGCACGGGCTTGTACAGTGTTGTTGTTACAGACGCAAACGGCTGTACGGCGAGT
>JBEEKN010000060.1:0-12989 GCA_041168605.1 Bacteroidota bacterium | reverse complement strand
CTTTAGCGTCATGAAACACCATTACTTGTATTAATCCTAAACCAGAGCCTCGGCTCTACTAAAATGCAAGTCGTATGAGTAATTATTTGGGTGCCCGCATTCGCGTGGCTTTTGTAGAATCTGATGTCATTTTTAGAACTGGTTTGCGAGCGCTTTTAGAGCCGCGCAACGATTTTGAATGGGTTGGCGAGTCGGCAAGTTTGAGCGATTTTCGCGCGAGGTATACCGGGGTTGGTATCCAGGTCATCATGATAGACGCCGAACTTTTACAAGAGCTCGACAAAGTGTATATCAACTTTTGGATGTCTGCTTGGCCCAATGCCAAGTTTTTACTGCTCGTTCCCAATTTCAAGTCGGCGCTGATTCCACTTTATATCAAGTGGGGCTTTCATGGTGTCGTCAATAAATGGAACATGCAAGAAGAGGCCGTTGCCGCGTTTCGACAAGTTTTTTTTCAGCAGTCTTACGTGCACCCCAATTCCAAGCGGATGCTAGATGCTGAGCGCCATACCATCAGAACCCTGGAGCGCATCACGGCCCGAGAAATCGACGTGATCCGCGGTATTTGTCAGGAGAAAACCTGTCGAGAAATTGCCCACGACCTCCAAATTTCGCCGCGTACCGTAGAAACCCACAAAATGCGCATCATCGAAAAACTAGACGTCCGCAATACCGCGGGCATCATTGTCCATGCCGTGCGCTTGGGCATCATTCCTTGATCAATAAGGACTCAGAATTAAAAACTAGCGAATTTCGATCTCATCCAAAAACAGCCATGGCGTGTTGCCAGCGCCTGGCTGACCGCTCGGAATTTTAGAAATGCCATAAAGGGTCACATGGATTTGTTTCACGTGTTTATCCTTGGTCTCAATTTGGATGAATTCATCTGTAGAATAGCCATCTGCAATCCCATTTCCGCAACCATATTTGTTCAAGGAGATTTTATAGGTTTGTGCGGCCCAAATCCAGCTGTTTGGGTCATGGAGGGTATGGATCCTGATTTCTTTGACCTTGATTGGTTTTTCAAATATAAGATCGAAACTCACGCTATCGCTTTCAAAACCTAGCCATTCGTTGCCTTTCCAAGGGCGTGCGCCAAGCTGGCCATCAACAATTGTGAGGCTGCCGTTGTCGTATTTTGGGCTCGGTGGCGTTTGAAAAACAATTTGAGCGCCTAACGCTTTGTGCGCAATGATATTCATTTCTTTGGTAGGTAAGTTCGGACCTTGGTCCACTTTAATTAGAACGGTTTTAGTTTTTCGCTTGGCCGCTTTGATATCGCCTATTACAGTAGCATAAGCAATGATGCCTTTTGCAGGTAACTTTTCAATCAAAATTCCCCAACCCAGTGCTCTTGTTGTTTTGATTTCGGGTTTGAGACAGCTTTTAGAGAAATTCACCTGTTGTGTTTCTAAGAAAGGAAAGTGATTTTTAATCAAGACGGTGAGGAATTGATCATATGGCAATTTGGTTTCAGACCACAGCGCAGTACTGAGGGCTATGGCTCTTGGGTAGGTCATGTATTCCAATTGGTCCATGTCTGGTATGTATTCGGTCCAGAGGTTGCCCTGCGCTCCTAATACGTATGCAGCCGAAGCGACGTCCATGTCGGTCGGGATTGGATTGAACTCATAAACGCGATCTAGAGGCGTGTAACCACCAATGGCCAGAGGTTCTTCGCCGCCGCGTCCTTGGTAATGGTCAAAATAGCAATGAGAGCCTGGGCACATAACAACATAATGGCCTTGCGCTGCGGCGGCTTTTCCGCCTTCGTAACCGCGCCAAGACATCACGGTTGCATTTGGCGATAGCCCGCCTTCTAAAATTTCATCCCAGCCAATGAGCTTTTTGCCATTTTGGGTCAGAAAGGCATCCATGCGACCAATGAAATAACTCTGCAGTTCGTGCTCGTCGTGCAAGCCATTTGCTTTAATTACCGCCTGACATTTCGGACATTCTTTCCATCTGGTTTTTGGTGCTTCGTCTCCACCCACATGAACGTATGCACTCGGAAAAAGCGGCAATACTTCTTTCAAGACATCTTGCAAAAACAAGATACTTTCTTCTTTGGCGCAAAAAATATCGTCAAAAATACCCCAAAGGCCTTCGACGCCTTGTGTTTCCCCGGTACACGAGTACTGTGGGTAAGCGGCCAGTGCAGCTCTCGCGTGGCCTGGCATTTCAATTTCTGGCACAACTTCAATGAAACGTGCGCCTGCGTAAGCCACCACTTCTTTGATTTGTTCTTGGGTGTAAAAACCGCCGTAGCGCGTTTTGTCATAGGTGCGCGGAAGGGTGGTGTAATGGTTTTCTACAGTGGAGTCGCGCCAAGCGCCTACTGCTGTCAAAAGCGGATATTTTTTGATTTCAATGCGCCAGCCTTGGTCGTCTGTGAGGTGCCAGTGCAGGGTATTGAATTTGTAATAAGCCATCAAATCAATAAAACGCTTGACTTCATCTACCGTAAAAAAATGTCTAGACACATCTAAGTGTAGGCCACGCCATTGAAATTTAGGGTAATCTTTCACGAAGCATTTTGGAAAACTCAATTGGCCATCTTGCTGCGTACTCAATTGCAACAGAGAAACCCAAGCATAAAAGCAAGAAGCTTCGCTTGAATAAGAAATTGTAATGCGGTCTGCTATATTGATACTGTAAGAATCTTGCTTGACATTCGTGAGTTTTTTGAACTGCACCATCGGGTTCTGAACAAACGGGCTCACTTCGATCCCTTTTGACCACAGCGCATAACTTTTAAAGGCGTCTACCAAATTGGGTGTCAAATTGGATGGGTCGATGAGAAGATTGCCACTGCTTACAAACTGGCCATTGGTGGTTTGGTAAACTGCAGGTGTCGGCAAAATCGGACAAACTTGAGCGCTTGCAAACAGCGATAAAAGTCCAAATACGAGGAAGAATCTAAATTTTAACATGCCCTAAAATTAATGAATTCAAACAGATGACTAACTTTGTCCAAAGATCATTCATGAAAGTCTACAACAATATCCTCGAAACCATCGGCAATACGCCCCTGGTGCGCCTCAACAAACTGACCCAACACATTTCGGCACAAGTCCTTGCTAAAATAGAAACCACCAATCCGGGTAACTCCGTCAAAGACCGCATGGCAGTCAAAATGATTGAAGATGCCGAAAAGGCTGGGATTCTAAAGCCAGGCGGAACCGTGATTGAAGGTACTTCAGGCAACACCGGTATGGGTTTGGCCTTGGCTTGCATCATTAAGGGCTATAAACTCATTTGTGTACTCAACGACAAGCAATCCAAAGAAAAAATGGATATTTTGCGCGCTGTTGGTGCCGAAGTAGTGGTTTGCCCTACGGCAGTTGAACCTACAGATCCTAGATCCTATTACTCGGTTTCGCGCCGTTTGGCTACTGAAATCCCGAACTCTTGGTATGTCAATCAGTACGACAATTTGTCCAACAGAACGGCACATTACGAGCAAACAGGCCCCGAAATTTGGGAGCAAACCGAAGGTAAAATCACGCACTTTGTAGTGGGCGTAGGTACGGGCGGCACCATTTCCGGTGTAGGGAAATACCTCAAAGAAAAAAATCCAAATATCAAGATTTGGGGAATAGATACCTACGGATCTGTATTCAAGAAATACAAAGAAACCGGCATTTTTGACGAAAACGAAATCTATCCTTACATCACCGAAGGCATTGGCGAAGACATCTTGCCGGCCAACGTCGATTTTGATATCATAGACCATTTTGAAAAAGTCACCGATAAAGACGCTGCGGTTTATACGCGCAAATTGGCCCGCGAAGAAGGTATTTTTGTGGGCAATTCAGCAGGTTCTGCCATCAAAGGCTTGTTGCAAATGGCAGATAAGCTCACTGAAGATGATGTAGTAGTAGTCTTGTTTCACGACCACGGTAGCCGCTACATTGGCAAGATTTTCAACGACGACTGGATGCGCGAGCGCGGCTTTTTAGAAGAAGAGCTCCTCACTGCAGGCGACCTCGTGGCCAAACATGCCAACAAACCATTGGTTTCTTTGTACGCCGAAGAATTGGTGTCACACGCCGTTGCCAAAATGCGCAACTTCGATATTTCTCAGATCCCAGTCATGAAAGACGGTCATTTTGTAGGATCCATAGATGATAGCCACTTGTATCAATTATTAGTAGACGACCCCTCGCTCAAAGATGCGCCGATTTCTACCATCATGAATCCTGCTTTTCCAGTTGTTCAACAAAATACAAGCGTTGAAGAACTGTGTAAACTGATTTCTAAACAAGTTCCAGCTGTACTTGTCGCATTAGCAGACAACAAATACCATATTGTCTCTCGCTATGACGTCATTTCCGCAATGGCCTAACATCGCATGCGCATCATCTCTTTGGTTCCATCCCTGACCGAATTTCTCTGGGCCTTAGGTCTAGAAGACGAGGTTGTGGGCATTACTAAATTTTGCGTACACCCCAACCAATGGTGGCGTGAAAAAACAAGAGTAGGAGGCACCAAACAACTTCATTTAGAGGCCATAGCAAGTTTAGAACCCACCTTGATTATAGCCAATAAAGAAGAAAACACCAAAGCAGATATTGAATTGTTGGCGTCAAAATACGAGGTGTTATTGACCGATATCAATACGCTTGACGACGCTTTTTTTTACTTGCAGGAAATAGGAAAGCGGGTAGAGCGAGCAGCGCAAGCAAACGCTTTGGTGGCTCAAATCAAAACAAAATTTGCGCAATTGGGCCCAATCGGAAAAGGCGCTACGTTTCTGTATTTCATTTGGCAAGACCCTTATTTTGTGGTTGGCCCCAACACCTACATTCACGCCTTGTTTAGTCATTTTGGTTTTGAAAATTATTGCGCTATCGAAAGGTATCCTGAGCTCCAAGCAGTGCGCTCTCAGAAAGACAGTGCTTCAGATCATCCGAATTTCCTCTTTTTAAGTTCAGAACCTTATCCTTTTGAAGAAAAACATTTCAAAGCACTCCAACAGGAATTTCCTCAATCAAAAATTCTTTTGATCGACGGGGAAATGTGTTCGTGGTATGGATCTAGAATGTTGGAGGTGCCGGGATACTTCGTGCAATTGTTTGCCGACTAACTCAGGCTAGACTCAAAAGTCAAATAGCGTAGGCATGTCAGAAGCGGGCTTTGGCTTTTCTACGCTGCGTTTTTTTGGTGCGGCAATCGGGGCTGGTGTTGGTTCCTTTTCAATAGTTGGCGGTGCCATTTCTTGAAGAACTGGAGTGGGCTCTTGAAGGGGCTCGATGAGCGACTTTTGCGCGGTTTCTTTATGAACCGGTAAACTCAGCAACTGTTGCTTGATTTTTTCAAGCCTGGCGATCAATTCTTGATGATCAAATGTTGATTCAGACTGTGTTTGTATGGTTTGAATCACTTGATTTTCCAGCGCGGCAGCAGCAGACACACCCTTCTGTTTGAGTGCTTTTTTGGCGCCGTCGAGGGTGTAGCCATCGATTTTTACAAACTGATAGATGCGTTTGATTTGTTCGATTTCTTTGACAGAAAATAAGCGATTGCCCTTTTTGTTCTTTTTTGAAACCACAAGATTAAATTCCTTCTCCCAAAATCTTAAGAGTGAGGCATTTACTTGCAGCATCTCTGCCACTTCGCCTATGCTGTAATAAAGTTTGCTAAGTGTTTGATTTTCAATTGAGGGCATCTGTCTACTTGAATGAACATTCGAAAATAATTATTATTTTTGCAACGGCTTTCAGAAAATGAAAATAAATCGCATATTTTTCTCGTTTCTCTTTTTGGTTTGCGCTCAAGTACTGCAAGCGCAAACGCCTGTGGCATCCGAACAAATTCAGGCGCCGCTGCCCAACGACCCGCAAGTAGACGCCATTATCAACTACGCCAAGCGTTTTTTGGGCGTTCCTTACCGCTATGGCGGTACCACACCTTCGGGTTTTGATTGCTCGGGCTTTATCAATTACATCTTCGGAAATTTTGGTTTTGATTTAGTGCGAACGAGTTACGGATTGGCCGAACTCGGTACCACCGTCAAGTTGTCTGAAATCCGTCCGGGTGACCTCATGTTTTTCAAAGGAAGCAATGTCAACTCTACCAATGTAGGGCACGTAGCGCTCGTTGTGGAAGTAACGCCCACAGCCATCAAGTTCATTCACTCGGCCAATACAGGCGTGCGCATAGACAACTTCAATACGTCTTCATATTACATACAGCGCTACCTCAAAACCAAGCGCCTCGATTACGGTACGCCCTAATTGCTTATCTTAGCCCACATGGAGCAAGCACAACTCAACGAGCGCAGACAATGGCTTTTTATTGCCCTAGCCGGTTTATTTGTTACCAATGCAGTTACAGCAGAACTCATCAGCAACAAACTGATTCAAATTCCGCTAGAAGGCTTCTTTTTTGGACATAAAGTAGGGCCGTTCGTCACCATTATCGGGATCTTACCTTGGCCGGTTGTTTTTTTATTGACCGACTTACTCAACGAATTTTACGGTCAAAAAGCAGTCCGCAGGCTTTCATGGATCACCGCGGGGCTCATCGCTTATTGCTTCTTAATTGTCGGGCTTTCTATGGCTGTTCCGGCTTATGAAATCAAAGGCTCCAAACTCGCCACCAATGCGGCCTATAATTTGGTGTTTGGCCAAGCACAAGCAGTGATTGTGGGTAGTATTGTCGCATTTTTAGTTTCTCAGCTCCTAGATGCTTATTTGTTTGAGCGCATCAAACACAAAACAGGCAATCGCTTTATTTGGTTGCGCAGTACCGGCAGTACGCTCATCTCGCAACTCATCGATTCTTATATCGTTTTGTACATCGGTTTTGTTTTGCCAGGCGCCATGAGTATGGCTACCTACATGGAAGTTGCCCCCACCAATTACCTACTCAAAATCCTGATTGCCATTCTGCTCACGCCATTGGTTTATGCTGGTCATTGGCTCGTTAGGCGTTACCTCAAGCAGCAGCCTGCTTAACTTTGCGCATTTGCAGGAGCAAAAATAGCAATGCAACAACTCCAAACCCTGCGGCAATAAACAAGCAAGTGCGTGCACTTTCGATGGTATTTTTGTAGAACAAAAACGTCAGGCCAGATCCGATTAAAATCCCGATTTCAAGTGCGATGAAAAGCGTTCCGGCACCCGTTCCGCGGCGATGTGCCAAACTGAGGTCGGCGGTCCAGGCGAAAAGCGTTGGGCTAGAAATACCTGTTGCCAAACCAAAAATCGTTGCGGCAAGCGAATAACTCCAAATGTCGTCAGAAAAACCAAGTAAAATCATGCTCAAAACGAGTAGGGAGCAACCGATGAGCATGGTTTCTCTGCGTCCGATGCGGTCAGAAAGTGAAGAAAACACCAAGCGAATGCCAATGGTGCTCAGGACATAGATCCCGAAAAAATAACCTTTATTGGCAATGCCTAAGTAGGCGGAGTAATCTGGCGTCAAAACGAAAATAAGACCAGAGCTAATTGCCGTAAGTAGCATGATCAGCGCAGCGGGTTTGACACTTGGCTCCACGACGTCTTCCCATTTGATCAACAACTGCCGCCAATGAAATGCTTGTTGCGCTGGCAGAGTCTCTTTGATGGGGCGCAGTAAAATGAGTGCAAGCACGCCAAAGCCAGCTGAGGCCATAAAAAGCGTGTCAAAATTGCTGTGCGCAAAAATGTAGGAACCTAGCGCTTGTCCCACGCCAATGCCGAGCGAAATAAACGTTCCCCAGAGCCATGGCAGCGCCTTTTTTGCCTGGAGGCAGCATATCTGTGAGTAGGGCAGTGGCTCCGGTTGGGGCAAAACCAGCGCTCAGGCCGTGTGCAAAGCGCAAGGCAAAGAAAATAGTCAAGGCGCCAACCCATGCGTAGCTCAAGCTCGCCAAAATAGCGATGGCTAAACCAATAAATACACTTCTTTTGCGTCCTATCAAATCGGCTAACTTACCCGCAAAAGGTCTAGAGAGGCCAGCAGCTATTGAAAATAAAAAGATGATGCTTCCTTTGACCCCGCTGCCACCCAAACTACTGATAAAACCATTCATTTCGGGTAAGATCAGGTTGAAACTCAGCATGAAGAAAAACATACTGAAACTCAATAACCAGAAATCTTTCTTATATCTTTTGAACATGGCGGCAAAAGTAGTTAAACCAAACCAACTCTTGTTTGTTGTTTGTACATGAAACGTATATTTGTGATACTTATGCTAGGAAGTCTAAACGCCTGTGGTCAGCAAGACCCCGATGATGCAAAAAACCAAAACACATTCAATGGCCGTGCGCTACCTGAAAATGTCTGCTATGTCGTCAATGGCGGCACGGAGCGCCCCTTCACGGGCAAATACTGGGACTACCACGAAGAAGGTACCTATGTGTGCGTAGCTTGTGATGCGCCTTTGTTTGAAAGCAAAACCAAATACGATTCAGGATCCGGATGGCCAAGTTTCTATGAGGTGCTTACGCAAGGTAATGTCAAAAAAATTACAGACCGCTCGCATGGCATGATCCGCACAGAAGTGCGCTGCAACAAATGCGATGCGCACCTAGGGCATGTTTTTGAAGATGGTCCGCGCCCAACGGGTTTGCGCTACTGTATCAATTCCGCTTCACTTGAATTTATAGCTGCCAACGATATGAAAGCAAATCAAAATAAAAACAATTTAGAAACAGCCACCTTTGGCGCGGGTTGTTTTTGGTGTATCGAAGCCTGTTTCAAAGATTTGAAAGGCGTGGTTTCGGTAGTCCCGGGTTATGCTGGTGGCCACAAGACGGACCCAACTTATAAAGAAGTTTGTGGCGGCCAAACAGGTCATGCAGAAGTAGCTCAGGTTGTTTTCGATCCAGCTGTTATTACTTATGAAGCGTTATTAGAAGCCTTTTGGTTTGTTCATGACCCTACGCAACTCAATCGCCAGGGCAACGATATCGGAACCCAATACCGCTCGGTTATTTTTTACCACAGCGATGAACAAAAAAGATTGGCGCAGCAATACCTCAAGCGTTTGAGCGACGAAAAAGTATGGGATGCACCGATCGTTACTGAAATTGTAGCCATCAATAACTATTACGAGGCAGAAGATTACCACCACAATTATTTTGAGAACAATCCGGGCAATCCGTATTGTCAGAGTGTGGTGCGTCCGAAAGTCGAGAAATTCAAAAAAGTATTTGCCAAAAGTCTGAACTAGACTTCTATGGCTTGTTTAGTCCTGTTCAGGGGCTAAGCGCAATACAATACCGTCGATTTCATCGCTTAAATGAATCTGGCAACCCAAGCGGCTATTTCCTTTTACAAAAAAGGCTTGATCGAGCATATCGAGTTCAGCGTCGCTTTGTTCCGGTAAGTCAGTTTCAGACTCTAGGTAACACTGACAAGTGGCGCACATCGCCATGCCGCCGCATTCGCCTTTTACAGGTAAGTCATAGGCCTTGCACAATTCCATGACATTCATGTTCATGTCGGTTGGGCCCTCGAGTTCGTGAGCGAGTCCTTCTCTGTCAATAATGGTTACTTTGATATCTGCCATGATGGTTTAGTTGTATACGCGCAATAAATTGTTTCCGTTGAATTGTGTGGCGTACTGTCGCAAGCCATAAATACTGTTGCTTACAGGGGAGCCGTCATAGAGCGAAAAAACAGCATTGTTGCAAGAGTCTTTGAGTTGTAAAAAGTTTTGCTCGTCTGGATACAATGGATAAGGGCAGGATCCGTCTGGGTCTGCGGGCGAATGGCGGTCAAAGGCTATAAATTCATCGATGCCTTTGCGGTAAACGATAATGCCCCGTGAGCCACCATTGAGGTAGGTCCATCCGCCTACGCCTTGAAGGTCGCTGTAACTTGGCAATTGGATGTCTATGGTTACATCGACCGGCACAAAAGGAACCGGATGCTGATTTTGATTATTGCACTTTGAAGACAATAATAAAAAACCCAAACAAAAAATAAGGAGTTGTTTCACCTGTCAAATTTAATGATTTTCACTCGCTTTATAGTGCCGCCGACTTTTCTTCCCATTTTTGGTAGAGTTTTTCTACCGCTGCTTTGGCATCTTCATAACGGTTGAGCACCGCATTATATTTTTGCTTGTCTTCATAGTCAATAGTGCCCAATTCATTTTCGATTTCGCTCACAACTTTTTCTTGTTGGTCAATTTGCTGCTCAATTTGTTGGATTTCGCGCTGTGCTTTTTGTTGGGCTTTATCGATGCGTGGTTTGCTCGCTTCCGTTTGAACGGCTTCTTTTTTGCGCTCTTTGGGTGTTTCTAGTGCGCTTTCACTTGGTGTTTTTTGCGTTTTGTAGGTGAGGTATTCATGCAAACTAAAGTGGTGGATCTTGACGCCTTGGTTTTCGATGTCCCAAATGCGGTTGCTCAGGCCATCGACAAATTCGCGGTCGTGCGAGACAATAATAAAGGTGCCTTCGTAATGCACGAGCGCCTCCTTGAGTACTTCCTTGCTTTGGAGGTCGAGGTGGTTGGTGGGCTCATCCAAAATCAAGAAGTTAGATGGGCTCAGCAACAAGCAACACAAGGCCAATCTGGTGCGTTCCCCTCCAGAAAGCACACCGACTTTTTTATCGATGTCTTCTCCCGAAAACAAAAAGGCACCGAGTATGCTTCTCAGGTCTTTGCGCAAATCTCCTTTAGCGACAAGATCTACGGTGTCGTAGATGCTGAGTTTCGGATCGAGTTTCTCTGCCTGGTCTTGTGCAAAGTAAGAAATCTGAACGTTGTGTCCGAGTATGACTTCTCCATCGTGGGTAATATTACTCATGATGGCTTTGAGTAAGGTAGATTTTCCGACGCCATTCGGGCCCAGTAGCGCAATTTTTTCACCTCTACCAATTGTAATAGAAACTTCCTTGAACAAACAACGCGCATCATAACTCTTACCGATCTGATTGAGCTCCAACACCCATTTACCTGGTTGAACCGCTAAAGGAAAGCGTAATTTAAGTTTGGCAACCTGGTCTTTTTCTACAGAAATGCGCTCTGTTTTATCTAGTTTCTTGATCAAAGATTGCGCAAAGGCAGCTTTGTTTTTCTTGGCCCGGAATTTTTCGATGAGTTCCTCGGCGTGCTTAATGTCTTTGTCTTGCTGTTTTTTGGCTTGTTCGAGTCTTTCCATTTCCTCTGCGCGCAATTCTTTATATTTAGAATAGGCGTAGGGGAAGTCAAAAATTTGCTGACGAGAAATCTCTAAAGTACGCGTACTGACATTATCTAAAAATAAGCGGTCGTGAGAAATCAAAATAACAGCGCCTTCAAAACGCTGTAAATATTGTTCTAACCAACTAATGGAAATGATATCGAGGTGATTGGTAGGTTCATCTAAAAGAAGGATGTCTGGCGTGTTGACCAATATCCGTGCTAATTCTGCGCGCATTTTCCATCCTCCCGAACATTGAGCAATCATTTTTTGCTGATCGAGCAAACTAAAGCCAAGACCTTCTAGGGTCGCTTTGATTTTTTCTTCCCACTGATAACCTT
This sequence comes from Bacteroidota bacterium, assembly GCA_041168605.1. GTDB lineage: Bacteria > Bacteroidota > Bacteroidia > Flavobacteriales_D > Crocinitomicaceae > UBA952. The sequence goes on along the minus strand of JBEEKN010000060.1, from coordinate 1,525 downwards.
CGAGTACTTGAAAGCGGTGATTGAGGTCGCTGAGTTCGTCGAGCATTGCTAAATAACTTTCGGCTTCGTAATCTGTGCGGATAGTCAGTTCATTATTGATATGGTCTAAGCGCTCGCGAATTTCATTGAGCTGCTCGTTGGAGTAGAAGAGGAAGTCGTAGACGCTTTTATCTGAATCGATATGGATATCTTGGGTCAAAAAGCCCAACTTCAGGTTCTTGGACTGATGTACCTGCCCGTCTGATGGCTGAACGCTTCCCGACAAAATACGTAGTAAGGTGGACTTTCCAGCACCGTTCTTTCCGACGAGCCCTACTTTATCTCCTTTGTTGATTTGGAGGTTGACGTTTGAGAAAAGATATCCCTGTGGTAAAAAGTAGCCGAGCCGTTCAAATTGTATCATGCCGCAAAGTTAATTCTTTCATGACAATATCAATTAGGGCATGATTTTTGTTTGCAAAAGGCAACAATATTCGGATTATTTGGTTATATTGTCAAACTCTTACTTAATTTAAATACAATTTCAACATGGGAAGACCTCCAACTAAACCAGCCAGACTACGCAACGGATTTTACATAGAAGTTAAATCGCAAGGATCTTCAGCTATTTTAATTCGCCGCGACACCCGCGAGCAAATGCTCGTTGCAGCAGAAGATTACGCTCGTACCAAAAACGTCACCATTAAAGGAGAAATGCGCAATGACAAATGGATCGCTGAATAGTTACCGCTTTTCTTTTTGGATTCCGCTTTTCGCAGGCTTATTAATCCTGGTCCCTGTCTTTATATGGTCCGGATTCATAAGTTTGGCCAAAATCGATGGAATTGCAGTATTGCTCTTATTGCTCTTCGCCATGCGCAAGTGGTTTGCACTCGCTAGGTCAAACAATAATAGAGTGGAGCGCATACAGCTTTCTGCCAACGATCTTTTTCTCCTTCAACAAATCATTCCTTCATTTAAAAATTGGCCAGCGGCTGAGCAGCGAATCTTGGTAGACCAAATCGGGCTCTTCTTAGCAGAAGTACAATTTAAAGGTGCCTGGACATCCAAAGCACAGTTTACTATAGGTATAGCTGTTGCTTTGGCAATCTGGGACCACGGTTACATCAATAAACAACAATGGGTGTTGTGCGCTTCAGAAAACGACACCTATTATATAGCCCAAGATCCAACGGCTATATTAAAGACTCCTGTCTTTGCTGCGTCTGCAAAATCGCTTTCAGCGCTTCTGGACAGTGAATCTGTCTTAGCTTTGAAAAAGGTGATCCAAGGGCTTTAAGAAATACGCCTATAAATCAATTAGTTAGATTTTTGATTGAAAAAAAATTAAAATTTCTTTCAAAAAAGCATTGCAGAACGAAAAAGAGTACATATCTTTGCACCCCGCAATTGAGACATCGGTCTGACACAAACGGGAAGAATGAAAGCGTAAGATGAGTGAGGACGGGAGTTCTTACTGATAACATTAAGACAAGTTCTTTGAAGTATTGAGAAATAAGGAAACAGCGTTTTTAAGAATAAAAAC
>JBEEKN010000059.1:0-13051 GCA_041168605.1 Bacteroidota bacterium | reverse complement strand
GGTTGCCCGTCCCTTTTCAGTTCAAAATGAGTTGAACTTATTTTTTCACAACATTGAATTGAGCAGTTTTACCGTTTTCAAGTGTAACGTTGAAAATGTAAAGACCTGCAGTCAAGCTTGCGATATTCACGTTGTCTTGACCAGCTGCAAGGTTTAATGAAGCAGACATAGCTACTTTACCTGCAACGTCAGTAACAGTCAATTGAGCTGTTCCTTCACCTTCGATGGCTACTGTAACAACATCGTTCGCTGGGTTAGGGAAAGCTTTGCCAGCAACAGTATTCAATTCAGCAACGTTTACATCGTTGTCAGATACTGCGATTGCCAATGAACTTGGTAAATCAGAACCGAAACCAGCTGCAAACCAAGTACCATCACTTTCGTTAGGTGCCATTGGTTGTAGGTAGTAAGCTTCGTTCCAAGTAAGGTTTGTACCATTTTCATGGCCCATGTAAAGGTTGAGGTTTACAGTTTGAACACAAGCAAGGTAACGTTGGTTGTCTTCTAAAGCTACAGGTGTAGTAAATGCACCGTAAACGGTTTCTCCTTGGAGGTCACCAGGGAAGTAGTAGAATCCGTTCGCTACTTCTGTAAGCGTGTTGAATGCCAAGTTAGCATCGTTGAGGTCTGTAAAGACATCTTCCCATTTGTATAAGTAAAGCGCCATTTCTTCTCCTGTCAAAAGTACACCTGAAGCCGCTGCAGTTGTTGCAGAGAAATAAATACCATTTGCTTTCAAACGGCTTGCATTTGCGTTGTCGATTACTTGACATGCAGAATACGTTTGGTTGTTTGTACCTGGACGGTAGTAGTTGCCACCAGTTGGTGTACCTGTAGCAGCATCTGCTTGTGCGTAGCTGAATAAAGAATCTGTAACAGTAAATGTAGTCACAAGACTGTTGTCTGCGTTGTAGTCGTCAGCACCACTTAATAATAAGGTATAAGTGAGGGTGTAAGTACCAGCTGGGTAAGAAGCCAATGAGAAGTTAGGTAAGCTAGATGCGCCACCAGGGAAAACATCAAGTGAGTCACCAGCTGCGAGGCTGATACCTGAAGCGGTGTTGTCATAAATAGAGGCACCAGTTGGGTTGGTGATTTTGGCGTTTAAAGACATGCCTGTTTGCGCTTGGTTACCGTAGTTGTAAACGCGTGAACCGAGGTCAAAATTGAATTCAGTTCCGTTTTGTGCCAATTGAGATGGAATCATAGCTTGGCGTGGCAATAAAGTTGCAGCACCTGAAATTCCACCGTCGTTAGGGAACAAACCTGTTTTGTTTCCGAGGAACATCACAACTGGGCCATTGGCCATTTCAGCGATAAGCGCCAAACCATCGTTGATGTCTACCATGACAACAGGAATAGTTACGTTGGCACCAGTGGCACCAGCACCCATTGCAATGACTTCTCCTGGGTTGCGGTTCACAACGATGACACCTACAGCACCTGCGTTTTGTGCGTTCAATGCTTTGGCACCGAACTCACAAGTGTTGCGGAATACAACAGCAATTTTACCTGTAAGGTTGTTGATGAGTGGGTTACATCCTTCTGCAGAGATCGGGTTGCCTTGTGCGTTCAAACCTGTAGATCCATCGTCAACTAACATAAGGGTATCTTGAACGAATGTTCCTGGGATATTGAAGTCTGGCGTTCCCCAGCCACTTCCTGGATCTGCCCAAGTGTGTGCGTAGTTGGCCACAATGCTTTGTGGCGAAATACCAGCGACAATAACCTGCGCATAAGTTGCGGCAGATAATGCGATGGCACTGACAGTAAGTAAAAGTTTTTTCATAGCTGATTTTTTAGATTCGGTTTAAAGTTAACAAATTTTAAAATAACTCAAAAACTGAATGAATAATTAATAAAAAAGGGCGCATAAGCGCCCTTTTTTAATGAAAATCGCGTTTTTATTTATTTGAACCAAATGATTATGTGGTAAAAAATAGCCGCCAATAACGCGCTCACAGGAATAGTGAGTATCCATGCCCAAAGTAGGTTAATGGTAACTCCCCAGCGCACTGCGCTCAATCGTTTAGTGGCGCCCACGCCAATAATTGAACCCGTAATGGTGTGGGTTGTCGAAACCGGGATTCCAAACTGAGATACCGTAAACAGGGTCAAAGCCCCTGCGGTTTCGGCGCAAACACCTTCCAGCGGTGTCACCTTGGTGATCTTAGTTCCCATTGTTTTGACAATTTTCCATCCACCCATTAGGGTGCCTAAACCGATCATCAGGTAACAACCAAAAGCCACCCAAACAGGCATTGTTTCGGCATGCACTTTGGTTTTAATTTCATGTCCTTTGTGCAACTTTCCTGTGCCTTGGTCAATGTAGTCATTAAAAATACCAGCGTATTGGTAAGACTGATTGAGTTTGTCTTTTAGAAAAATGGTGTCGTTTGTTTTGGCATCACAGAGCGCTTTTCCAAACGTGTAGATTTCAATTTTATGGATTTTTTTCTTGATCGTTTTAAATGATGGCGCACCTTGAACTTTTCTGAGCGTTTTCCCATCTTCAGCATAAATAGCTTCGCCAGTTGCTGCATCGATCACTTCTTTGTGGTCTATAAAGTAGACGTGACCATCTAACTGCGCAACCTCTGGTTTATATTTGTGTTTTTTGCCATCTGCTTTTTTGTACTCAATTTGCATGAGTTCAGTGATGCGCAAATCTTTTGGAATAGGTTGGTCTAATTTTCCTTCACGACCTAGATTACCGTAAACAAGTAGCGCTGCACAAATGATGCCCATTACTTTTTGTGAATCGGCGCCACCATGGCCTAAAGAAAATGCTGCCGAGGAAAGCAACTGCAACTTTTTGTGCATGTTTGCTTCTTTCACTGCCGATGGCCTTTTAGAGCCATAAACAATTTCGAACCATGTATAGACGATGATGAAAATGGCAATCATGCCAATGACAATGTACATCATGATTGGCTTCATGTCGAGAAAATCAATCATGTATTGCATCATGTAGATCGTCAAGCCTGAGAGCGCTAAAATGACTAAAATTTTATTCCTGTAAGATCTAGAAATAGTCACTACTGCAATGAGATAGGCAATGAAACCACCAATAAATGGCGCTAGGAAAATAAATAAAATCACTTTGAGGATTTCTCCACTTGCAATAACATCCATGCCAGCATGTGCCACCGCAGCACCAGCAAAGCCACCAATTAACGTGTGAGATGATGAAGACGGAATGCCCAACCACCAAGTGAGTAGGTTCCAGAAAGTAGCTGCCAAAAGACCTGCAAGGATCACCCAAAGGTCAATTGCGTTGTTGTCTACGGTTTTGGCAACGGTGTTCCCGACACTCATATCGAATACCCAAAAGGCAATGATATTGAACATAGCTGCCCAAAGTACGGCCTGAAAAGGCGTAAGTACTTTAGTGGATACAACGGTTGCAATAGAGTTGGCCGCATCGTGAAAACCATTGACGAGGTCAAAAAGTAGTGCAATACCGATAACGATAAGTAATAAAGTAAACATCTATTTGTCTTTAATGATGATAGCTATCCATTAAGCGTATTTCACAACAATAGATTCGATGACATTACCGGCATCTTCACATTTGTCTGTAGCCGTTTCCATGACCATATACAACTCGCGTCGTTTGATCAATTCTTTTGCATCTACATCTGAGTTGAATAATTGCTCAATACTCATATCAAAGATATTATCGGCATTGTTTTCAATGCTATTGATCTTGATGACGCACTCAATGATTTTTTGTGTGTTTTTGAGGTTGCGCAATTCCATAACTGCCGCTTTCACTGCAATTACAGCATCGTTGATAGCCGCTGCCGTTTTTTGAATTCCTTGATCAGAAATCGGGTCAATTTTGTAGAAGTTGATTTTCTTTCCAGAAGCGTAAATGTAGTCGGCGATATCGTCTAACGCTGATGCTAATGCGTGGATGTCTTCACGGTCAAATGGCGTGATGAAGTTTTTGCCTAATTCAATGAAAATCTCGTGGGTAATGTTGTCGTTTTGGTGCTCGATATCGCGCATTTCCTCGATAATTGCAGCGCGCTTATTGTAATCAGCTTCATGAACAACGGTTAACAGTTTTTGAGCAATGCTTTCTAGATTGTCGCTTGCTTTTTCGAAGAGTGAATAGAAGACTTTGTCTTTGGGTAAGAAATAACTTAATATGCCAGCCATGTTTTGAGATTTTGAAAACAAATGTAGTTTGTTACCCTACCATTCTCAAGATTATTTTGGTTTGTTAACGTAAACATAACACAACAAAAAAGGGCAACCACAGTCGCCCTTTTGCTTATTTGAGTTCAAATTCTTACTTCGCTGCAGCGAATTTGGCCGCAACTACATCCCAGTTGATCACATTGAAAAACGCATTGATGTAGTCTGGGCGACGGTTTTGGTAGTGAAGGTAGTAGGCGTGTTCCCAAACGTCTAGGCAAAGAATAGGGGTTCCGTTGCAGCCTTCGCCCATGAGAGGGTTGTCTTGGTTGGCAGTAGAACAGATTTCGAGCGCACCGTTCGTTACACACAGCCAAGCCCAGCCTGAACCAAAACGTGTGGTTGCTGCTTTCGCGAATTCGTCTTTGAATGCTTCGTAAGAACCAAAAGTGCTGTCGATGGCTGCTGCGAGTTCACCACTAGGGTTGCCACCTGCATTTGGCGCCATGATTTCCCAAAAAAGGTTGTGATTCCAAAAACCACCACCGTTGTTGCGTACTGCAGGTTTGTCTTTGCAAACTTTTAAAATATCTTCGATAGACATGTTTTCCATGTCCGTTCCTGCAATTGCATTATTTAGGTTGGTGGTGTATGCTTGGTGGTGCTTGCTGTGGTGGATTTCCATGGTGCGTGCATCGATGTGCGGCTCAAGCGCGGTGTAAGCATAAGGTAGTGTTGGAAGTTCAAAAGCCATTTTGATCTTGTTTTTAAGGTGAATATTGATAGATTTCTTTGACAAAATTACAACAAAATTCAGGACACATTGTTCTTGGTGTATCTTTGTACCATGAACCCTGAGCGCCCGATTTCCGATTGGTTACCTTTATCTTTAAAAGAAGCAGAGAAAAGAGGCTGGGAGGCCTTTGATGTCATCCTCATTTCCGGCGATGCCTATGTCGATCACCCCAGCTTTGGTACGGCCGTAATCGGCCGCATTATAGAGAGCGAAGGTTTTCGTATCGGAATCGTTGCCCAACCTAATTGGCAAGACGACCTCCGCGATTTTAAAAAGTTGGGTAAGCCCAAGTATTTTTTTGGTGTAACCGCGGGCTGTATGGACTCTATGGTCAATCATTACACCGCTAACAAACGCCTTCGTTCTACGGATGCCTACACACCCGGCGGGCAAGCAGGTTTCCGTCCAGATTACGCAAGTATTGTGTACAGCAATATCCTCAAAGACATTTACCCCGATGTACCAGTTTTACTCGGCGGTATAGAAGCTTCCTTGCGACGCGTTACCCACTACGACTACTGGAAAGACCAACTCATGCCTTCTATTCTCGTCGACGCCAGAGCCGATTTATTGGTTTACGGAATGGGTGAACAGCCGCTTAGAACCCTATTGCGTTTACTCAAAAGAGGAGTGCCATTTGAACAAGCTAAAACCATTAATCAGGTTGCTTTTTTACAAAGCGCAGCAGCCGAGCTTCCTAAAAATAAAAACTGGGAAACCGTCGAGCTCGCCAGTCATGACGTCTGCTTGCAAGACAAACTTAAATATGCAGCCAATTTCAAAATAGTTGAAGTCGAGTCCAATAAATGGGCCGCAAACCGCATTACACAAAGGGTAGGTAACCAAACCCTTGTCATTAATCCGCCGTTTAAAACCATGACCGAAAAGGAAATGGACGGCTCCTACGACTTGCCATATACTAGACTTCCGCATCCTAAATACAAAAAACGTGGTGCAATTCCTGCCTACGACATGATCAAATTTTCGGTCAATACGCACAGAGGATGCTTTGGCGGGTGTAGTTTTTGTACCATTTCTGCTCATCAAGGCAAGTTCATTGCCTCGCGGAGTGAAAAATCAATTCTTAAGGAAGTAGAAGAACTGACCCAGCACCCAGAATTTAAAGGTTATTTATCTGACATCGGCGGGCCATCTGCTAACATGTACCGCATGAAAGGTAAAGACGAAGCTATTTGTGCCAAGTGTGTTTCGCCGAGTTGTATCCATCCCGTGATCTGTCATAACTTAGATACCTCGCACAAGCAAATGACCGACCTCTACCGCAAAATCGACCAATTCCCTGGAGTCAAAAAAGCATTTGTAGGTTCCGGCATCCGCTACGACCTTCTCGTAGACGACTTCAATAAAAACAACGAAGACGGCAACCACGACGAATACATCGAGCAAGTTATTACCCGCCACGTCTCAGGCCGCTTGAAAGTTGCGCCCGAACACACCTCAGACGCCACACTAAAAGTAATGCGCAAGCCTTCGTTTCAGTATTTCCATAAGTTCAAGGAAAAATACGACCGTTTGTCTGCTAAGCACGGCCTTAAACAACAGCTCATCCCTTATTTCATCTCCTCGCACCCTGGTTGTGAAGAAATTGACATGGCCAATCTTGCTGCCGAAACCAAAGACATGGGCTTTCAATTAGAGCAAGTTCAAGATTTTACGCCAACACCAATGACTGTCGCTGAAGTTATTTACTATACTGGCGTTCATCCATATACTTTGAAGCCGGTCAACACCGTAAAAACCAAGGAAGAAAAACTCAATCAAAATCGCTATTTCTTTTGGTACAAGAAAGAAAATAAAGATTGGATCCGTCAGCGCTTGCAAAAAGCCAAACGCCCCGATCTCCTCGAAAAGCTGCTCGATACACCACAAAGCCATGAAGCCGTTGTGCCAAAATGGCTCGCAGAAAAGAGAAAAAAATCTTAGTTTTTGCAACTTTCTGATTGTTTAACAAAAGCATCCAACTTTTTGTAGAACTTTGCGTCTTATAAACGGTTCAAACAATTTCCAATGAAAATTTACAACATTCTCCCACTAGCGTTTATCTTTCCAATAGCGCTATTTGCACAAGAACCTTCTGAAGCAACAAGCGAAGCGGAATACGTAGAGCCCATTAGCACTTTCTCCTCCACCCGCGTCGTCAATGGACACTCCGTAGAAACCCTCAGCAAAGGCACCTACGAATTTCGCATAGAACACCGCTTTGGCGACCTCGCTGGTACCAATGGCGGCGTTCAGCAAATGTTTGGTTTTGACAACCTTTCTGACATGCGCATTGCTTTAGAATACGGCATCACAGATCAACTGATGGTCGGTTTTGGACGTTCAAAAGGAACAGGCGCGCCTTACCGCTCTTTGGTAGACGGCTTTGTCAAGTACAAAGTAATCAGTCAAGCGCCACAAAAATCACCCATTAGCATCACCGCCGTGGCAGGCTCAAGTTTTACTTACATGACTGCCTCCCAAGACGAAGGCTTGGTAACGCACTTCCCAAAAGTGGTACACCGCCTCAATTATTTTGCCCAAGTCAATTTTGCCCATCATTTTGGAGACCGTGGCGCTTTGCAAATTTCGCCAACGCTCGTTCACCGCAACTACGTGGCCAACACCGACGCCAACGACCTTTTTGCATTAGGTGTGTCAGGCCGAATTCGCCTCACCTCTCGCTTTGCGCTCATCGGTGAATATTACCATTGTTTCAACGGCAGCCAGACACGCCAAAGTGGCTTCACCAACAGCGGCGCTATCGCCCTCGAATGGTTCACCTTTGGCCACAACTTCACCATCAACATCACCAACTCAGGCGGCATCGGCGAAACCCAATTTATTCCCTACACCACAGAAAAGTGGCAAGACGGACAATTCAGATTGGGCTTCACAGTTGGCAGAAAATTTGTAATCGAATAGAAAAATAACAATGAAAACACTAAAAATCTCCCTACTTTCTCTTTGCGCAATCTCCTTATTAGGCGCATTTACCTATGTCATTTTAGATCATTACGAAGTCACCAAAGATTTCTCAATTGAGTTCAAAAGTAAAGACCCATCCGGTTCATTCAAAACCATGGAAGGTCAAATTGAATTTGATGAAAAGGATCTTGCCAATTCAAGTTTCGACTTTAAAATTGATGTGCGCACCATCTCAACAGGAAATGGCATGATGAACAAAAAAGCGCAAACAGCAGAATGGTTTGATGCTGTAAAGTACCCTTATGCCAAATTCAAGTCAACTAAGGTTGAAAAGAAAGAGGGGAGCACCTATAACATCATCGGAAATTTGACCATCAAAGGAATTACCAAAACAGTCACAGTTCCGGCTAACTACGCCAAGTCAGGTAATAAAATCACATTTAAAGGAGTTTTTAATGTGAACCGCATGGATTTCAAGGTCGGTAAAAAGAGCGATGCCGTTCCGGATATCATGAAAGTCAATTTTGAAATCCCTGCTCAAGGTAAATAATACTCCATATGAAAAAGTCCGTTTTATTTATTGCAGGTTTCGTTACCTTATCCTCTTGTTCAATCGCACTTTTTTCTTGTACCCGAGAGAAAGTCACGCCGATTGACCAACAATGCAACACCACCATTTCCTTTTCTAATGATGTCATGCCAATTTTACAAGCCAATTGCATCAGTTGCCACGACCAAGGCAATGCTTCTGGCGGCTACGACCTCAGTAATTATACTTCTGTTGCGGCTAATGCAAACGCAGTAGTTGGTTCTATGAAAGCCAATTCCTACCAGCTGATGCCGCTCGGTGGCCCAGCGCTTGCAGACTCCACCATTCAAAAAATCAATTGCTGGATCCAACAGGGAAAGCAAGATAACTAATGTCTGCTTTCTATCTGAGTTTGTTTTTATTTCTTACAAGTGGCATTTGTGCCCAAGAAATTCAGCGTGTATCAAAGTCGCCAACTATCGATTCTATTTATGCTCAAGCTATTCAGATGGCCTATCAAGAGCGTTTCACAGAGGCTCTTCATTTATTTGATCAGGTCATTGCACTCGACCCAGAAGTAGCTCAGATCTATTTGGACCGTGGCATTATAAGAACCCATCTTGGCGACCTCAAAGGTGCAACAGCAGATTATACACATCAGCTGACATTCACCCCGAAAGAAGCAGATGTTTATTTTTTACGTGGCGAAATTTATTTGTCACAAAAAGACTTCAAAAACGCCTATCTCGACCTCAAGCGGGCGAACAAACTCGATAAAGGAAATGCAGATGCATACTGCCATTGCGCAGAGGTTGCAAATGCACTAAATAAAACCCACGTGGCAAAGCGCAAAGCAAGAGCTTGCACCCGATTAACCAATTTAAGTAATTAATTTTTTTTATGAAGTTTATTAATTTCATAAATTCGTAAAAAATATTTCACAATGAAAATTACAATATTAACAATTGCATTGGTCCTTAGCAATCTTCTTTGCGCTCAAACTCAAGGTACCTTAACATTAGCTTTTACCCAAACACCCCACACTTCGTACACGGGAAACAAAAATGTCATGGCCGTCTGGATTCAGACCAGTTCGGGCGCATTTGTAAAGACGCGCAAAAGAAATGCAGGAGGCGGCACCTCTGATCACTTACCCATTTGGGCTGTCAATTCCGGTGGAAATGCCAATAATTGTATGTCTGGGGCTTGTAATACAGTTGGCGCTACAACAGGTGCAACTTTAAATAGCTTCGGAACAATCAACGTGAGTTGGGATGGCACAGATGCCTCTGGCAACTTAGTTCCTGATGGCACCTACAAAATTACTGTAGAATCTTGCTGGAATCATGGAAATACAGCAAAAGCATCTAGGTCATATACCTTTACAAAAGGTCCAAATGCCGATATTCAAAACCCAACAGACGATGCCAATTTCACAGGCATTGCCTTAGCTTGGAATCCTTCCGGAGCAGGTGTAGAAGAAATTGCAAGTCCTTTAGAGGTAGTAATTTCGCCAAATCCATCTTTGAATGGCATCGTTGAAGTAGCTTTCAACATGGCTACCTCTATTTCTGTTTATAATATGGCTGGCGAAGAATTACTGATTGTACCAGTGTTAAATGAGCAGAAGAAAGTATTGAACCTTTCTGCAATGCCTAATGGTGTTTATTTCATTGCTGTTACAAACGGCAAAACAACTTTAAAAGAAAAGGTTGTTGTCAACAAATAAGCTTAGCATCCTCCATTTTGTAAAGGCTCCTACATGGAGCCTTTTTTATTGTTTTTGAGCAATCCATTCCATGAGTTGCTCAGTCATGAACACTTGGTATTTACCTTGGTCATCTGCATAAATAAAAAAGACTTGAATTTCAGGATGTAGTTTTAGAAATTCTTTTGATTTCTCCAAACCGAGCACCAAAAAACCGGTAGCCAAAGCGTCAGATTGTATGGCATGCGCACTGAAAACTGAGGCGCTCAATAACTGATTAGCCGTTGGTTTTCCAGTGTGTGGGTCAATGTGATGAACAATTTTTTTGCCATCGATTTCTTTAAACCTTCTATAATTTCCGGAAGTGGCTACGGCCATATTTTCCATTTCAACGATCAGTTGGAGTCCGTTTTTTGTGGTTTTGTTCTCAACCGGTTGTTCTATGCCCACACGCCATTTGCCGTTTTCTGCTTTACCATGTACATATACTTCGCCACCAATTTCAACTATAAAATTTTCCACCCCCTTTTTCAATAAGAATTCCGCTAATACATCTACTGAATAACCTTGTGCAAATGCATTAAAGTCGAGCTGAACTCTAGGGTCTTTTTTTATGATTTGCTTATCAGCAATTTCAATTTTTTCAAAACCGACAAATGTCAATATACTATCGATTTTTTGTTGTTCTAGTATGTCCTTTCGCTCGGGCCCAAAACCCCAAGCATTTACTAAGGGATACACTGTTGGATCAAATGCACCATCCGTAATTTTCCAAATTTCTTTAGCTTGTTCAAAACAGGCTATAAAATAAGGATCCAGTTTGACGCCACTTTTGTTTTGATTGATCTTTGTAATAACTGAATTGGGGTTGTAAGTAGATACCGAGGCATCAAAATCAGATAGCAATTGGAGGACTTTTTTTGTAAAATCTCGTTGCTTCGGATCCTGATAAGAAATATGAAAGGTGGTGCCTTGTGTAGCGCCACTTATTTGCCTAAACTTTTGAGCGCTTAAATGAAAGCAGGTTAAAAGCAAGAAGAGTGTATAAATTCTATTCATATCATTAAGTCGACAAAGAATTCAAAATGTTAATCAATTTCAAGATTTTTAGCGCGACTACTATAGAATCCTTTCGATTCAATGATTTGATTTTTCAATAATTCAAATGCTGTTTTATTTTTTACCTTTTGATAAATGTGAAGTAGATACCAATTTCCTTCCTCACTAAAATTGGCAAACGGGATGTCTTGAAGCTTAAGAAATCTACTTTCTGCCTGGCGGTATTCACTAAGATTGAATAAACACATGGCACCATAGAATAGCGCATTGGCATCGTCTGGATAATTACTCAAGATTTCATCAAAATGTAACAAGGCTAGTTTGTAATCTTCGTTTGAAAAATCTACTATTGCCTTATTGAGAAGATTCAAATATGGAACCGTCAAAGATTGTTCGCCAAGCTCATCCTCTGAAAAAGTTTGACGCTGAGCCTTACTACCATCCCTGTAATAACGGTAGTCAAGTACTTTAAAATTTTTGATAAATAGTTCTCGACCCATTTTTAAAGCGAGGCGTTGTTCTTTTTGCGTTTGGAATTCGACACGTTGTGCGGGTATTTGCTGAATGCGTTCCATTACTTCTGGTCTGTTTTCAATTTCCTTAGCTTTCGTGGTTAATTCCGTGATCACTTGTCGTGGTGAAATACGCTCTCGAAAAACTGCAGTTGTCATTTTTTCAACATCGGCTTGATCATGTATTTTAATTGAAGTGGATTTAAAATTAGCTTTGTTGTTCGGGGAATGATCTTTCTGAGGGCTAGGAGGCATGAAATACCAGCCTATACTTATAGAGAAGAGTAGGGCAAAACTAATCATACTCATTCTTTGAATCCGCTTCTTTTGATGATATTTTCGATCAAGGGCTTCAAAACGTTGCCAAGCATCTTTTTGACCTTGGAATCCTTCAAGGGCTTCCATTGCAAAGTCGTCATCCGTCAATATCTTTTCCGTCTGATATTTGGTCTGTTGATCAGAGGTGCGGAGGTATTTCTTAAAGAGCGCTCTATTTGCTTTCATATTTTTCTTTTTGTTCCATTAGCACTTTAAGGTTGCGCTTGCCATTTTGCACATAACTTTTGACCTCATTAAAAGTGTAGCCCGTTTGCGCCATTATTTGTTCGTAGCTCTTTTGCTCTATATAGAAAAGTACGATACAAGTTTTCTGATGTTCTTTTAGTTGTGGCAGCGCCCATTCAAGCAAGCTGAGTTCTTTTTCGATGTCGATTGTATCCTCCTCAATGACCAGGCCTTGCTTTTGTTCGTCTAATTGATCTATGATTCCTGTTTTATTCTTCCTTAAGAATGTAAGCGCGAGATTTCGGGCCACTGTAAACAACCAACCTTTAAAGAATGCGATATCGTGTTGTAATAATAAAGCTGGAAGTTTGGCAAAACACTCCATGGTCAGGTCTTCGGCATCCATTGTTTGTTTGGTGTACTTTAGTTGAACGCCATATACAAGGTGCCCATAGCGACTGTAAAGCTCATCTATACAAGCCGACCACTGCTTTTCTCTATAGACGCCAATCAATTGTTCGTCGTTTAAAGATTTTAAATAAGCCCTTCTACCAAGTACCATATATTGCAAAGATGCCGAAAATACAGGGTTTCCACAAAAAAGATTCAAAAAACGAAACCTTTCAAATGCTTGATCGTTAGACCACTGTGTTCGCTTGAAAATATTTTTTTAAAATTTCTTTCAAAAAAGCATTGCAGAACGAAAAAGAGTACATATCTTTGCACCCCGCAATTGAGACAACGGTCTGACACAAACGGGAAGAATGAAAGCGTAAGATGAGTGAGGACGGGAGTTCTTACTGATAACATTAAGACAAGTTCTTTGAAGTATTGAGAAATAAGGAAACAGCGTTTTTAAGAATAAAAAC
>JBEEKN010000058.1:0-13175 GCA_041168605.1 Bacteroidota bacterium | reverse complement strand
GACATCTTTATACAGAAAAGGATTCACCACAACCACATGTACGATCGGCATTGGGGTTCTGAAAAACAAAACCTTTGCCATTGAGCCCACCTGAAAAATCAAGGGTTGTGCCTACTAAATAGAGGTAACTTTTTTTGTCCACAACAACTTTGACGCCGTTGTTTTCAAAGGACATATCGCCTTCGTGTTCTTGGTTGTCAAAAGTAAGTTGGTACATGAGGCCAGAACAGCCTCCGCCTTGTACACCTACTCTGATAAAGAAACCATCTTTTTGTTCGTCTTCCATAAGACGAATCGACTGTTTTTTGGCAGCATCTGTAACGGTTAACATCTCGTTTTTATTTAGATTAATTATAAATAAAACACTTTGTTTGCTGCAAATTTACCACTTTAATGGTATTGCAACCAAAGATTTAAACAAAGAAGTTACGAGCTTGTTGTTGTTTTTGTTCAATTTGTATCAATAGAATCTGGCCATTTTGAATTTATTGCATTAATTTAACGGTCAACTTACTAATTAACAAAGCTATGCGTCTATTTTCTCTCGTTTGCGGTTTACTTTCTATGTCATTTGCAATGGCCCAACAAGTTACCCTAGATTCCAAAGCATATCAAGTGCGCAAACAAATCAATGCGCTACATGGAGCTGAATTAACAGCGCCAAACATTTCCACGCCCGTTCAACATTACAAAGGAAAACCGAATGAAAAATCAGGCTTGTGCGATTGCTTAGTGCCGCTAGACTCCACTTTTCAATTGGCCATGTTGCCTAACGACGACCTCTATTCAAATAGTATCGCTTTGCCCTTTAACTTCAGTTTTTATGGCACTACCTATGATAGCTTGTACATCAATAACAACGGAAATATATCCTTCTCACAACCTTATAATGCTTTTACGGCTTACTCATTTCCGGATCCAACTTTTAATATGATTGCGCCTTTTTGGGCTGATGTAGATACCAGATCTACAAATGGCGGCAATGTTTGGTATAAATTGAATCCACATTCCTTAGTTATTGTTTGGGACCACGTAGGATACTTCAACATGATGGAAGACAAGCTCAATACGTTTCAACTGATTATTTCTGACGGCCTAGACACACTCATTCCGAGTGCCAACAATGTTTCTTTTTGCTATGGAGACATGCAATGGACAACAGGTTCTGCTTCTGGTGGCTCAAATGGTTTTGGCGGATCACCTGCTACCGTTGGTGTGAATATAGGCAATGGTGTCAATTATTTTCAGGTAGGGCAGTTTGATGCAAGTGGCGTCACCTTTGATGGCCCTTATGCCAACAATGACCAAGTAGATTTTTTAGATGGTCAAGAAATTTATTTTGACTTGGCCTCTTCCAATACAAATATTCCACCGCTAGTCATGAGCAGTGGTATTTGCGATACCATCGACGTCTATACCGGCGACACCCTTAAAAGTTTAAATGCAGTTGATTTTATTGTTGGCATCAGCACGCCTGAAATTGGTCAAATTTTAACGACAAGCATAAGTTGCGACGAACCTACAGCACTGACTTATCAAACCACAGTAGTCAGCGATGAATTCACAAGTTTTGAGCTCACCTTTGATGCGACAGGTGTTCAACCAGGCCTTTATAACATTGAAATTCAGACCACAGACAACGGCGTTCCCCCGCAAACGGTCACCAAGTATATCCCGGTGCGGGTTACTTACGATGCAAGTCTTGCGGGTATCAATCACCAGACTACGGCGCCAATTGAGGTTTTCCCGAATCCGACTTCCGAAACCGTTCAGATCAATGGTTTACAAGCCAATGATTTACTAGAGTTATATGATGGCTCAGGCAAATTGCTACAAACTTTTTATGCAACAAAGTCATCAGAACAATTGAGCTTACCTCGTGTTGGCTTCTATATCTTAAAATGTTCCAGCCTGAACAATGCTGCTACGGTATTGAAATTGCAACGCCTCTAAGAATTCCTATACTTTAGGGTTTTCTATGTAATTTTAGCCGATGGAAAGAATTATTTTCTTGGCGCTGCTTTGCTTGTCTTTAAATGGTCAAGCATATGCCCAAAATTTACAAACGAATTACACGACTAAATACGTTTATATTTTAGTCATCGATGGCCCGAGATACTCAGAAACGTATGGCGAGCCCACCTGCAAATACAGCCCCATTCTCTGCGATTCGCTCAAGCACGAGGGCACCTTTTATGCCAACTTCAAAAACAACGGCCCCACTTACACGGTTCCGGGCCACACTGCAATCGTCACCGGGACGTATCAGCGTATCTCCAATGCGGGTACCGCCTTGCCCAAAGAGCCCAATATTTTTCAGTACTTTTTGAAAGCCACGGGCAAAGACTCCACAGCGGCATATGTTGTGGCCAGCAAGGGCAAATTGGATGTATTGGTCAATACTTCGCACAAAAAATGGAACAATCAATTTGTAGCCAGCACCTATTGCGGCCCCAATGGCAATGGCTTGGGTTATGGCCGCGACGACAAAACTTTCGCCAAAACTGCTGAGTTGGTGCAGTCTGCCAATCCACCACAACTCATGCTCATCAATCTCTTGGCTGTCGATGTCTATGGCCATGCCAACAACTGGGACAAATACCTTGAGTCTATCACGCAAACAGATCTTTATGCAGCCAATCTCTGGCAAATGATCCAAGAGAATCCTGTATTGCGCAATCAGACTACGCTATTTATCACCAACGACCACGGTAGGCACTTAGATGGCGTGCGCTCAGGGTTTGTCAATCATGGTTGTCGTTGCGAGGGCTGTCGGCATATTTCACTTTTGGTTTTGGGGCCAGATACGCCAAAAGGTGTTGTGGTGACGGAAGAAGCCGAAATGACAGACATCTCCAAAACAATTGCAGACATCTTGCATTTTGAGATGCCAACGAGCAAAGGTGAGTTGCTGAGAACTGCCTTTCCTTTGAACTAAAGCGTTAATGCTTTGTGATCTTTCTTATTTTTAGAACAGATCTTCCAATAGCTGCTCATCAACCAAATTAGGCAGTGTTACTTTCAAAAGTGGTTCGGCTTCCATAGCGCGCTTGATCGCAAAAGTAGCGTTTTCATTGCGCGCCCAATTGCGTCTGGCAATTCCGTTATTGACATCCCAATGGAGCATGCTCGTGAGGTTGCGTTGCGCTTGTGCAGAGCCGTCTAACAACATGCCAAAACCACCGTTAATGACCTCGCCCCAACCTACACCGCCGCCGTTGTGGATACTCACCCATGTAGCGCCGCGGAAGCTGTCGCCGATGACGTTTTGGATGGCCATGTCTGCGGTAAATCTTGAACCGTCGTAGATATTTGAAGTTTCGCGGTAAGGAGAGTCGGTTCCGGATACGTCGTGGTGATCACGGCCTAAAATGACGGGGCCAATTTCTCCTTTGGCAATCGCTTCATTGAAAGCAGCAGCAATTCGCATGCGACCTTCTGCATCTGCATATAAGATACGTGCTTGCGAACCCACCACCATTTGATTGGCGCGCGCTCCCTTGATCCATTGAATGTTGTCGGCCATTTGCTGCTGGATTTCGGCTGGGCTCTCTTGCATCATGTGCTCGAGTACTGCGCAGGCAATGGCATCGGTTTTTTCGAGGTCCTCGGGCTTGCCACTGGCACAAACCCAACGGAAAGGGCCAAAGCCGAAATCAAAGCACATTGGGCCTAGAATATCTTGGATATAAGAAGGGTATTTGAAATCGATGTGGTTGGCTGCCATGACTTCTCCACCAGCCCTTGAAGACTCCAGTAAGAAGGCATTGCCGTAATCGAAGAAGTAAGTGCCTTTTGCAGTGTGTTTGTTGACAGCCGCAGCATGTCTGCGCAAGCTTTCTTGAACGTAGGTTTTGAATGTTTCAGGGTCGCCAGCCATCATGTCGTTGGCTTCATCGAAGCTCAAGCCAGCGGGGTAATAACCACCTGCCCATGGGTTGTGCAGCGAAGTTTGGTCTGAGCCGAGGTCGACATGAACGTCTGTTTGGTCGAATTTTTCCCAGACATCTACAACATTGCCTAAATAGGCAATAGACACGACTTCTTTAGCTGCTTGTGCTTTTTTGACGCGCGCAACCAGTTGGTCTAAGTCTGAAATGATTTCGTCTACCCAGCCTTGTTCGTGACGCGTATGTGCCGCTTTGGGATTGACTTCAGCCGTAACCGAAATGACACCAGCGATGTTGCCAGCTTTGGGCTGTGCGCCCGACATACCGCCTAAACCTGCAGTCAAGAATAACTTGCCTTGGATGTCGTCGCGGTTTTTAGCCAACCTGCGCACTGCATTGAGTACCGTAATGGTGGTGCCGTGCACGATTCCTTGCGGGCCAATATACATATAGGAGCCGGCTGTCATTTGGCCGTATTGTGTGACGCCTAGTGCATTGAATTTTTCCCAGTCGTCTGGTTTAGAGTAGTTCGGAATCATCATGCCATTGGTAACCACCACGCGTGGGGCGTTTGGATGCGATGGAAACAAACCCATTGGGTGGCCAGAATACATGACCAAGGTTTGTTCGTCGGTCATTTCGGACAAATACTGCATCACCAAACGGTATTGGATCCAGTTTTGGAAAACCGCACCGTTTCCGCCGTAGGTAATGAGCTCGTGCGGATGCTGTGCAACCCGATGGTCGAGGTTGTTTTGAATCATGAGCATAATGGCTTTCGCCTGTGCTGATTTTCCGGGGTAGTCGTCTATTGGCCTTGCGAAAATAGGATGCTCGGGCATGAAACGATACATATAAATACGACCGTAAGTCTGAAGTTCTTGCGCAAATTCTGCCGCAAGAATGGCGTGTTGTGCTTTCGGGAAATAACGCAAGGCGTTGGCAATAGCCAATTTCTTTTCAGCAGGGCTTAAAATCTCTTTGCGTTTTGGCGCATGATTGATGGCTGGATCCCAGGCTTTTGGTGCAGGGAGTGCTGTAGGTATTCCTTGTTTGATTTCGTCGGCAAAACTGATCATAAATATAGTTTTGCCACAAAAATAAGCAATGTTAGTACTTCAGCACGACAAAACCGTGTTTTTGAAGCTCAATACCGCCATCTAAAGTCGCGTCTATGCGGTAGAAGTAGGTTCCTTCTTCAACGGTGTCGCCGGCGGCTGTTTTGCCATACCATTTTTCGGCAGGGTTGGTGTATTCAAAAATTACATTTCCCCAACGGTTCAGAATGGTACATTTAAACTCAGCGATGCCTTGATAGTCTACAAAAAAGGCATCGTTGCCGCTCAGTGAAGAAAGCACAACAACGTTTGGTGCGGTGATGTCGCAGGGTTTGTAGGTGATGTTGGCTGTGTCGCTAATGGTATTACATGAATTTTGTGCGGTATAAATATAATTACCCGCTTCTGTGGCTAGTCTTGGCACTTCTGTGCTGCCGTCCCACCATTGCCCGTTGATAGGCGGGCTGTAGCCACTTTGCAGCGGCGGTGTGTTGATGACATAAGGGTTGAGCCATAAGTTAGCTCCTTGGCAAATGGCCGAATCTAAAATGGCCGTATAGACGTAGGGCATAAATTCAATGCTCGCCGCGACGGTGTCTTGGCAGGCGTTGTCTATAAAAAATACGGGGAAGACGCCGCCCATATTGTAGGTCATGATTTCGGGGTTGTCTATGAGGTTATTTGGAATAAAATGAACCGCTGTATCCAAAGCAAACCATTGACCGCCCGCATAAGCAGTAGTGTTGCCTACAAAGTAGTTGTAGTTGCAAACGGCCGTATCAGAAAAGATAGCTGGGCGAGGCAAAACAACGAAGGAAACAGTGGTGTCGTAGTTACAACCAAAGTTGTCGGTGATGTTGTAGGTGTAGTTGGTGATGCCCGGAGCGCTCGGTTGGATCACGATGAGGGTGTCGTTTTGGCCAGAGATAATGGTGGGGTCTGACAACCAGCCTTCGGTAACCACATAGTTTTGATAACCTTCGCTTTCAGGATAAAGGGAGGCATTGAAATAGATGCCCCAAGAGAAAATATAGCCGTCGTCGATACCTTGGTTGTCTTGAACGGAGATGGTCCAGTTGCCATTGATAGGGCAGCCTGCAAATTGATTGAAATCGCCGTCGGGGAGGTACACGCCATTCGGATTCATGGACGGAAAGCCGTAGTCATTGACGACGGTATTGCCCGCTGTATTTTCAGCACAAATGGTGTTGAAGGTGTTATTGGTCGTGGAGAAGCAATAGCTCCAAACGGGTGAGCCGGGGTTGCCGCCGTCGATGTCGGTGTCGTTGCCCAAGAAAGTACTGATGCCGTTGCCACAGCCTCCAGGGACGAGTTCTGCCCATCCAAAAGGGGTTTGGTTGTAGGCATTCATCAAGGAAACGGTTGTGCCGTTGGGGCAAGTGAGTGCAATTTCGATATCGCCAATGTAGGAGTGCTCGATATCCAAGCAAATTTGTTCGATATCGGCGCCTGAAGTAATGACCGCTGTAGAGTCAAAGCCCGACATCGGGATAGACGTTTGGTACATTTGCCCCGCGCCATCTGGCAAGAAAGTAAGGCCCGCGAAAGTACCGCCAATTTGGAAGGTGCCGCCGGGGATTTCAATACCTACGGTGTCTTGTTGGGTAACACCACCAACTAGGTATGAGTTTTGACCCAAACAAACGGTGTCTTCTAGTGGCCCTGTTCCTGCAAAAATAGGAGGGATAGAAACGCGCACTTTGAAATTGGAGTGAATGGTTTGCGGAAACTGGTCAGTAACGGCGAGGTCTACGTAATAACCGGTATTGGCCGTGGGTGTAAACCAAACTTGGTCACCGGTGAATTGTCCGATGCCGCCGATGGTCCAGACGAAAGTACAGTTGGCATTGGTTTGCGAATAGCCGGTGTTGGTGTTTTCTAGGGAGTGCGGAAATGCCGGGAGCGCTTTGAGCAAGACGCTATCGCCAGGGCAGAGGTCTATAAAACCGGTGTCTAATGGATTCATGATGTTGGTGCCGCCGCCATTTTTAAAGGCCTCGACATGTGCAACAATTGGCTGTGGTGGATTGCCACAAGCGACGTTTGCTACCCAGCCAGTACCTTCGTTGGCACCGTTGGATTTGAAGCGCAAGGTAAGACAGCCTGTTGGGTTGTTCCAAGAAGCCTGCGCAAAAAGCCCAACCGGGTTGGTGCCGTTATTATAGGCGCCGAGTAGGGGCGAAGCAGTTGATGGCCCGTCGTAGATATAAAGTGTGTCAGTAGGATGGACATCCCATTCAAAGCCAATATTGGTGGCAAATGCGATTGATACTTTTGAACCTTGTGTGAGGTCGGGGCAGAGCACTAAAGTTTCGTTCATGTTGGGCGCGTAGTTGCCTGTGCCGTCTATGAAGTTGGTGCCGCCCGTTGGCACAATCCCAGAACAGTTGAGCGGGTTGGTTTGCCCGTAGTCTGGACCTGTTAAAGTGAGGGTTACTTGCGCCTGAACAGAAGAAATGAACGCAAATAAGAAAAGGGTTGAGCGTAAAATTAGTTTCATTTTTTCTGATTTTGCATTTCTAATGAAAGGATGTTTTTGGATTTAACAACCAAGATTTTATTGGTGTTCGCTACCAAAAAGTATTGAGTTCTGTCTAGAATTTTGAGATCAAAATCTGTAAAGACGATGGGTTCTTTTGAAATGACCATAGGAACATCTGGGTTTGAGCTCAATTGAATGGTCTGAAAATTTGAAACGTCTTTACCTTGTGGGGCATCAATTAAATAACAAGCATGCGTCAGGGCGTAATCGTAAAGCGGCAAGGAGTTTTCGGCTTTGAACTGCGCAATTTCTTCTTTGGAATAACTTTTGCTAAGCTCAGTTTCGAGGGTTTGAGACCAGCTAGAAAGGCTTAAAAGCGCAAAAAATAGGGTGTAAATTAGTTTCATATGGGATAGAATTCGTTCTATGACGTCACAATTCGTTGAAAAGTTGCATCAAATGTTCAAAGCTTTAAATATAAGGCTAAGTTAATAAAACGTAGCTTTGTAGCACCAAAAGTTCAAATAATAAACATGGAAAACACAGCATTGGCAGGCATTGCCTCACAAGTAAGAAGAGATATCGTCAGAATGGTTTCGGCCGTTAATTCAGGTCATCCGGGTGGTTCACTTGGCTGTACAGACTTCCTTACTTATTTATATTTTGAGCAAATGCAGCACAACGCTGCTGATTTTCAAATGGGCGGCAAAAACGAAGACCTTTTCTTTTTGTCCAATGGCCATATTTCACCAGTTTGGTATAGCGTCTTGGCGAGAGCTGGCTATTTTCCAGCAGCCGAATTAAGCACTTTTCGCAAGCTAGGCGCACGCCTTCAAGGCCACCCGTCTACGGACAAAAATCTACCAGGTATCCGCATGGCTTCAGGCTCACTTGGGCAAGGATTATCAGTGGGGCTTGGCGCAGCACAAATCAAAAAACTCAATCAAGACCCTACTTTGGTTTACACTTTGCACGGCGATGGCGAGCTGCAAGAAGGTCAAATCTGGGAAGCTGCAATGTATGCTGCAGCCAACAAAGTAGACAACATTATTGCCACCATAGACGCCAACGGTCGCCAAATTGACGGCGATGTAGACGAAGTACTTTCACTCGGCGACCTCCATCAAAAATGGGTATCGTTTGGCTGGGAAGTCTTGCACATGGATGGCCACGATTTTGACAGCATCCGCAGTACAATGCAGCAAGCAAAAGCCATGACAGGCAACGGCAAACCGGTAGTGATCATCATGAAAACAGAAATGGGTCAGGGTGTGGATTACATGATGGGCTCACACAAATGGCATGGCGTTGCACCCAATGCTGAGCAGCTCCAAGTGGCACTTGACCAACTCGCAGAAACCCTCGGAGACTACTAGTGAAAGCAATTTGGGCCCTCCTCTTTCTGACTTTTTTCAGTTTCGGCTGGACCCAAACCACTACGCGCATTCTTTTCATTTTGGATGCTTCCAATTCCATGAACCTCGATTGGAATAACCAAACACGCATGGCGGCTGCCAAAGAAGTGCTGACGAAAAGTGTCGAAAGCTTGCGCGGTGTGCCAAACCTCGAGCTTGCCCTGCGGGTTTACGGCCACCAATCTAACGTCACCAACACCTATCAAGACTGCCAAGATACCAAGCTAGAAGTGCCTTTTGGCCCTGCGAACATCGACCCTATCAAGACCAAAATCAAAGGGCTACAAGCCAAAGGCGCTACGCCAATTGCAAGGTCTTTAGAAGCTTCAGCAGCAGATTTCCCCGACACATTGGCCCGTAACTTCATCATTCTCATTACCGATGGCCTAGAGTCTTGCGACAACGACCCTTGTATTGTAGCGCGCAAACTCCGCGACAAGGGGGTTAAAGTCACGCCTTTTGTAATCGGCCTCGGCATGGACCTCAGCTACCTCGACAAATTTGAATGTATCGGCAGCTACACCGACGCCGAAAGCAAAGCCGCTTTTGAAAACGTGCTTTCCAATATTTTGTCCAAAGCCCTTTTGAACACCACGGTTCAAATCAACCTCAACACCGTTGAAGCCAGGCCACTCGAAACAGACGTCAGTATGTTTTTGTACGAAGCCGGCACCACCAACTTAAAATACACGTTCGTACATACCCTCAACCGCAAGGGCTTGCCCGACACCCTCGTACTCGACCCTTCCTTGCGCTACGATTTGCGCGTGGCTACCGTTCCGCCACTTGCCAAAAATAACATTGCCATCCTTCCCCATACGCACAACACCATTCAGTTGCCAGCAGGGCAGGGCCAGCTCAAAGTGACCTCCGTCAAGAGCCCAGCCGGCACCAAACTAGAGACGCGTATACTGCAAACTGACGCGAGCAAAACACTCCATGTGCAGCAACTCGGCGATATTCAAAAGTATTTGGTGGGCAGCTATCAATTAGAAGTGTTAACGCTGCCGCGCACCTACAAAGAAGTCAAAATTGAGCAATCTAAACTAACGAGCATCGACATTCCGGCGGCTGGTCAGTTTGTATACCAAGCGCCCAAAGGCATTTTAGGCCATGTGTTTTATGAACGCAACCCGGGTCAGTGGGAGTGGGTTTGCGACCTTCAATTCAATCAAATGGCTGGCACAATTTACTTGCAACCAGGAAATTTCAAAGTGGTGTACCGAGAAAAAGACCAGCGCTCCAGTACCTACACCAAAGAAAAGAAATTCACTATTACATCCCTTAAAATCAATAATTTAACTTTATAAAAATGGAATTTGAAGTATTCGGAAACAAAGACACCCGTTCGGGATTTGGCGAAGGTTTAGCCGTATTAGGCGAGCAAAACCCAGATGTTGTTGCACTATGCGCAGATTTAACGGGCTCTCTTAAAATGGATGCGTTTCAAAAGGCGCACCCTGAGCGTTTCTTTCAAGCGGGGATTGCCGAGGCAAATATGATTGGCCTTGCTGCCGGCATGACCATCGGTGGCAAAATTCCTTTTACGGGCACTTTTGCCAACTTTTCTACGGGCCGTGTCTACGATCAAATCCGTCAGTCAGTCGCCTATTCCAAAAAGAATGTAAAAATATGTGCTTCACACGCGGGCCTTACGCTCGGTGAAGACGGCGCTACCCACCAAGTGCTCGAAGATATCGGCATGATGCGCATGTTGCCCAACATGACGGTTATTGTACCCGCAGACTTCAACCAAACCAAACAAGCTACCATTGCCATTGCCGCACATGAAGGCCCAGTTTACTTGCGTTTTGGCCGTCCTGTAATGCCAATTTTTGTGAAGCCAGATGCCGAATTTGTGATTGGTAAAGCGGATGTTTTAGCAGAAGGTACAGATGTCACCATCATTGCTTGTGGTCATATGGTCTGGAAATCCATCGAAGCTCTTAAAGAATTACATGCTATCGGCATCTCAGCTGAGCTGATCAACATGCACACCATCAAGCCACTCGACGAAGCCGCGATTTTAAAATCTGTAGGCAAAACAGGTTGTGTTGTAACCGCAGAAGAGCACATGATGAACGGTGGTTTGGGTGAAGCAGTTTCTCAAGTCTTGAGCCGTCAGTATCCGGTTCCACAGGAATACGTAGCCGTCAACGACACCTTCGGTGAGTCGGGCACACCAATGGAACTCATGACCAAATACCACATCGACACACCAGATGTAGTAGCTGCGGTCAAGCGCGCAATTGCACGTAAATCTATCATTATTTAAGCTAAAACGCTAAAGCTTCCGCCACTGTTTGGACAGGCCTTTGGCAACTCCCAAACTCACACACCGAGATGGCACCAACTGTGTATATCTCGGAGCAAGGTAAACTTTGGTGGTAAGAAAGCAAGCAGTCTATTTGTTTGGTGGCCTGAAAAACTTCCATGGGCGCTGCGCTGTTGAGTACATGCCAGTGCTTTTCTGGGTAAAGTTGTCTGAACAAGAGCAGGCCCCAGTTGGAATAACCCGAACCGTAGGTCTCCATGCCGTCGTATATATTTTGAAGCATCTGCTCGGCGCTATTAGTCCATTCTTGGTTTTGGTAGTAAAAGCCCATTGTTAGAAAAGCATGCGCCATGACCGAATTGCTCGATGCGATTACGTTGTCATGGAGGTCCATGTTGCGGCTGATCAGTTTAGAATCTGCAGCTGTGAAATAACACATTTTGCTCTGCGGATGCTGAAATTCGTTGGCTACTTTTTCCGTAAGCGTTTTGGCAAAGGTCAAGAAGTCGAGCTGGCCTGTACATTGATACGCGAGGCTCAAGGCTTCTATGGTGTGGGCGTAATCTTCCAAAAATGCCGCAACACTTTTTTGCTGATTGGTATTGACCCTCAAAAGTTGCTGGCCATCCCATTGCACGTCCTTTATCCAAGATAGAATTTTGAGGGCCCGAATTAAAAAGGCATCTTCGCCAAAAACCCGGTAAGCTTCTAGCAAACCCTTGGCGGTCATGGCATTCCAGCTGACGAGCAGTTTGTTGTCTAAGCCGGGCCTCACGCGCAGACTGCGTTCGCTGAGCAAAGTTTCATTGATCTGCGCTTTTTGTTCCAGCCAAACGTCCAAATCTAGGCCTTCCATTTTGGCAAATGCCGCATCGGTCTGCTTGCGCAGTGGAATGTGTTTGCCCTCTTCCCAATGTCCGGTTTGATTGATGTGGTAATAGCGTTTCACGCGCTCGGCCTGCGCTCCAAATAATTGATCTATTTCGTTTGGTGTCCAGCAATAAAATTTACCTTCTTCACCCTCGCTGTCTGCGTCTAGTGCACTAAAATAAGCACCGAGGTCTGAGCGCAGTTCGCGTTCGAGAAAATCAAAGGTCTGAAAAACAACATCTTTGTAATGCGGTGTTTGATAGGCTGCGAATGCTTGGGCGTACAAGCCGATGAGTTGGCCGTTGTCGTAGAGCATTTTTTCAAAATGGGGCACCTTCCACAATACGTCTACGCTGTAGCGCGTAAAACCGCCGCCAACCTGATCGTAAATACCACCTAAAGCAATTTTATCGAGCGTCAGGCGCACTTGCTTTTCAATTTTGGTCTCGTCAAAATGCTGGGCATAGCGCAATAAGAAAAGCCAGTTATTGGGTAGCGGAAATTTCGGCGCTTTGTTGGTTCCGCCTTCAAAGGTGTCAAAACTGCGGGCCCAGCGCACCACCATTTCGTGGAGTCTTTCGGCTTCAAAGCCCGAAATTTCTTCAGGGGCGGCAATGAGTTCTGCCTGTTGAATGCCTTCGTGGAGTTGTCGGGCGTAGTCTATGGCCTTGACTCTATCGTTGGCATACGTGTGCGCCAAAGATTTGAGAATATGCATCCATTGATCTTTCGGAAAGTAGGTGCCGCCGTAAATGGGTCTGCCGTCTGGGAGCGTGAAACAATTGAGTGGCCACCCGCCGCGTTGGGTCATGAGCTGTACAGCCGTCATGTAGATTTGGTCTACATCTGGGCGCTCTTCGCGGTCCACTTTTATATTGATAAAATGTGCGTTCATGAGCGCAGCTACTTCTTCGTCTTCAAAGCATTCGTGCTCCATGACATGACACCAATGGCAGGCCGAATACCCAACGCTGATCAAAACCATTTTGTCTTCGGCTTTAGCGCGCTCAAAAACGTCTGCTGACCAAGCCACCCAGTGCACGGGGTTTTGGGCATGTTGTAACAAATAAGGTGAACTTTCGTTGCCGAGTTGGTTGGCCATATGCTTAAAATTTGACTAAAGAAGAACTATATTTGCCCAAGATATCATACCGTGCAACAAAT
>JBEEKN010000057.1:0-15318 GCA_041168605.1 Bacteroidota bacterium | reverse complement strand
GTCAAAAATTAAGAGTTATGGCCAACAAACGAATCCTCAAAAGAAACATCAACGAAATGGTTTTTGATGTGGTAGAAGAATGCTTCTTTTTTGAAATGACAGCTCCAGACAAAGCAGACCGTTCGGCTAAGCTCATCGATGAAGCAGCTTCGTTTCAAGACGAAATGTTGACCAAAATGAATCAAGCAAAAGGCAAGGCTGAGTTCCGTGCAATTGCAAACGAAGTAGAGGCGAAAGCAAACCACTTCGTAGACGCGCTCAACGGGCTCAACAAATAAATTTCTTTACCCAATGTGGGTTTTTGATGGTTTTATACTTGCCTTGTTATTGGCAGGAGTAATGGTCGTACTCTGGATTTTCGAATGGATTCCAGTTTATCTTACCGCGCTGCTCCCCCTATTGCTTGCCGTTCCGTTTGGTCTACTCACTCCCAAAGACCTCGCTCAGTGCTACGGCGATTCCAATATCTTTTTATTCTTTGGAGGCTTTGTGATGGCACTTGCACTCGAAAAATGGGGCGTGCACGAGCAAATTGCCAGGCGAATAATTGCGGTTGTAGGCGATAAAAAATCAAATATTTTATTGGGTTTTATGCTCAGTACGGGTCTGATCTCGATGTGGATTTCCAACACCGCCACCGCCCTCATGATGCTCCCAATGGCAGTTGCTGTTGTAGAGGCCATGCCACCTGCACATCGCCAATCAAAATTCAGTGTGTTTTTGATGCTTTCCATTGCCTATGCTGCAAATATTGGGGGTGTGGGTACGCTCATTGGCTCGCCGCCCAATACGCAAATGGCCAGCATTCTTTCCGAAAGTTTCAACATCGAGATCAGTTTTTTCGACTGGATGAAAATCGGCATGCCGCTCGCTATTCTGCTCTTGTTGTTGATGTTTCTCATTTTCAATTATTTATTAGGTGAGGAGCGCAAAGATGTCCACGACCTAAATTTCCATACGCTGCCTTGGTCCAAGGCCCAAAAACGCGTTCTTTGGATCTTTTCTATTGTTGTGGGTCTCTGGATTTTCCGCGAAGCCATCGGAACGTATTTAGGCATTAACTATCGCGATGAAAACGCCGCTATTTTAGGTGCATTGGCTATGTTCTTGATGCCGAGTGGCCAAACGGCTAAAGAAAAAGTCTTGCGTTGGTCAGATACCGAAAAATTACCATGGGGCATTCTTTTGCTTTTTGGTGGTGGCTTGGCTTTGGCAGCAGTCCTGGAAAAAAATGGGGTGCTGCAGTTTTTAGCCAGTACTTTTGAATCCTTCCATGGCATCGGCCTACTGACAGCAATCGCCATCCTGACCACGCTCGCTATTTTTATTTCTGAGGTGCTCTCCAATCTAGCGATGGTTACGCTATTTATTCCAGTCGTAGGTATTTTTGCTCAGCAAACGGGGCTGCCTTTAGTTCCGCTTGCTATGGCACTCACTCTTGGCGCAAGTTTGGCTTTCATGATGCCGGTCGGCACACCTCCAAACGCAATTGTTTTTGGCTCGGGTTTTTTGCGCATCAAAGACATGATTCGCTACGGATTTGTGCTCAACCTCATTAGCTTGGCCCTCATCATCCTTTTTGTGATTTTGTTTCTTTAATTGAAACAATATTGCTATTTTTCACCACCAAACCTATTGTATGCTAACTATAGATCGTTTATTCGATGTCCCTAGACATCAACTTAAGAATTACCCTAATCCCAACATGTTTGTCACCAAGACAAAAGGCATTTGGGTTTCGCTTGCCACCGCCGACTTCCTCGATGCAGCCATGAACGTTTCTCGCGGGCTCATTTCCATGGGTGTACAGGCCGGGGATCGCGTTGCAGTGGCCAGCTCAAATCGCTTTGAATGGAATGTGCTCGATATCGCCGTGCAGCAGGTAGGGGCTATTTTAGTACCGCTTTATCCCAATATTTCTGAATCAGATTACCGCTTTATTCTCAACGATGCAGGGGTAGAAATCTGTGTGGTTTCCAACCAAGAATTGGTAGACAAAATCAGTTCGGTCAGAAACGAAGTGCCTACACTCAAGCATTTATTTGCTTTTGATCAGCTGCCCAACTGCCCGCATTGGTCGGCAATTGAAGCGGCGAAAGGCCAAACCGAAATCGAGGCTGTTGAACAACGCATGCGCGAGGTAAAAACCACTGATTTAGCTACCATTATCTATACTTCGGGTACAACCGGAAATCCTAAGGGTGTCATGCTATCACATGCCAATATCCTCGCTACGGTTTCTGCATGTATAGACCCAATTCCAGCCGATAAAAATTCGAAGGTCTTGAGCTTTCTTCCGGTATGTCATATTTATGAGCGAATGCTCCATTATTTGTACATGTATATTGGTTGCTCTATTCACTTTGCCGAATCGATGGATACCATCGGCGACAACATCCGTGAAGTGAAGCCAGATGTATTCTCTGCCGTGCCGCGCTTGATCGAAAAGGTATTTGATAAAATTATGGCTAAAGGCGATGAGCTCTCTGGTGTCAAGCGCGCACTCTTCTTCTGGGCTGTAGGCGTTGCCGAAGACTACGACGTCATTGGAAAATCAATGTTTTATAAAGTCAAATTGGCTCTTGCGCGCAAGCTTATTTTCTCGAAGTGGCAAGAGGCGCTCGGCGGCAACGTGAAGGCAATTGCTTCTGGGTCTGCGGCGCTACAACCGCGTTTGGCCCGAATCTTCTTGGCGGCAGATATTCCAATTCTCGAAGGTTATGGCCTCACCGAAACTTCTCCGGTGGTAACGGTCAATAACTTCAATACGGGCATTCGAATTGGTTCTGTTGGCCCCTTAGTAGAAAACGTACAGGTCAAAATTGCTGAAGATGGCGAAATCCTTGTCAAAGGACCAAACGTCATGATGGGTTACTACAAAAATCAAGAAGCCACTAATGAAGTTTTTGATGCCGATGGCTGGTTTTGTACCGGTGATATCGGTACCTTCCAAGAAGGCAAGTTTTTGAAGATTACCGATCGCAAAAAAGAGATTTTCAAGACCTCTGGCGGAAAGTATATTGTACCACAAGCGATGGAAAACCGACTCAAGCAATCTCGTTTTATTGAGCAGGGCATGGTTATTGGTGAGGGCGAGAAATTCCCAGCTGTATTTATTGTTCCCAATTTTGCTTTTGTAAAAGAATGGGCGCAGCGTCACGCACTTGATTTTTCAAAGCTTTCTAACGACGCCATCATTGAGAACCAGGCATTGATAGACCGCATCAATGAAGAAATTACAACGATCAATAAGGAATACGGTTCTTGGGAGCAACTCAAAAAAGTCAAGCTCTTGCCGCAAGAGTTCACCATTGAAGGCGGCGAACTCACGCCAACGCTCAAGTTCAAGCGCAAAAAAATATTGGAAAAGTACCAAGCTCAGTACCAGGCCATCTATAGTGCCTAAAGAAAAGTTTAGACCATAAAAAAGCCGGCGTGAGCCGGCTTTTTGCGTTACGATGAGTAACTAGAATTAGTGCTTTTCTCCAGAACAAGACTTTTGAGTCGAGTTGCTAGAAGAGCAAGATTTTTGTGTAGAGCTAGAAGAGCAGCAGCTACCGCTTTTCTTTTTCTTTTTGCGCTTGTCGTCGTCTTTCTTAACGATTTGCGTTCCGTTTACAGCTGCATAAGCTGTGCTTGCCATAGAACCTACGAATGTGGTAAGGGCAATTGCTACAAATACTTTTTTCATGGCGTTTTTTTTTATAAAGTTACAAATTAATTTAAAGTACCAAGCTTGGTAAGTTTGGCTTGCACTTTTTGTCCGAGCTCCACATCAATTTTCGTGCCTAAAGGCAAGAATAAATCGACGCGAGACCCAAATTTGATGAACCCGAATTCTGCACCCGTTTGTGCGTTGTCGCCAATTTGGGCGTAGTAACAAATCCGACGCGCCAATGCGCCCGCAATTTGACGAAAAAGAATTTCTGTTCCACTGGCGTGTTTGACCACACAAGTGCTGCGCTCGTTGTCTGTGCTGCTCTTTGGGTGCCAAGCAACCAAAAACAAGCCCGGGTGATATTTGGTATAACTCACTTCACCAGCTATCGGATAATAATTGGCGTGCACATTCATTGGCGACATAAAAATAGACACCTGAATGCGCTTGTCTTTGAAATATTCCGTTTCTTCGACCTCTTCAATGACTACTACCTTACCGTCTGCTGGACACATGATATCTTGTGGGCCGGCCGTGCAGGTGCGCTCAGGGATTCTAAAAAACTGGATAATGAGGTAGAGCAGCACTATGAATCCGATTTCAAGAAAAAGAAATAGGCCGAAAATAGAGCAGGCTAACAGATAATAATTGAGGGCGCTTAAGCCCAGAAATATAACAATGCTCCCAAGCATAATGGAGCGTCCTTCGCGGTGAAAAGTCATCATTTCCAGTAAAGATAGATTATTGACCAACAATAGAAAAATGGAATGGTAAAAAGAGCGGCATCAAAACGGTCTAGAACGCCACCATGACCGGGCAAGATTTTGCCGCTGTCCTTGACTGCCAAACTTCTTTTGAATAGCGATTCGAGCAAATCACCGAAGATGGCGCCAGGTGCAATAATGAGCGCTGAAATCATCCAGAATAACACTTCGCCTTTGTTGATGTAAGACCCGATAATGAAACCGAGTAGCAAGGTAAACAAGATGCCACCAAAGGTTCCCTCCCAGGTTTTTTTAGGAGAAATTCGCTCAAAAAGCTTGTGTTTTCCAAAAGCTCTGCCACTAAAATAAGCGAAAGAATCGTTGGTCCAGATGAGTAAAAACATGCCGAGTACTTTGGGTAAAGGGGAGGTGTCGCGGACATGTAAATCGATGCTCAAATAAAAGGGCCCAACGACATAAATGATACCGAAAACCAATACCGAAATATTGAGCAATGGGTGCTGGTGCTTGGCCCAAAGTTCGTTGAGGATGAGCGTAAAGAAGAGCGGAAAAATCAGACTTAGAGAGATTACGGAGAACCACTCAAAACTGATCCCCACTAAAAGTATATAAATGAAAATGCCGATAAAAATCCCAATTTCATTCGATACTTCTACCACTTGGTGCTGCTTGAAGAAGTTATAAAACTCCCACAAGCCCACAATCATGAAAAAAGAAAAGACGAGTGCAAAAGCGTAAGGATTCCAGAGCATAGAACCGATCACAAGGGTGCCAAAAACAGCACCAGTGATCATGCGTTGCCCCAGGTTTCCGATCATGCGTTAGCCGTTGGTTCTATTTCTTCGCCAGTCTCCAACATGTTGTCTGGGTTGCTCTCGCTAGCTGCTGCCTCGATTTCTATTGAAATTTCTTCGATAGGGTCCCAAGGGCGTTTGCCGAAAATTGCTTCGAGGTCTTCTTTGAAGATGACCTCAGAGGTGAGCAAGCGATCGGCGAGTTGCCCTAATTTATCTTGGTTTTCACCAAGTAATTGAAGGGCACGTTGGTACTGACCTTCGATGAGTTTGCTGACTTCTTCGTCGATGACTTTAGCGGTATCCTCAGAATAAGGCTTGGTAAAGGCATCTCTGCCCTGTGAGTCGTAGAAGGAGATATTACCCACGCGCTCGTTGAGGCCATAAATGGAGGTCATGGCGTACGCTTGCTTGGTGACGCGTTCTAAATCCGATAAAGCACCGGTAGAAATGCGTTTGAACGTGAGTTGCTCCGCTGCGCGACCACCGAGGGTAGCACACATGTCGTCGAGGAGTTGTTCGGTGGTAGTGATGCTGCGCTCTTCTGGAAGGTACCAAGCAGCACCTAAAGATTGTCCGCGTGGCACAATGGTCACTTTCACCAAAGGATTGGCGTACTGCAAGAGCCAAGAAACCGCGGCGTGGCCAGCTTCGTGGTAGGCAATCGTTTTCTTTTCTTCTGGCGTAATGATTTTGTTTTTCTTTTCTAGGCCACCAATGATGCGGTCAACAGCGTCGAGGAAATCTTGTTTTTCAACTTGCGTTTTGTTGTGACGCGCTGCGATGAGTGCCGCCTCGTTACACAAATTGGCGATATCTGCTCCGGAGAAACCAGGGGTTTGTTTGGCCAAAAACTCGACGTCGATGTCTGTCGAAATTTTGATTGGCTTGAGGTGCACACCAAAAATCGCTCGGCGCTCATTGAGGTCGGGCATGTCGACATAAATTTGACGGTCAAAGCGACCTGCGCGCATTAAGGCGCTATCGAGTACATCGGCACGGTTGGTAGCGGCCAAGATGATCACGCCCGAATTGGTGCCAAAGCCATCCATTTCGGTGAGGAGTTGATTGAGGGTGTTTTCGCGTTCGTCGTTGGTGTTGAAACCGTTGTTTTTGCCGCGCGCGCGCCCAATGGCATCGATCTCATCGATGAAGATGATAGCAGGTGCTTTTTCTTTGGCCTGACGGAACAAATCGCGAACGCGTGAGGCACCAACCCCAACAAACATTTCGACAAAATCTGAACCTGAAAGCGAGAAAAATGGCACTTTTGCTTCGCCTGCTACGGCTTTGGCAAGTAAGGTTTTACCTGTTCCTGGAGGGCCTACAAGCAAGGCGCCTTTCGGAATTTTGGCCCCGAGTTCGGTATATTTCTTGGGGTTCTTGAGGAACTCAACAATTTCTACAATTTCTTCTTTGGCGCCTTCAAGACCAGCAACATCTTTGAAAGTAATGTTGGTGCTTTTGCCTTTTTCATAGACTTGTGCACGCGATTTGCCAATATTGAAAATTTGACCGCCGCCACCAGCACCACCGCCGCCACCAGACATGCGTCGCATAACGAACATCCAGATCAAGACAATGATACCAAAAGGCAATAAATAACCCAATATTTGAGCAATCCAGTTGGTTTCAATGACGTTTTCGTAGTCGTGGTAACCGCGCTCGTCCAATGATTTTTCAAAATTGGCGTGGTTGCCAATGTTTTCTAACTCAAAAACAATTTTGGATGGTTGTGCATTCTTGTTGGCCAACAACTTGCGTAGTTTCGGAAAGTCGAGGTTTTTGCGGCTGTTGATGTAGGTAGTGGCACTTTTGCGCAACTGGAACCTTGCCGTACTTTGATTGACAATCTTGACTTGCTTCACACCTTTCGCTTCCACGAGGTCGAGGAGCGTTTCTTTGTATTTAATAGTGGTGGTCGTTTCGCTGTTGATGTAGAGGTGCGTGCTGACCAATACAAGGACAAACGCGATGTAAATCCAGTAGACAGAAAACGGATTTTTTCTTTTTTCTTCAGACATGTTGACGGATATTATAAGTTGGGGAGATCGGTACGCTTGGCATCGGCCCAGAGGTCTTCGATGTCATAGAAAGAGCGTGCGTCTTTATAAAAAATATGACATACTACATCGATGTAGTCGAGCAAAATCCATTCTGAATTGGACTTTCCTTCTGTATGCCAAGGTTTTTCTTTGAGTTCTTTACGGGTATTGCGCTGTACGTTACTTGCGATACCGTCTACTTGCGTGCTGGATTCACCACTGCAAATGACGAAGAAGTCGCATACGGCGCTGTCGAGTTCGCGGAGGTCGAGAATGGTGATGTCTTGCGCTTTGTTATTTTGCATCCCTTCGATAATTACGTCGACGAGCAACGCAGAGGGCTCTAATTTTTTCTTTTTTGCCATTGATTTGTTTCTATTACAAAACTAACTGATAAATTTGAATCCACTTGATTTTCATGATGACCAAATTCGGTTCTGTTTTCATTCAGTTAGCATCGGTCGATTCTACCAACAATTATGCTGCCAATCTTATTCAACAAGGAAGTTGTCAAGATGGTTCGGTAATTATGGCAGATTATCAAACAATGGGCAGGGGGCAACGCGGCAATTCATGGCAGTCTGTCAGTGCGGCAAACCTCATGTTTAGCATCGCATTTCAACCCAAATACCCCTTAGAAGAGCAAATCCGACTGGCTTGGTACAGTGCCATTATTTGGCAGCAATGCTTGTTGCGTTTTGGTTTGAACACACAAATCAAGTGGCCAAACGACATTTATGTGCAGGGTTCTAAAATAGGCGGCATCCTGATTGAGCAGCAACTCAAAGGCAATCAGCTCGACTGGAGCGTCCTCGGTTGTGGCATCAATGTCAATGAAAGTCCTGAACTCAAGCAAGCAACTAGCATTTACCAAGAAACGGGGCAAAGTTTCAGACCACTCACCGTGCTCACTGAATACCTCGATTTACTCAATGGCCAACAAGCTTTACTCTACGGCGACTTTTTTAAACTCAAGGCCTTATTTGAAGAATGTATGGGCTTTCGAAACCAAACCCTTCGATTCGAAAAAAAAGACGGAGTCATCTTTGAGGGAAAAATTTTGGGGGTAAATGTGCAAGGTGAACTACAAGTAGAAGTCGACGGGAAGCCAGTTGGTTTTGGTAACCAAGAAATCCGGTTTTTATTTCCCAGCGCTTAACTGAGTAGCGAGGTTGCTCGCCATTTCTGTCAGGAGTTTCTGCAAGGGCTTTTCAACGAGCATTTTGAGCATCATATTTAGATCGGCCTTGATTTCAATGAAACCTTTCGTGGTGTTGTCTTCGGGCTGTAGATGCACAAATAAATCGAAGGCAAAAGGATTGCTTTTTGCACCTTTGAAATGAAGGAGGTTGGTTTCTACCAACTGTTTTTCAAGCGTTAACTCGATTTGACCTGCAGCTTTGAAACTGAATTGGGTAGGGGAGCACTGAAAACCTGAGGTTTGGTTTTCGGGCAGCAGAAGTGCGTAGTTTTTGGTCTCGGACAAGAACGCAATAACCTGCTCAGCCTGCGCTGCTAAGGTGAATTCTTGGCTTTTGAGCGTCAGCATTTTTATTGTTATTGGGCGTCTTGCATCCAGGTGCTTGGGTTGTTGCGCCAAGCGTGTAGGGTGGCTTCGTCTGCGGCACTCACGTAGTTTGTTTTGGTGGCTACATCGATGAGTGTGCTGTAGTCTGTGAGGCAAACGTGAGGGCAGTTAGCTGCGTTGAATTGTTGTTCGGCCAGAGAAAAGCCGTAAGTAAAAGTAGCAATAAGGCCCTTGACATCGAGTCCGCCAGCACGAAGTGCTTCAACAGCTTTCAAGCTGCTGCCACCCGTAGAAATGAGGTCTTCGATGACCACAACGCGTTGGCCTTCTTGATAAGCGCCTTCAATGAGGTTTTCCATGCCGTGGCCTTTTGCGGCGCTGCGCACATAAATAAAAGGCAAGCCGAGTTCTTGGGCAATAAGTGCACCTTGTGCGATGCCACCGGTGGCTACACCTGCAATGACATCTGGCTTTCCAAAATTATCGAGAATGGTTTGGGCATATCCTTGACGAATGTGTGTGCGCACTTCCGGAAAACTGAGTGTGATGCGGTTGTCACAGTAAATTGGGGACTTCCAGCCAGAGGCCCAAGTAAAGGGTTTATCGGGTTGTAGGCGTACTGCTTTTGTTTTGAGGAGCAATTCTGCTACCTTTAGGCTCAAATCTTTGTTCACATTCATGCTGCAAAAATACAAAGTTTTCATCGAAACGACTTACATCATTTTTAGTGTTGCCGATCAGGGGCTGCCAAATTGGCCTCACAAACGCCCGAAGGCTATCGACGAATTGGTCAATGGGCTCGAAAAGACGAATTTTCAAGTCCTGGCTCCAGACCCCGAGCAGGCCATGCACGATTTTTTCAAGCATTTTAAGTTTGTGCAAACAGCAGGCGGTTTGGTGCAGCAAGCCCAAGCTGATGCTTTTTTGTGGATGCACCGTTTTGCGCACCTCGATTTACCCAAAGGAAAAATAGAAAAAGGGGAGGGGACGGTTCAGGCCGCTATCCGCGAAATTGAAGAAGAAACAGGGCTTGAAGGTCAATTCGATCTCCTCGACACTTTAGCTTGTACGTATCACGTTTACGAAATGAAGGGACGTTCATTTTTGAAGCAAAATCATTGGTTTCGTTTTCGCTTCTTTGGAGAGGCCCAGCTTAAAGCGCAAGCAGAAGAAGGAATCGAAGCTGTTTTTTGGCTTTCAGATCAAGAGTGGCGCAGTCGTTTGGCCGAAACATACCCCGGTTTGAGAGAATTATTGACGGCGACTTGCTAAAAATGTGTTAATTTTATTTCGGGCCGCAATGAATTATTTAAACTTGCCCCTAGAACATTAACGATCAAATCCATCCTAAATCACTAGCTTATGAAATTACTTCAACTCTCTTTGTTTTTATGCTTGTCGCAGTTGCTATTTGCCCAAACTACTGAAAAAGGCAAAAAAACAGCCCAGCCTACATTGCGTTTCAATTTACTCGAAATTGAGCGCCAAGATATTCCTTATGGTTCCGAAGACCTCTTCGTTTTTGAATTCAAGAACACCGCAAAGAAAGCAGCGGTCATTACAAACGTTCAAACAAGTTGTGGTTGTACAGCAGCTGACCGTCCCGAAACACCGATCAGAAAAGGCAAAAAAGGCGTTATTAAAGTGCATTATGACACCACGCGCGTTGGGGCTTTCACCAAAACAATTACAGTTTTTTCTAATGTTGGCGACCCAATTGTTCTCACCATCAAAGGCACGGTCTTGACGCCCTCAGATTCTCCGGTGATCAACTAGATAGTCGCTGCGCGCGCTCAGATATTTGCTATCTTTGCCACTTTAAACAAAGTCATGGAGATTGCAAAAACATACGAGCCGCAACTTGCACAAGAAAAATGGTACCAACATTGGTTAGATAAGGGTTATTTTCATTCTACCCCAGATCACCGCGAGCCTTACACCATCGTCATTCCACCGCCAAACGTCACCGGTGTGTTGCACATGGGCCACATGCTCAACAACACCATCCAAGATGTTTTGGTCCGCAGAGCGCGTATGCTCGGTAAAAACGCGTGCTGGGTACCAGGTACCGACCACGCCTCCATTGCCACAGAAGCCAAAGTAGTTCAGAAACTGAAGACTGAAGGCATCTCCAAATCAGACCTCACCCGAGAGCAATTCCTTGCCCATGCTTTTGAATGGAAAGACAAACACGGCGGCATCATCTTAGAGCAACTCAAGCGCCTCGGTGCTTCTTGCGACTGGGAGCGCACGCACTTCACCATGGACCCCGAATACTCCGAGTCGGTTATTGCCGTTTTCATCGATCTCTTTCAAAAAGGTAAAATTTACCGTGGCGTGCGCATGGTCAACTGGGATCCAGAAGCCCTCACTGCGCTTTCCGACGAAGAGGTTAACTACAAAGAAGTCAATTCGAAATTATTTTACGTGCGCTATCAAGTCCTTGGTCAGACCGACCAATGGCTCACTATCGCCACCACGCGTCCCGAGACTATTCTCGGAGATACCGCCATTTGCGTGCATCCCGAAGACGAGCGCTACCAACACCTCATTGGCAAAACAGTTTCGGTTCCTTTGATCAACCGCGAAATCCCGGTTATTGCCGACACCTACGTAGACAAAGATTTTGGAACAGGTTGCCTAAAAGTAACGCCAGCCCACGACCCCAATGACTACGAACTCGGTCAAAAACACAATTTGCCGAGCATCGACTTATTCAACGACAACGGCACGCTCAATGCAAACGGCGCCCATTACGAGGGCAAAGACCGCTTTGAGGTCCGTCGAGAAATCGAAAAAGAACTCCAAGTCCAAGGCTTCTTGGTCAAAACCGAAGACATCATCAATAAAGTTGGTTTTTCTGAGCGCACCAGCGCCGTTATTGAGCCTAAACTCTCTTTGCAGTGGTTTGTCTCGATGAAAGAACTCGCGGCACCTGCCTTGGAAAACGTCATGAATGGCAACATTCAATTCCACCCTGAGAAATTCAAAAACACCTACCGTCACTGGATGGAAAACGTCAAAGATTGGTGTATTTCTCGTCAGCTTTGGTGGGGTCATCGCATCCCGGCTTGGTACTACAGCGACCGACCAGCTGACTTCGTGGTCGCCAAAACCCAAGAGGAAGCATTGATACTGGCTTCTGAAAAAGCGGGTCGTCAAGTAGCAGTTTCCGAATTGCGCCAAGACGAAGACGTCCTCGACACCTGGTTTTCAAGCTGGTTATGGCCCATTTCTGTTTTCAATGGCCTCACACAGCCCAACAACCCCGAAATCAATTACTACTACCCGACCAACGACCTCGTTACCGCACCCGAAATCATGTTCTTTTGGGTGGCGCGCATGGCCATTGCGGGTTACGAATACATGGGCCAACAACCCTTCAAAAATGTTTACTACACCGGTATTGTCCGCGACAAACTAGGGCGCAAAATGTCCAAGTCTTTGGGCAATTCACCAGATCCTATCGAACTCATCAATCAATACGGCGCCGACGGCGTGCGTGTTGGGGTACTCATTTCATCGCCAGCAGGCAATGACCTCCCATTTGACAGTTCTCAGTGCGAACAAGGCCGCAATTTCACTAATAAAATCTGGAACGCCTATCGCTTGGTTTCATCGTGGGAAGTCCGCGATATCGCGCAGCCACTTTCTAGCAAAGTAGCCATCGAATGGTTCGACAACCGTTTTGCACAGGTCTTGAGTGAAATCAATAGTAACTTCGATAAATTCCGCATCTCCGACGCCCTGATGTCGACCTACAAACTCGTTTGGGACGACTTCTGCTCTTGGTATTTGGAAATGATCAAGCCAGGCTATCAGCAGCCCATCGATCGCCAAACCATCGAACACACCCTCGATTTCTTTGAGCGCATCTTGAAAATCATGCATCCGTTCACGCCATTTGTCTCCGAAGAGCTCTACCACGCCCTTCGTGAGCGCCAAGCAGGAGACGACATCGTGATTGCTGCCTGGCCAGCTGTTCAAGAGCTTGCTACTGCGCCACTCGCGCAGTTTGCATTCAACGAAAAAGTCATAACGCAACTCCGCAATATCCGCAAGCAAAACAACATCGCGACCAAAATCCAGATGGAGCTTTACATCAAAGCAGACCCTAGCCGCGCAACAGATGCAGACAGCATTATTATTAAAATGGGCAATTTGTCTGTGTTGGCGTATGTCCAAGAAAAAGTTGCGCAAGCCAATAGCTTTATCGTAGATGGCATCGAGTTTTTTGTACCATTTGGCGAGCAAATTGACCTCGAGGCCGAAAAGAAAAAGCTAGAAGAAGAATTGCATTACACCAAAGGGTTTCTCAAAAGCGTCCAGTCAAAATTGCAAAACGAAAAATTCATGGCCGGCGCACCTGAGGCGGTTGTAACAAACGAACGCAATAAAGAAGCTGATGCGCTCAACAAAATTGCTATTCTCGAAGAAAAACTAAAGAGTCTCTAAGTCAAATAAACCTGAAGTCGACGCGTCTATTGCGCTGCTTGCCTTCATCTGTTTTGTTCTGATCGACGGGTTCTTTTTCACCCTTATACCTGATTACCACGCGGTCTTTTGGCAAGCCATTTTGCGCAAAAAAAGACAGGAGGGCTTCGCTGCGTTTTTTAGATAAAGCTAAGTTGTAGCCCTCAGATCCATCTGCATCGGTGTGTCCGGTAATTTCAATGCGCAAATCGGAATGACTCTTCACCATTCTGATCAATTCTTTGAGATACGCTTCGTATTCTTGTCTGATCACCGCTTGGTCGTAATCAAAGTAGATAGACTGAAACGCAAAGTTTTGCAACTCTTTTTTTCTGATTTGAGGAGCCGAAACACCATCTGCCAACTCCTGCTTGAAGCGCTGCAGCCATTCTTTGGGGAGGTAAGGTGTTTTGTCGGTTGAAATCTCTCCTTGGCTTTGAAAAGCAATAAGGCGGTAATCTCCCTTGTCGGTAGTGCCCTCTAAATAACCATTTTGAGGATTGAATTTGAGCGTATAAACGTATGGGGAAAGCGAGAACTCGGGTAGGTAATACCACATGGCTTTCATCGTAATGAGTTGCAGCTCGTTGTTTTCATAGCGACCAACTACCGGATAAACGCAGGCACCTTCTTGGTTTTCAATTCTGATTTTGCCATCTATCAAGCCGTTTGTAACGAAGATATTCAGGTAAACGGGAATCATGGCCGTTTGATCCGAAGCGGAAAAGAGCATTCCTTGCCAAAAACCTGTCATTTTTTGCCCCCAGCAAAGCGATGTGCACAAAAGGAAATACAGTAAAAGCTGCTTCATGCGTTTCTTATTCGTAAAAATCAAAATTTTGTTCCAAGCTGAACTATCTTTGTTTGGTATTGTTCTAAACAAAAACGACCATGAAAACACTCTTATTTTCTTTAAGTATCCTCCTTATGAGTTTTATCTCCGCTGATTCCGCAAGTATTTACCAATTTAAAGTGAAAGACATCAACGGTAAAACCTTTGATTTTGCCACTTTAAAAGGCAAAAAGATTATGGTGGTCAATACCGCTTCTAAATGCGGTCTAACTCCACAATATGAGGAGTTAGAGGCTTTATACACCAAGTACAAATCAAAGAATTTTGTCATTGTCGGCTTTCCGGCCAATGATTTCATGTCGCAAGAGCCGGGTACCGACCAAGAAATTGCTCAGTTTTGCCAGCTAAATTACGGCGTGAGTTTTCCGATGATGTCTAAAATTTCTGTCAAAGGAAAAGAAATGCATCCGGTTTATCAATTCTTGACGCAAAAAGCCAAAAATGGCAAAGAAGACAGCAAAGTTGAATGGAATTTTCAAAAGTACCTCATCGATGAAAACGGCCATTTGTCGAAAGTGATTTCACCCCGTGTTTTGCCAAATGATCCGAGTATTATTGCGTGGATTGAGCAATAGTTCAAATCGTTGAAATTTTGTTGATAAGTTAAGGCCTTAGCGCCCTATGAAAGCACCTTTTGCGAGGTGCTTTTTTTTATTTTTGTTTACACGAAATTAAACACTATCCACAAACTATAACAACATGGCTGAAGACGAAAAGAGAGACAATTATTCGGCAGATAATATCCAGGTATTAGAAGGTTTAGAAGCAGTAAGAAAACGCCCTGCAATGTACATCGGCGATGTCGGTGTCAAAGGACTTCACCACCTTGTTTACGAAGTCGTAGACAACTCCATAGATGAAGCGCTTGCCGGCTACTGTGACAGCATCAACGTTTTCATCAACGAAAACAACTCCATCACCGTTGTAGACAACGGCCGCGGTATCCCAACCGCCATGCACACCAAAGAAAAGAAATCGGCTCTTGAGGTCGTTATGACAGTCTTACACGCAGGTGGTAAATTCGACAAAGACACCTACAAAGTTTCTGGTGGTTTGCACGGTGTGGGTGTATCTTGTGTCAACGCACTCTCCACACACCTCATGGCCACTGTGCGCCGCGAAGGCAAAGTATTCCAACAAGAATACAACATTGGTAAGCCAATGTACGACGTCAAAGTGGTCGGCGAATCTGACAAAACGGGTACAGAAGTTACCTTCACACCAGATGCCACTATTTTTGAG
>JBEEKN010000056.1:0-15980 GCA_041168605.1 Bacteroidota bacterium | reverse complement strand
CAATTAATCAATTAGTTATGTTAAATATTGTACTTTTTGGCCCTCCAGGAGCAGGTAAAGGAACCCAATCCGAAAGACTCATCGAAAAATATGGTCTTGTACATTTATCCACCGGCGATGTCTTTCGTGCCAATATCAAAGGCGAAACAGAACTCGGCAACCTAGCCAAAAGCTACATGGATGCAGGTCAGCTCGTACCCGATGAGGTCACGATCAATATGCTGCGTTCAGAGGTTGTCAAGCACGACGCCCCAAAAGGCTTTATTTTTGACGGCTTTCCGCGCACCAATGCGCAGGCACAGGCACTCGACGAATTTTTAGCGGGTCTTCAAACCGAAATCTCTTTGATGCTTGCGCTAGAAGTAGAAGAAAACGAACTCAAAACACGTTTGCTCAAAAGAGCAGAATTCTCTGGCCGCCCAGACGACGCAGACCCTGCAGTCATTGAAAAACGCATTACCGTATACAATAACGAGACTGCCCCAGTAAAGGCATTTTACCAAGCTCAACACAAATTTGTTGCCATCGATGGCATTGGCAGCATCGACGAGATCACTCAACGTTTATTCTCTGCCATAGACACAAACAACTAAATGGCTTCAGATAACTTTGTTGATTACGTAAAAATTCATTGTACCTCCGGTAACGGTGGAGGCGGTTCTACCCACTTCAGACGCGAAAAATACATTCCAAAAGGAGGTCCTGATGGAGGTGATGGCGGCCGTGGCGGACACATCTATTTGCGTGGCAACAAACAACTCTGGACGCTCTTACACCTCAAATTCAAAAAACACATCAAGGCTGGGCATGGCGCCCATGGTGCGGGCAATCTCAAGTCTGGCTCGCAAGGCGAAGACATGTACATCGACGTACCACTCGGCACCTTGGCCAAAGACGGTGAAACCGGCGAAATCCTCTTTGAAATTACAGAAGAAGGCGAAGAGCGCATCATTCAGCGCGGTGGCCGTGGCGGCATGGGCAACAACCATTTCAAATCGCCAACCAATCAAACGCCACGCCACGCCCAACCCGGCGAAGAGGGCATAGAAGGCTGGAAAATCCTCGAACTCAAAATCTTGGCCGATGTCGGTTTGGTGGGCTTCCCCAATGCGGGCAAAAGTACTTTGCTATCCGTACTTTCTGCGGCTCAGCCCGAAATTGGC
This sequence comes from Bacteroidota bacterium, assembly GCA_041168605.1. Classification (GTDB taxonomy): domain Bacteria; phylum Bacteroidota; class Bacteroidia; order Flavobacteriales_D; family Crocinitomicaceae; genus UBA952. The sequence goes on along the minus strand of JBEEKN010000056.1, from coordinate 14,817 downwards.
GACTACCCATTCACCACACTGCGTCCTAACTTAGGTATCGTATCTTACCGCGATTACCGCTCGTTCATTATGGCCGATATTCCGGGCATCATCGAAGGTGCGCATGCTGGTAAAGGCCTCGGATTGCGCTTCTTGCGCCATATCGAGCGCAATTCCATCTTGCTTTTCATGATTGCCGCAGATGCTGCCGACATCCAAAAGGAATTCAACATTTTGCTCAATGAGCTCAAGCAATACAACCCCGAACTCTTGCACAAAGAGCGCTTGTTGGCCATCACGAAGTCCGATATGCTCGACGACGAACTCAAAGCAGCCATAACCAAAGAATTGCCAACACTTCCGCATTTGTTCATTTCATCTGTCGCTCAACAAGGCCTCATGGAACTCAAAGACCTGATCTGGAAGCACCTTAATCATGATTGAATTTCTGCAGCGCATTGATAACGGTTTACTCTTGCGCATCAATGCGCTGCATGCGCCTTGGCTCGACGAACTCATGTGGGTGTTCTCTTCTAAATGGATCAATTTTCCATTGGCCCTTTTGATCTTGTTGTTACTCAAAAGTCAGTTTTCTTGGAAAAAAACAAGCCTTATCTTTTTATTAGCACTAGTAGTGGTGTCCTTGACGGATGTCATTTCTACTCAAGTTTTCAAAGATTATTTTGAACGCTTGCGTCCCTCACACCACCCAATTATAGGCAACTACTTGCACTTTTACATGATTGGTCCAAATGATCCATATTTGGGTGGGAAATTTGGTTTTGTGTCTTCTCATGCCGCTAATTTGGCTGCTATGTTTGCCTTTATGTTGCCCTATCTGAAGAAGTATACCTTTTCCATTTATGCACTTGGTATGTATGTTTTTTTGGTGGCCTACAGTCGCGTATACCTCGGCGTGCACTTTCCATCTGATGTATTTTGTGGCGCTTTGTTAGGCGCATTTATTGGTTGGCTTTTTAGGCGACATTTATTTGCTCAATTGATTGACAAATGGGACTAAAAACAGTATTATTAGTTTTTGTTGGCGGCGGCTTGGGCAGCATCGTGCGTTGGTTTTTGGCGCGCGTTTTCCCGCTTGAAAAAACGATTTTTCCATGGGCTACTTTGCTGAGTAATCTCGTGGCTTGCGTGCTTTTGGCCTTGCTTATTTTTCAATTCAAAGACCATCCGAAATGGGCGAGTCTTCAACCCTTGCTTGTCGTTGGTTTCTGCGGAGGTTTGTCTACGTTTAGTACGTTTTCCTTTGAGAATTATCAGCTCCTACAACAGGGGCAATTGGCCTTGGTTGGACTCAATCTCTTTGTTTCTTTGGGCTTGGGTCTGCTTGCGTTTTGGTTCTTGGCGCGCTTTTGAGGGCCGTACTAAAGTCTCAATAATTTTTTGGCCTTCGCTTTTCCCTTTCGCACTTTTGCGGATGTCCCAGAGAAATTTGCGTTCCTCTTTTCTTGCATCTTTCGGATCTACAACGGGTAAGGGGTAGTCTTTCCCAAGTTCAAAAGTATAGGCCTCTGCATCAAAAGAAGTTATATTCCAAGGTTCGTGGATCAGGTGCAGCGGAAGTTCAGCGAGCTCCGGAACCCATTGTTTGATAAAAACCGCATCGGGGTCGTGTTTGTAGCTATTGTGAACAGGATTGTACACCCGGATGGTATTGACGCCAGTGGTGCCTGCCTGCATCTGAAATTGCGGGTAATGAATACCTGGTTCAAAATCCAAAAAGAGATTTGCCAAATGATTGACGCCATCTTGCCAGTTCTGCAGCAAATGATGACACAAAAAAGAGACCAGCAGGGCCCGCATCCGAAAATTGATCCAGCCCGTTTGCTGCAAACAGCGCATATTGGCATCAACTAGTGGAAATCCTGTGTTGCCGGTTTTCCAGGCAGTGAGTAGGGCGTCGTCTTTTGGATAGGTCAAACCCTCATAAGCTTTGTTGATGCAGTGCGTGGCATAAGTGCAATCGGTTTCAAACTTTTGAATAAAGTGGCAATGCCAATGCAGGCGCGTTAAGAAAGCGTCGAGGTTTTGTTTATTTTGAGGCTGTTTGAGGTACGCGGAGCTCGCCTGCACCACTTGGCGAATCGATAAATTGCCCCAAGCCAAAAAAGGGGAGAGGCGGCTGCAACTCTTTCTGCTCATTGCAGGTTTGGAGATGCCTTTTTGGTACAACCAGCTTCTTTTTTCCAAGAAATCAGTAAGGTAACGATTGGCATAGTAAGGCCCTGCTTTTTGGAAGCTTTCGGGGTAGTCTTCCAGTTGCCTTAAAATGGCTTCTGACAGTTCAAAGGGGTGATCCCAAGCCACAAATTTGTTTTCTGGGTTTGGTGTAAAATGCAAAATGGGGCTGTTTACATATGCAAACCATGATTTGTCCCAGTTTTTGCGGTTTTTGAGACCGCGGACAATGCCGTCTCGCTGAAATTCTGTCCAAGCAATATGCTGTTGCTTGAAAAAAGCCTGCAGCATGCGGTCTCGGGCAAAGGTTCTAGGCGGTCCTGACTCTTGGTAGCTCCAGACTGCTTTGATGTCAAATTCGGTGTGCAAACGTTCAAAAACTTCAGTGGCGGCACCCATGCAAATGTGGATGCGTCTGCCTATTTGAGCCAATTCTTTATTGATTTGCAGCACCGATGCATACTGAAATTGCCAATGACGCAAGGCGTTTTCAGGTGACGCCCACTCTAGGGGCTCGATTAGCCAAATGTAGATGAGTGCTAAGTTACTTTGCTCTGCTGCGCACAACGCGGCGTGGTCTTGGAGGCGCAAGTCTCGCTTGAACCACACCACACCTATTTCAGTTTTCACGGCGCAGGTGTTTTTGAACTTTTTTCCAGTAATTGAAAAAAGACCCTGGTTTTTCCTCGCTCAAGGGCCACAGCCAATCTCTTTGGTCTATATGGACTCCGTAGGCCGCAGTAAGGGGGTGTTCTTTGGTGTAAGTGTGTGCTATTTGAAACGTTGTTTTGAAGTAGTCCCAGGTGTCTACCACAATTTGAATATTGGGAATTTGGACCCTCGCTAATGCGTTGATCCAATTAAAAACGGCTTCGCTAAAAGGGTAGTTTTCCCAGTGTTGAAGGTCCCAGAATAAAATTTTGTTGGCAATTGCTGTATTCCTCCAATTCGGGTCAAGGTGGTACGGCGTGTAAAGATGCGTCGGAAGTGATGGATCTATCACCGCTATATTTGTTCGGCTTGGTTCAAATGGATAACTTGGTGTTTGCCAAGTAGCAGCAATGCGCAGTTCGGGTAGTTCTTCGTAGGAAGTGTCCAGCGGACTGCCTTTTTGTGAGCTCCCAGTATACTTATTGATGTTGTCTTGGTTGGCGTAATATACTTTGGGCGCATTGGCGCCACAAACCCATTGCCAACTCAAATGATTGCTAGCCGCATCGGCATCGCAGAGCTGTCCAAAGAACCATTTGGCAGCGGTACGCCAATGCGCGCCGTAATGATTGCAGACGAGCGCAGCCAAATACATGCGCAAGTGATTGTGCATGTAACCCGTAGCTTTGAGTTCGCGCAGTGCGTCGTCAATGGCCTCAATACCTGTGTTGGACTCTAAAATATCCGCAGGAAGTTGTTGGTCGTTGTGGATAGAATGTTGTGCAGCACGTGCTTCAAGTTGTGGATCGTGGTGCTGCCAAACTCTTTGGGAATGGTCTCGCCAGCAAAGTTCCATGAGAAAAGCCTCCATTTCATAAAGTGAAAAGCCTTTGTTGCGCAAGCGCTCGTAAATATACCGGGTGGAAATCACACCGCGAGACAGATAAGGCGACAGTTTGGAGACGCCGCCATTTTGGTAATTGCGTGTTTTTCCATAGCGCACAGGATCGAACTGTTCGATCAACACATCGATGTCGGCGATGGAAAGCAGGGGCATCATACGCGCAAGCTTGAAATGCCGCCGTCTACATGCATGATTTGACCGGTAATCCAAGTGGCATTGGCGCCTAAAAGGAAAGCGGCCAAAGCAGCGATATCTGCGGGTTCGCCAACGCGTTTGAGTGGGTGTCTGGCTCCGTTGGCCTCTTTTTTGGCATCCGAGTTGAGCAGGTTTTCTGCAAGCGGGGTGTTGGTCAGCGAAGGTGCAATGGCGTTCACGCGAATTTTAGGTGCAAATTCTGCAGCAAGCGCGCGCGTGAGGCCTTCAATTGCGCCTTTTGAGGCAGAAACCAAGCTATGAAACGGCAAGCCTTGCTGGACTGCTACTGTCGAAAACAGCACTACGGATGCTTGTACGCTTTTTTTGAGTGAAGGAAGCGCTGCTTGAATGCTTTGAATGGCACCCAAAACCTGGAGTTGGTAATCGGCTTGAAAATCGGCAGGCCCAAATCTATTGAAAGGTTTCAAAGAAATGGTTCCAGGGCAATAGACCAATCCGTCTAAAATATCGGGAAATTGAAGCGCATTGGGTTCCAGCACATTGTGGTGGGCCCAAGTTAAATTGGGATGCGTAAAGGTTGGGCTTGTATTCGCATACGTGGCAAAAACGTGGTGGCCTGCTTCGAGTAGTTGGGTGGCTAAGGCAAATCCAATGCCTTTTGATGCGCCGATAATAGCGATATTTTTGGTTTCCATGTTTTTGTAACAAATTTGCACTACCTTGGTTTAGAATTGTTAAAAAAATCAAGATGAATTTCCTCAAACACCACTTTGCAACCCTCCTCATCTGTGCTGCAGTCATCATTACAGGCCTTATTTTAGGGAAGTCATATATGTCAAAAGGAAAGCCCGACGACACCGTTTCGGTCATTGGCCTAGGCGAAGAATCCTTTGATTCCGATCTGATTGTTTGGCGTGCTTCTTTTTCCAGAAAAAGCTTTGAGCTCAAAGATGCTTATGCACAACTCAATGCAGATATCCGCAAAGTGAAGGCTTATCTCAAGTCAAGAGGAATCTCCGAAGACGAAATGGTCTTTGAAGCGGCAGACATCAGCAAAGAATGGTCACGCATTTACGACGACGAAGGCAACCTCAGACAAACTATTTTTGACGGGTATTCACTCAATCAGAGTGTGAAGGTCAGCTCTAAAAAAGTCAATGTTGTCGAACAAACGTCGCGTCAGGTGTCTGAACTAATAGATGCCGGTATCGAGCTCAACTCAGACTCCCCCGAATACTACTACACCAAATTGGCTCAACTCAAACTCAAAATGATTGAAGCCGCCACCAAAGATGCACACGAACGCGCCGCCAAAATTGCAGAAAATGGCGCCGGTACTTTAGGCAAACTCATGTTCGCCGATATGGGTGTGTTTCAAATTACAGCCGAAAACTCTTCTGAAGAATACGAATGGGGAGGGAGTTTCAATACGAGTTCGCGCCGCAAAACAGCGAGCGTAACCATTCGCTTGAAATACAAAATAGACTAACTTAAGAAACAGCTTAATTAGAGAAACAGCTTTTTATCGAGCTGTAGCCATTCTAGGGTGGCGTTGCAAAAGATATCTTCTTTGGTTTGCTGGCTCAAAGCGCTGTCTTCTATAAACTTGCCGATTTCTAAATCGCCGAGCGGAAAAGGGTAGTCGCTGCCTAAGCACACGCGTTTGGAACCCTGCATTTTGAGGATGTATTCGAGTGCATCGATGTCGTGGGTTATGCTGTCTACCCAAAATTTACCGAGATAAGTACGCGGGTTGTGTGGGTTGTCTATCGCTACTAAATCCGGGCGGCAGTTGAAGCCGTGTTCGATGCGGCCGAGTGTGGGTAAAAATGAACCGCCTGCATGTGAAAAGCAAACGCGTAAATTCGGCAAGCGTTCCAAGACGCCGCCAAAAATCAGTGAACAAGCCGCACGCGAAGTTTCAGCTGGCATGCCAACCAACCAAGGAAGCCAGTATTTTTTCATGCTGTCAAAGCCCATCATTTGCCACGGGTGGATCATGACGGCCATGCCGATGCGTTCGCAGGCTTCAAAAATCGGAAAGAACTTCTCTTCAGATAAGTTTTCGTCATTGATATTAGAGCCGATCTGGATACCGACGTGGCCAATGGCTTTGGCGCGCTCGAGTTCTAAAATAGCGGCCTCTGCGTCTTGCATGGGAATGGTTGCCAGGCCAATATAGTTTTTAGGGTACAGCTCCACGAGTTCGGCGATGTGGTCGTTGAGAAAACGCGACAGCTCTAATGCATCAGCCGTTTTGGCCCAATAAGAGAACATGACTGGAATGGTGCAAACTACCTGCACTTGCGTGTTGTATTGTGTATATTCATCGATGCGCATAGGTGCATCCCAACAATTTTCTACAATGCGTCTAAAAAATTGCCCGCCTTGCATCATGTTGGCACTGCCGTCGGTATTGGGTTCGAGGTGAATGAATTTACCGTAACCAAATTTTTGCGTCCAATTGGGCATGGTTTGCGGCAAAATATGGCTGTGCATATCGATTTTGAGCATGGGTGATTTTTTTTAGGTTTACGAAGATACAAAAAAGCTCAGAGCTGTACTTCCATGATGTAGTCGTCCATGACAAAACCGTTGCCGATGTCAAAAACCGCTTCTTCTCTCACCTGAAAACCCAATTGGAGATAGAAATTTTTAGCCGGATTAACTTTGTTGACCTGCAGAAAAATAGCCTCGCACCCAGTTGCTGCTGCGCGCTCATTTGCTTTTTGAACCAATACTCGACCAGCTCCTTTTCCTTGAAAATCGGTCAAGACATACAATTTGTTGATTTTCAGTTGTCTTTTGAACACCGCATGTGCGTCATCGATCCATTCCAGCGCAATAAACCCGATGTCTTGGCCTTCGCGCGCTAAGATGTAAAATTCGTGGCCTGCTGTCTGTTGTTTTTGAAGCGTTTCACAGCTGTACATCCAGTTGAGCATGAAATCAATTTGGGCAGAGCTAATGATATTGGCGTAGGCCTGAGGCCAAATCTGACGCGCTAAACTTTCTAGAATAGGGAGTTCGTTTGGGCTAGCAAGTCGAAGTTCCATCTTAGATTTTGACAAAAGGTGCTTGCTGGATGCGGCCATTTTGCTGCAAACGCACATAATACGTGCCTGTTGGCAAATCTTTAACAGACATTTTGCCGTTTTCAATGGCCACCCAATAGCGTTTGCCATCTAGGCCAACGATTTCGGCAAATTCTGGGAGCTCAACAATGGTAAAATGCAAGTAGTGCTGAACAGGATTTGGATATACCGACCATTCCAAGATAGGAGCAGCATCTAAAAGGCCGAGTGTCTGGACGGCAAGTTGCACGGCAGCGTAGGCGTTGATTTTGCCTGCGCCCCATTGCGGGCTGCCTTCTGTAGGGATCACGCCGGTAAAGTTGTCTTGACGGGCAGTTTGCATGATGATCTCTTTTACTTGCGCAGCTGATAAATACGGGTTGGCTTCTAGCATGAGCGCCACCACGCCAGCCACCATTGGTGAGGCCATGGAGGTGCCAGAGAATTTGGCAAAATGATAGGTGCTGCCGTTGAAACTGGTGTTGGCTACACTGGTGTAGTTGCCCGTTGTGAAAGAGGAAATTGCGGAAGCAATAGCAACGCCTGGAGCGGCGATATCGGGTTTCATGGCGCCGTCGTAGCGCGGACCTTTACTCGAAAACGAAGCCAACGCACCGCCAACCAAAGAACCGGAGCTAGTGGCGTATTGGGTGGCGTAAGCCCCCACGCTAATGACGTCGTCGGCACAAGAAGGTTCGCTGATGCCGTTTTGGTTGTCGCCGGATGTGGTGCCGCTGCCGGCTGCCAAAAAGGCCATGCCCCAGTTGCCAACATCGGTACTGAGCTCCGTGACGTTCCAGTAATGAACAGTGCCGATGCTTGCGGTAGATTTGAGTTGAATGCGCAAGCTGGTGTTGGTATTTTTGACGCGCAAGCGCATTTGGGGTTTGCCGTTGAGCGGATGTGCTGCATCGGCAGAAATGTTGTACCAAATGGTGTCTTGATTCACGACCAAGAAGGTGTCGATGTAGCCGGTAGTGCTTGCGGTGCTGTAGTAAGGGCTTTCTGCCAATTGGACATTAGAGCTGTTGGTGACAATAATGCCGTTGGCAAAGCTTTGGTTGGCTTCTCCCCAAGCGTGAATACTTTGGCCCCACATATTAGGGTTGGCCGCGTAGTCGTAGAATTCTATTCTGGATTTGAGTTGGTCGTTGTTGAAGGTTTTTTTGAGGTGGAAATTGACATTGCCGTTGTTGCCACCGGAATTGACAAACACGACTCCGAGATTGCTAAATGCGGTAATGGCTTGGCTCAAAATAGAGGTGCCATCTAGGGTGCCAAAATGATAGAGCCCCCAGCTCATGTTCACTACCAAACGCTTGTCGGCAGCAAGTGCTTTTTGATACATCCATTGCCAAGCGTCTAGCACGGCGCCTTCGTCTACGAGAAAAGTAACAAACAAAAATTGGGCTTCAAAAGCCACGCCGCGATAAGGACTCGTTGCGCCTGCGCCTCCAGCAATGCCAGCGACGTGTGTGCCGTGTGTGCCGTAGTTGTAAATATTGGAGGTGTCACCGCCGGCAGCTAAAAGGCTAGGGGTATCTGCATATTCGGTTCCGTAAGAGAAGCCGTTGGGCGCAGGCCCGCTGGTTTTGAATTGATCCCAGGCGGCGTAAATGCGGTGTTGCTGCATGAGGGTGTCGTAAAAAACGGGGTGGGTGTAGTCGAAGCCCCAGTCGGTGACGCCAATGAAGACGTCTTTTCCGGCGTAGCCTTGCGGAAGGCCGATGCCTGCATGGACGGAGTCGGCGTGGAGGTCTTTGACGGCTTTGTCTAGGTTGGGGCTGATGCGCCCCGCGATTTCGAGGTAGTCTAAACCTTTGAGGCCCGCCAAAGCAGCAAGCTTTTGGAGCGGTACTTTAAGTGAAAGCAGCCCTGCAATCGGTTTTTGAAACAAAATGCGCTGCCATTGAAGCTCTTCGGCTTTGAATTGGGTGTTACAGCGCCCGAGCATGGATAAATACCAGCGCCCGTCGATGTTGTAAATAGGGTAGTTGGCTTGCAGTTGGGCAGAAACAGCGCCTTTTTGGCGCAGGAGTTCGTTTTGAATTTGTTGGAGCTCGTGTTGGTCTGCTTGGCTCATTTTTGGAGCCGACCACGCTTTTATGCTGGAGCAGCAAAGAGCGAGGGCAAAAAACAGTACAATTCGAGACATCCTCAAATATAAGGAAAATCCTTTGTTTAGCGCGTGCTGAACAAGGAATTTTTTGGTCTTCTGACTTTTTTGAGCGCTTGGTAGTGGTCGTCTGTAGCGCGTTTACCAATGGGGCAAATCAAGACGCTGTGCAAGCCTTCTGCCTCTAAGTTCAAGAGTTGGTCTAGCGCAAGCGGATCAAAGCCCTCCATTGGGGTGGCATCGAGTTCGAGTAGCGCGCAGGCCGTCAGTAATTGACCCAGCGCAATGTATGCTTGTTTGCCGTTCCAACTTTTGATCTCTGCAGCTGGTTTCTGACCAATGGCCGTATGAAGGTGGCTTCGGAAACCCTTGATTTGTTCCTCTTGCATGTCGCGGGTGTTGCGCATGTGGTCGGCATGTTGGTCTAAATAGGTGGTGTCGAGGTCGTTTTTGGCGCAAAGCACGAGTACAGCCGAGGCATCTACAATTTGTTGCTGATTCCAAGCCAGCGACTTGATTTGCGCGCGCAAGGCGCTGTCTTCAATCCAGATAAAATGCAAGGGCTGAAGTCCGTAACTTGTAGGTGTAAGTTGCAGTACGCGTTCTAGCGTTTCTCTGTCGTTTGCGTCGAGCTGTTGGGTTGCGTCAAATTTTTTGGTGGCGTATCGCCATTCGAGTGCTTGGATAAGTTGGTCTTTCATGAATTTAGTTCATTGGTACTTCAATGACAAGTATTTTGCTGTTTTGTTCCATTTGGATATCGATCTGTTCGATTTCGCTTATTCCTATCGCATCTCTGCTTTGTAGGCGTTGCGCTCCTATCTGAATTTCTCCTTCAATGACCATCAGGTAAATCCCGTTTTTCTGTTTGTTGATGGCGTAGTTAACGGTGGTTTGGGCACTAAACTCCCCTAAAGAAATCCAGGCGTCTTGGTGAATCCAGGTGTCTAGGCCGCTTTGTTGTGGCCCCACTAGCTGCGTAAAAACACCGTGGGTCAGGTTGTATTTTTTTTGCGCGTAACGCGGCGTTACTTGTTTTTGGTTGGGGAAAATCCAGATCTGAAATAAATTGAGTGCTTGGTCTGGTTTGGGGTTGAATTCACTGTGGTAAATACCCGTTCCTGCAGACATCACCTGCACTTCACCTGCCTCAATGATTTCACTAAAACCCATGCTGTCTTGGTGTTGAATGGCACCACTTAAAGGAATCGTGATGATTTCCATGTTGTCGTGAGGGTGCTTGCCAAAGCCCATTCCGCCTGCAACGATATCGTCGTTGAGAACGCGCAGCATGCCAAAATGGATGCGTTCTGGGTTGTACCAAGAGGCAAAACTAAATGAGTGCTTGGCGTTGAGCCAGCCGTGGTCTGCGTGTCCGCGCGAGGCTTCAGAATGAAAAACGGTTTTCATGATGTTTTTTTGTGCAAAGTAAAGGATAGAATGGTGCTTAATTCAATAACACATGTTAATTCTTTTTGTTGGGAGTTGTTGGTCATTGATAGAATTTGTGCAATTTCGTTATATGGTATTGAGTCGTTTTTGGCTGGTCATTTTCATCAGCTCTATTTTATTTGTGCTTTTCGCTGTTTTCTCAGGACAGTTTTACAGTATTGATTATGTGCTGAATGGTCAAAAAGATGACCCCATTCTCATCAAAGAAACCTACCATTGGAAGTTGCCTTCAGCGGTTAAAACGGGTATCAAAGCCTCGCCAGATGCTACTTTTATCGTAAACAAAAACGAGAAAGACGCCGATACCACCTACGTGCTGAAAGAAAAAACCGTCATGATCTATTCGGGTGTTCAGAAATCTGACGGTTTGTTGGTCACGGCAAAAAACAGTTTGTTTGACCTCATTTTGCCCTTGATGGCTTACCTCGCCTTTTTTGCGGGCATCATGCAACTCCTCATTGATTCTGGCGCCACCGAGCGTTTGGCCAAGCGCCTGAGTCCGTTTTTCTCAAAAGTATTTCCGCAGGTACCCGCTGGGCATCCGTCGATTACCTACATGACCATGAATTTCTCGGCCAATTTCCTCGGTCTAGACTCCGCTGCCACACCTTTTGGGCTCAAGGCCATGGAGAGTTTACAAGAACTCAATTCAGAGAAAGACAAGGCTTCTGATGCGCAAATTATGTTTTTGTGTTTGCATGCAGCTGGGCTCACGCTGATCCCCACCTCTATTATTGGTTACCGCGCAGCAGCAAATGCGGCCAATCCGGCAGATGTCATGCTGCCTTGTATCATCACCTCTTTTATTGGCACTTTAGCGGCGTTCTTTATTGTGGGTTTGCGCCAGCGCATTTCCTTCAAGAGCGGTTTGCTGTTAGGAGTCATTATGGGCATCATAGGCGCCATCTTTGGTTTGCTTTTTTATGTGGGGTCGCTCAATTTGGTCGAGAAAAATTACTTTACGGGTAACTTTTCAGGCATTTTGCTCTTTTCCATTATTGTGTTGACACTTCTTTTTGCATTTAAAAATGAAGCGCGTTTCAAAGAGAAAGAAACAACAGTTTTTGATGCATTTGTAGAAGGCGCGCGCTCTGGTTTGGATACCGGTGTCAAGATTTTCCCTTACGTACTCGGTATGCTTGTGGCCATTTCGGTTTTTCGCAATTCTGGCTTGTTTGAGCTCATTGCCGGAGGTATTTCTGAGGTTTTTCGCTATGTGGGTGTGAGCAAAGAAATCACCGACTCATTGCCTGTGGCCTTGTTGCGTCCTTTTAGCAGTTCGGGTTCTCGCGGATTTATGCTCGATGCCATGAATCAGTTTGGGCCTGATAGCTTGGCCGGAAGGCTGTCGTCTATTTTTCAGTGTTCGGCCGAAACTACTTTTTATGTCATTGCTGTTTATTTTGGATCGATTCAAGTGCGCAATACGCGCTACACCTTAGGCACCATGCTTTTGGTGGACCTCATTTGCGTACTCACCGCTATTGGCGTAGCACTTTGGTTTTTCTAAACGATGAAAGCGAATACTCTTTCTTATCCATCACTCGTGATCCTCGCTTGGGCTAAAGCGGTGGACGGCCATTCGACTTTGCACAATTGGCTGCAAGAAAATGGCTACCCCGAACTCTGGATGGCCACACAAGCCATCAGGCTACACGACCCCGCAAGGCAATGGCTGCTCAAAAAAGGCTACCCAGAAATTATGGCGATGATCAGTGCGGCTGAAGGAAACGAGAAGGCTCAAAAATGGCTACAGCAATTTGGCTACGATGTGTTGTATCATATAGCCATGGCGGTAGAACACGAGCAAGAAAGTTGGTTTTGGCTCAGAAAACACACGAGCCCCGAGTTGATCATCTTGGCAAAGTCCATACAGGTCATCAAGGACCGAATTGAGGAGAACCACAATGACGTCCATGCCATTCACAAAGATTTATAGCAAGAATGCTTTTTTTACGAGAAAGACTGCTGCTTACAACAACATGGCAGCTGGTTGCTCCATGTAGGTCTTGAAGGTTTGTAAGAAAGCAGCTCCAGAAGCACCGTCTACAGCGCGGTGGTCGCAAGAAAGCGTCACTTTCATGACATTTCCTGGCACAACCTGACCGTTTTTCACTACCGGTACTGCCTTGATGCCTCCAATCGCTAAAATACAAGCGTCTGGCGGATTCACAATTGCAGTAAAGGATTCGATGCCGAACATACCGAGGTTCGAAATAGTGAAGGTGTTGCCTTCCCAATCGCTTGGTTGTAATTTTTTGTCTTTGGCTTTCTGTGCAAATTCTCTTACCTCAGCAGAAATTTGAGTGAGGCCCTTGCCATCGGCAAAACGCACAACAGGAACAAGTAAGCCATCCTCTACAGCAACAGCAACACCTATGTTGACGTGGTCATTGCGGCGAATGAAATCGCCCATCCAGGCGCTATTCACTGCCGGGTGCTTGCGCAAGGCCATGGCTACGGCTTTGATCACCATATCGTTGAAAGATACCTTTACGCCATCGAGGCTATTCAAGCCTTTGCGGATCGCCATAGCGGCATCCATATCGATGTCTAAAGTGAGGTAGAAGTGAGGTGCGGTAAATTTGCTTTCTGCCAAGCGGCGTGCAATGGTTTTGCGCATTTGCGAAACGGGCTCGTCTGTATAGGAGACAGTTCCCATAGGAGGTGGGCTATAAGCTGGCGCGTTGGCTGCTGGGGTATAAGGTACGTAATGATCTACGTCGCGCTTTACGATGCGGCCGTTTTCGCCAGTACCGCCAACTGCTTGGATATCGATACCGCGTTCTGCTGCTAACTTTTTGGCCAATGGAGAAGCAAATACACGGTCTGAGTTATTGGCAACAGCAACAGGTGCCGCTGCGGGAGCAGCAACAGGAGCAGGGCTAGGTGCTGGTGTGCTGACAGGAGCTGGTACAGGAGCAGCAGCAACTGGCGCTGGCTCAGGAGCCGCACTTGCGCTCGGCGCACTCTCCGCTGCTAAAAGCGCAGAGATGTCTTCACCGGCTGCACCGATGATCGCTAAAATGCTATTCACAGGGGCCGTTTTTCCGGTCTCTACACCAATGTGCAACAAAACACCATCGTAAAAAGACTCAAATTCCATTGTGGCTTTGTCTGTTTCGATCTCGGCGAGTACTTCACCGGATTTAACTGCATCACCAACGTTTTTTGTCCAGGCGGCAACAACACCTTCTGTCATGGTGTCGCTTAATTTGGGCATGTATACTACTTCAGCCATGTCTTTTTATTTGGGTTTTAGTATTCTTTGATATAAGGGTAATCTGCTTGCGTATAAACATCTTCGTAGAGTTCATGCGCTTCTGGGTAAGGTGAGTTTTCTGCAAAAGCTACAGATTCTTCAACTTCTTTTTTGACCCAAGCGTCGATGTCTGCGAGTTCTTTTTCGGAAAGCCATTTTTGGGCGTTGATCACGCGCAAGCAATGCTCAATTGGGTCTTGTTCGATCCATTCGGCAACCTCATCCTTCGTGCGGTATTTTTGTGGGTCAGACATCGAGTGTCCTTTGTAGCGATAAGTACGGATATCGAGCAGGGTAGGGCCTTCGCCGTTGCGTGCGCGGGTAGCCGCTTCTTCGATGGCTTCGTGAACAGATTCTGGACGCATGCCATTGACAATTTTCGACGGCATTCCGTAAGAAAGACCAATTTGTGAAAGATCTGTGACGTTGGTGGTGCGCTCTACAGACGTTCCCATGGCGTAGTTGTTGTTTTCAATGATGAAAATGACTGGGATTTTCCAGTTCATGGCCATATTGAAGGTTTCGTGGAGCATTCCTTGACGCACAGCGCCATCGCCCATAGAAACAAAAGCGACGTTTTTGGTGCCTTTGTACATTTCTGCAAATGCAACACCAGCTCCCATCCCAATTTGAGCACCCACAATACCGTGGCCACCCATGAAATTTACTTTTTTATCGAAAAAGTGCATAGAACCACCTTTTCCTTTTGAACAGCCTGTGGTGCGGCCATAAAGTTCAGCCATGAGTACGCGTGGATCTGTTCCCAATGCAATCGGGTGTGCGTGGTCGCGGTAGGCTGTCATGTGCTTGTCGTCTGGTTGGCAAGCGCTTGCTGTACCAACAACAATCGCTTCTTGTCCGATGTAAAGGTGACAGAATCCGCCAAATTTTTGTTGGATATATAACTGCCCTGTTTTGTCCTCAAATTTGCGGATCAAGAGCATGTCTTTGTACCACTTGACGTAGGTTTCTTTTGAAAACTTGGGCTTATCTGAACTTTTAACGGCTTTTGCGCACATAACTTCTT
>JBEEKN010000055.1:0-17241 GCA_041168605.1 Bacteroidota bacterium | reverse complement strand
TGGGTGATTGCTCATAAAAAGAATGCGAATGAATTTTTAGCTTGGAAAATTGATGCATGTGGTGTTACTGCACAACCTGTTGTAAGTGCAGTGGGTTCAAATTTTGCGAGTGCTCCCTTCGGGGCGACTGAAGCTTGGTCTGGAGCAATGGATGCGTCTCCTGATGGAAATCGGATTGGTATGCCTGTAGATTGGAGTGACCGCATTGAATTTTTCGATTTCAATAAGACAACGGGAGTTGTAAGTAACCCACTTACGGTTAATGTTACGGATGATTCCACTCCTCCATTTCTCAGAAAGTATGGCGCTTGTTTTTCTCCCGATGGATCAAAATTTTACTATACAAATATCAATTCAGTTTATCAATTAAATTTAAGCACCTACACTTCAGCTGCCATAGAATCTTCAAACACCTTGATTTATTCTCCAATTCTTGAGCCCAACGTTTATCCCTGTTTACAAATCGAACAAGCTCCAAACAATAAATTGTATGTGGCAATAGGTAACGCTGGGAGGCTGGATGCAATCTCAAGTCCTAATTCATTGGGGTTAGGTTGTGGTTATGAAGATAATGCGGTCAGTTTTAGTCCCGCAACATGCCAACTAGGCTTGCCTGCTCAAGTTCCTCTTGGGGGATTTGCGGCTAGTTCACTCATTACATTTCTCCCTGATTCGTGTATTCAGAGTTCTATTTCATTTTCTATTGCAACAACATCAACGATTAACCAAATAAGTTGGAATTTTGATGATCCAACTTCAGGAGCAAATAATAGTTCATCGGATTTAAATCCAAGCCATCTCTTTTCTGAAATAGGAACTTATCAAATAACGGCTATTGTTGAATTTGATTGTTATACAGAAACTATTACGCAAAATATTAACTTGTTTGATTGCTCGGACTCTTCCACATCGATTCTTGAATTTGAATTCCCCAATGTATTTACGCCGAATAGTGATGGTATCAATGATTTTTTTGAAATTAAAAATTTACCAGAAAACACAGAGGTCATTATCCTCAACCGTTGGGGAAATGTAGTATTCTCCTCTTCAAATTACCAAAACAATTGGGATGGGAATAGTCAAAATGGTCAAGAGCTTGCCGATGGAGTTTACACCTATAAATTCACTACCAAAGCTGGTAAAACAGGACATGGGTTCGTACATTTAATCAAGTAAGTTTTAAGGTAAATGATTTCCAAACCTTCCACAAACCGGTTCGAAAACAGCTCAGTTAAGTCCACAAGGTTAAAGCGTAATCACTTTTATATAAAGAGATTACGCTTTTTTATTTTCTGGGATTTCCTAGGTATCATATTAAACAAAATGAAATCTTCTGTTCACCTGATGTTACTTTTCATTTTCTAATCGTCGTTGGACAATTAACTTTTCACGCTCAAGTTCGGCAATAAGTTCTTCCTCGGTCGGTAAAAACGGTAAATACTTGTTGGCAAATAAATGCATACTCTCATTCAAGACGGAATATTTAGCAATGGTTTGGTCGGTTTCCGTACACAAGTGAATTCCAATTGTCGGGTTGTCACTTTCTAGTCGTTCCAAGTCGTCGAACATACGCACGTACATGTCTAATTGTCCAAGGTCTTGATGTGTCAATTTATTGGTTTTCAGCTCAACGATGACAAAGCACTTCAAGATGAAGTTGTAAAAAACAAAATCGATAAAGAAATCTGCCGTTTCCGTACGAATGTGTTTTTGACGCGCCACGAACGTAAATCCTTTGCCTAATTCCAATAAAAAGTGTTGTAGATTTTCAATCAATACTTGTTCTAACTCCAATTCGGTGAACGCTTTACTTGTGGGTAAATTCAAAAACTCCAGTACTGTCGGATTTTTGATGAATTCATCTGGTTCACCTGTAAATTGTGCCGTCTTTTCTTTCATTTCTTGCTACACAATCTCTTTCTTTTGGGAAGATATAAGTCTTTGGTAATAAAGGGTAGCAATGTTTCTATCCAAGGTTCTCACAGACCAATTTTGTTGAGCGGCTTCTTGTAAATACTACAATTGAGCCTCTTTGGATGGCACTCGTAAAATTTGTCGAACGTGTGTCCAAGTTAATCGATTCAATGGCGTTACTTTTAATTGGTCACTCAATGCGTGACCAAACCACTCGGGAAAAGCCGAATAAAACTGTCTGAAATACTTGATATTTGTTTCTGAAAAACCTTTGCCAAATTCAGTAGACAATTCAAGTGAAACCTTTTTGACAATCTCTCTTCCATAAGCAGCTTTATCTTTTCCATTTTGTTCTTCTGCAACTTAAGAACATTTTAAATGTTTAAACCACCCCCGTAATTTTACTGAAGAAAAGTTTTATTTACTCCAAACGCAATAATTCCATTTTACCTACTTTCTGTTTATCTTTAATTTTAATCTGACATTATTCACCTCCTATGAAATTCGGTTTCCCTATAGCATCACTTCATCACATAACCTCAAAAAGTTTTCTTTTTCAAGTATTGGTCTTGTTTGGAATTGGACTCGGTTTATTGAATATTGCGGCTTGCGACCTAAAACGTTCAGATTCTGCTGGCGGCACGTATGTCAAACCGAGTATTACGCGCACCGGAAAGATAAGAAAGGGATATGTCAGAAGAAAAATAAGCTTGCACAAAAATGCGGTGAGAAGACAAAATAGGTCAAGGTATTACTACCATACGAGGGGGAAGTACAGGCGGTGAGTTGACATCATATCTACTTATTTATTAAATTACTACATTAAACATTTTCTTGTTATAATATCCATGAGTCTTGTTAATTCTTTCATCAATCAAATTGGCCGTGAATTGGGCCGTGATGCATATAGATCGGTAGTTTCAGGAGCAACTAGAGGGCGTCGCCAACAACAAATTGTCAATACAGAAGAACCAGTTTACAACCAAGTTTTAAACTTTGAATTGCTCGCTAACGATGAAAAAACCTATCGTCATTTAGCAAATTTGGTCGAAAAGGCGGAAAACACCGATCCAGAAGATTTTGAATGGCAAGAGCTTTTTTATGAATTAGATAACAAGATTGATTTTTGTAAAGCACAATTACCGCAGGAATATCAAGAGCAACTTGAAAAGTTAGACCAAAACAATGCTGAAAATTACAAAAGGATTAAACAAAAACACTTAACCTACATTGACACCGTAATTTCTCATTTTAGTACTACTGAGACCAAATTGTCTGAAAAGAATATGGGTGTTGCATACCTTCTAACGCTCATTGGATTAAGAGCTATTTATTTAGGTGAACAACTGATCTACACGATCATAAATGTACTTTATGTGTTTCTTCTTGGATTTACCTTTTTTAACGGCGTCATGACTTATAACAATCCAAAGCTTTTCAGTGGGAACCTTCCTACTGAAACTGCTAAAGACATTGCAACGATTGAGTCGACAGGGTTAATGGGAATGGGAATGGCTGTGTTTTTCTATCTATTGTACTTAGTTCTAGGTGCCTACAAAATCTCCAAATACAAAAAGGAAATTCAGAAAAACACGGATTCAAAATTGAAATTTGAAACCTACAAAGCAGAACTGCTGAAGTAGAGCAATTATTCAAAATGAAAATTTTAACAACGATTCAAATCGGCATTTCCTTAATCGTTTTGTTTTTTGCGTGTGGACATACCTCAGATCAAAAAGAGGGCCATTTGAAGAAGCAAGTTGATGCAGCGCCAAACCAAAAAATCTTGATTGATGAGGATGGCAAGACCATCATGACACGCTTTGAGACACCCGAAGGATTCAACCGTTCAAGCTCAACGAACAATTCTTGGGCGCATTACCTTCAGAACTTACCATTAAAACCTCACGGGACCAAAGTACTTCATTTTGATGGTACGCTTAAAGCGAATACAGCCGCCTATTGTGCTGTTGTCGATTTACCAATTTATGGCAACAAAAATCACCAATGTGCCGATGCGATCATGCGCTTGCGCGCTACATATTTATTTGAGCAAAATCGATTTTCAGAGATCGAATTTCTTTTTGTGAATGGCACTAACTTTCGTTATGACAATTACTTAGTTGGAAAAACACCCACTCAAGCCAATTTATGGTCCTATCTCGAGAAGGTTTTCGCGTATGCCAGCACGCTTTCTTTAGACAAACAATTAAAAGCCAAAGAAGCAAAAGATTTACAAATTGGAGATGTTTTCATCAAGGGAGGGTCACCTGGGCATGCGGTAGTAGTGGTTGACAAATGCACAGATCAAAATGGTGCAGTAAAATTCATACTTGCACAGAGTTATATGCCGGCTCAAGATATTCAAATATTAGTGGGAGACGACGGCAATTCTCCCTGGTACGACCTCAATTTTGGTGACTACCTTTATAGCGCAGAGTACACCTTTTCTAAGAATCAATTAAAACAATTCTAAAAAGCCTCCCCAACCACAAAATAAAAGTACCCGCCTTCGGTTCCGTAGCTGTAGTCTAGGCGGATGTTGAGGCGTTCGGCGGGGTCGACAACAAAGCGCAGGCCGGTACCTATTGAATATTTGAGATTTTGGGTGCTTAGATCTGAATTTGGACCAAAGACGTCGCCTACACCTGCAAAAGCGACAGCTCCGAAGCGCCACCATAAAGGGAAGCGGTACTCGAGTTGGGTTGCGGCAATATGGCGGTCTCTGAAACGGTTTTTGGGGTAGCCGCGCAAGATGTCGTCGTTGCCGAGTGTGGATAGATCTAAGAAAGGAACGTCTCCGAAGGAGAAGCGGGTTTTGAGTTGAAAGGCTAAAATATGTTTGGGCTTGAGTTGCCAATATTGTTGGTAAACGCCGTTCAATACCTGAAAAGAAAAAGTGGAGCCTAAGGGCTGCGTGAAAAAGTAAGTGGAGACTTCTGCCAAGCGAACTTTGTATGGATTAATGATATTGTCTCGTGTGTCGATCACACCTACCAAACCCAGTGCAGAACCTACCCCACATTGGTAGCCGGTGATGCTACCATTTTCGAGTTGTCCGCCGGGCGTATAGTTGAAGCCGTATTCATATTCCAATTCATAATTAAAGCCCAAGAAAAAGCCAGGTTTGATCTTCTTTAATTGCAGTGATTTGAGTACAAATAAGTAGTAGCTGTATTTCTCTTCTTGGGTCATGTCGGTATTGTTTCCGATGCCATAAAATCGATCCGGAAAATCTCTATACCGGATATCGCCCTTCAGTAAGAAATTTTCATTGCGGGTAAATACCTGCCAAGTGGCCCAGGTGTCTAGCGGTCTGTTTTGAGTGTAATCGGCTAAGAATTGAAGGTACGAAACCCTAGGAAAGTCGTCAGTAGGGAGCTTCGGCTTGACTTTAAAATAATAAACCCCGGCTGCTCCGGCTGCCCAGCGCGTATCTGGGGTGTAATATAATAAGGGCAAGACAAACAAACCAATTATCCTTTGGAATGCTATCTGCCAAAGGGGCAAAACCAATGACTTTTTTAGGTTTAGCAATTGAATCCAAAATCACTTGCGCTTTTCCAACATGCAGCAAAGCTTGCAAGCTGATAAAAAATACGAGAAACTTAATTTTATACACTTTGTGTTGCCGGATTTTTACAAATATTATCCATAAATAAACATCCTATAAATTGTTAACTTTAGAAAAAAACCAGATGACTAAAAACACACTTCCGACATTTCTTTTCTTACTCCTCAACTTTGCAGCATTAGCTGTCGGAGGTTTATTTACAGGCAGTGGCGTTTCGTCTGAATGGTATCAAAATCTCAATAAAGCACCTTGGACGCCGCCCGGATGGGTTTTTGGAGCGGCCTGGACTTTCATCATGATCTGCTTTGCTTTTTACATGGGCAAACTATGGACAAACGGGGCAAAACACAAAAGCTTGGTTGTGCGCTTATACGGCGTGCAGTGGTTATTGAACGTGGCTTGGAATCCGGTGTTTTTCTATTTTCAGAACGTAGACATGGGGCTATTGGTCATCGTGGGGCTCTTCTTGAGTGTGCTTTTGATTGCCATCAAGTTCAGCCGCATTCAAAAAGCCTGGACGCTCGCTATTGTTCCGTACTTGTTATGGTTGATCATCGCTATAAGTCTAAACGCCTACATCTTCGTCAAAATGAACGCTGCGCCGTTGTCTTGATTCCTTACTAGATAAACACCGCTTCCGTAAATACCCCTATCTGACCTTAACTTTTTTCTAGTTTTAATCCTAATTGGAAAAGGCGTTTGGTAGTTTTGAGGTGCAATTCAGGCTATGAAAAATGAAATAATCCTCTACCAACCAGATGAATTAACAGAAAGAATTGAAGTAAAATTTGAGGATGAAACAGTTTGGCTGAGTCAAGAACAAATGGCATTATTGTTCAAACAATCAAAGCAAAACGTAAGTCTACACATCAAAAATTGCTTCAAAGAAAATGAATTAGAAGAGCGTTCAACTGTCAAGGAATACTTGACGGTTCATCCCCACCCAAGGTATCTTTTTCGAAGGTCAGGTTTTTGATGCTTACGAGTTAACTTCAAGAATAATTCGCAGTGCAAAAAAGAGCATTATTTTGATTGACAACTACATAGACGAGAGCACTTTATTGCATTTAACCAAAAAGGATAAGTATGTTGCTGTCTCTTTGCTCTCAAAAAGCAAAAGCTTACAACTTGATTTGGACTTGAAAAAAGCAAATGAGCAATATGGAAACTTTGAATGGAAAGAATTTAACAAAAGCCACGACCGCTTTTTAATTATTGACCAAAACGACATCTATCATTTAGGTGCTTCGCTTAAAGATCTGGGTAAAAAGTGGTTTGCCTTTTCCAAACTAGATAAACTGTCCGTAGAAAGTATGTTGAACTCAATTTTGACGTAAGTAAAACCTCCGATCCTTAGTCCATCTTGGAAACAAACACCACACCCTTCCCTTCAACCTGCACCAAATAAACACCTGACTCCATTTCAGAGAGGTCGATTTTGGTGGTGGCATCGAAAGATTGTCGCATGATGAATTGGCCCGAAACACTGTAAATAGAGACTTCGCCTTGCGGTAGGCCTTTGATGTAAAAGCCGTCGCTGCTTGGGTTTGGATAGAGCGTGATTTCTTCTTGCTCGGCAGTTGCTAAACCTACAAAACCATTGATATTGAAGGTGGTGTTGGTGATGATCGCTGGGTTGAAGTCGAAATAGATGTAGGCGGTGTTTTCTATGACGGCATTCAAAGGCAAATTCGGTACTTCTTCGATGGAATAGCTCACATAGCCTTGGCTCGCCTCTAGGTTGTCTTGTGAGGGCTGTAATTGGATGCCACTGAAGCGAAATACAATTTCTCTGGAGCTTGGGTTGATGGAATAGGTCACCGGATGCTTTGCGGCGATCAAACGGAAGGTAGACAGATCCAAATTAGTGGAGATGGTGTCGCGGATTTCGACATTCAAAGCAGGGTAGTTGCCGTCATTTTGAAAGCGAACAGTGTAGCCCAGGTCTTCTTGTTCAAACGGAAGGATATTCGTCGGTAAATGGCATTGTTTGTCGTTGGGGTCATACGAATTGAGGACTACAGCAGCAAAATTGGCACTGTTGAACTGTAGGTCTTGCTCGCCTTGTGCAAGTACGCTGGCCGAAAAATTCAATTGGGTGCCTGCTGGGGTGTTTCCTGCAAACGCACATGGGAAATAATAAGTCATGCAGCCAGACAAATACATTTCGACAATTGTCACGGTATCGTTTTGATATGTAGCCGAAGATAAGTTACTGAGGTCTGGCACAACACCTGTAGGCAAGGCAATTTTGATGACGCTGTTGGCATAGTTCCCGCAAGAAACATTGCAAACTTGAACGCTCACCTGACCCGTTTGCAAGGGCGCTAAGAACTGAAAAGCAGCGGCAGAAGTGACTTCTAGATCTGAAACAGTACCGCTTGAGGAACAAGTAATGGTCATATTCATCGGGACGCCGAGCGCTTGCCCGTTGGAAGCAAAAGCATTGATGACAAAATCGGGAGAAGTTTGGGTATACCCGTTGTTTTGCAACCAAGCATTACTCACACCAACTGTGTAAGGCGTGTTAGCCACATTTAATTCTGTGTAATAAGGATTTCCAAATGAAATCTGCGGATAAATAGTCGTGACCACACCAGCATTGTCTGTGACATCATAAGGTACGTTTTGTAGAAAATTGCCGCTTGGATTCAAAATTGAAATCAGGTTGAAGTAGCCACATGCACTGGTTGTGGGAATGACCCATTCGATGATAGAACTCCCTGCGAGTTGGCCGCCAGCGGTGGCGCTGTGTACAGTTACAAGTGCGTTGTATACGCCTACTTGGCTATACGCATGTTCAAATAGATAGCAATTTTGGCTGTTTGGGGCTGAAAATACCGTGAGTGTATCGCTGTCGCCGTCGGTCCAGTCGACAATAATTTCGGCACCTGACTCAGGCAAAGCACCTGTTGTGGTACAAACGGACATGCTGGAGTAGCAGCCAACACCCGGGATTGAATTATAAAGCAAATTGATGGCATTGACCTGTGCGAGCGCAGTGCTTGCCGTGATGATGAATGAGCTGAGGAGAAATAAAAGTGTTTTCAAGGGATGGAGTTTGAATGGTTCCCTTCCCTGACGTTTGCCCCTTCAAAAAAGTTGCGTAAGTGTTTCAATTCATCCTGAACCCTTATGGCCGTCACTTCTTAACAATTTTATCATCCTTCTAGTTGTATTATTACGGATAGTTAGCTTAATTTCGCAGAGAAATTTCACAATGACTTCCTTGAGGTGAACCACTGTTAGCACCAAAACCATTGTAAGATTTAAGTTTACCAACTCATCAATGAATAAGCTCTTTATTCTAAGCTTTTTATCCTTACTATTTTCAGGTTTTCAAGCGCAGCATTTGATCATCAATGAAGTTTCTCAGGGCACAGGCACCAGTGAATACGTTGAATTTGTGGTGGTTGGTACACCTACTTGCACAAGCCCCATACCGGGCTTTGATTTGCGAAAAGTCATCATCGACGACAACAACGGGAATTTTGCAACGGGTTCGGCAACAGGTATTGCGCCAGGTGCCATCAGATTTGCCAATACCGCATTTTGGCAAAATGTACCGCAAGGTACGCTCATTGTGGTTTACAACGAACTCAGCCCAAATACGGGTTTGCCCCCAGACGACCTCAGTTTAAACGATGGCAATTGCCGCTTGGTTATTCCAGCGAGTTCAACTTTGCTAGAAAAAACGACCACGAGCCCCACCCTCACCAATCAAAATTATCCGCCCGACATCAACTGGACGTCCGGTGGTTCTTGGTCTCCACTCGCTATGGCCAATTCAGACGATTCCTTTCAAGTGCAAACTTTCCCTGTTACCGGAGCGCCCTATCATGCGGTGAGTTGGGGAAACAACTCCAATAATTCCATCGTTTATTTTGCGGGTACAGCAGCAGCAAAAGTATTTTCGTTCACAAATAATAGTTCCAATGACTGGAACCTTAGCGCCAACTGGACCAGTGCAGCCGTTGCCACTGGCCAAACACCAGGTGCACCAAACAACACCGCCAATGCGTCTTGGATTGGCAGCATGAATCCGAGTTGCAGCAATGCACCAAGCCTCACCATCACCGAAACCCTGACCAACGAAAGTTGCAGCAACGTGTGCAACGGAGCCATTGCCACCACCATCTCAAACGGCGTTGCACCTTATACCTATGCGTGGTCTACAGGCGCTACCAGCAGCGGGATCGCCAACTTATGCCCGGGCAGCTACACACTCACCGTCACCGGAGCCAACGGTTGCAGCGAAACAGAAACCTACTCCATTGGCGCAGGAGCCGCCTTGCCCAATGCAGCCATTTCAGCTGCCGGCCCATTCTCTAACCAAGTTCCAGCACAACAGCTTCAGGCCTTGAACTCAGGAGGTGTCTGGAATGCAGATTGTGGCGCCTGCCTTAGTGCTGCAGGGAGTTTCAACCCACAACTAGCTGGCGTGGGCACTTGGCAAGTGTGTTATGCGCTAGGCGCCGGAATTTGTGCCGACACACAGTGTATTTTTATTATGGTAACAAATGGCTGCACGCCTCAACTCACTTCCGAAACCCTTACCATTTGCCCCGGCGATTCCATCTTCATCAACGGCAATTGGCAAAGCAACCCAGGTACCTACTCCCAGTCTTATTTAGATGTCAATTTGTGCGATAGCACGCATACCGCCAACCTGAATTTATACAATACATCCAACATCAATGAAACCATAACCCTTTGTGAGTTCGACTCCGTCTGGGTCTTTAACCAATGGATCTACAACACCCAAAATATAGCGCAGACAGAAACAGATGCCAACGGCTGCAGCATCCTGCATACAGTACAAGTCCAAGAAACCTCTTGTATTACCGAACCTCCTGTCATCTATATTCCCAACGTATTTACACCCAACGGTGATGACGTCAATGACACCTTCGAAATCGTCTTTCAAAATGGCGTACTCGAACGCGGCTGGATCCTCAACCGCTGGGGCAATATCATCGCTGAGTTCTCACCTACTCAATTCAATTGGGACGGAACCGACCAAAGAACCGGCCTACCTGTGCTCGACGGCGTCTACACGTATGTCGTGTACTTTAACCCCGCCAATACGGTCAATGAAATGCATCAGGGTTTTGTGGTGGTAGTGCGGTAAATTCAAAATCATAAATAGTGCATTTTCAAAATTGGTACTAGTGCATTTTCAAAATTGAGTATGGTGTATTTTCAAAATTGAGTATAGTGTATTTTTAAAATTAGCCTTGTAATCCATTCAATATCAATTAGTTCTAGCAAATTCCTAAAGTATTGTTGCGTATCAAACTTTTTTTCGCCCATTTACCATTTTTATATTTCGAATAGGGGAAAGGAAAATTCCGTAATATCCCCTACTCCTGCTCGTTTTTTATCTTAATTTCTCTAATTGGACAATTAGCTTGTGTAGTTTTGGATTTATTAACTTCAAGAATAATTCGCAGTGCAAAAAAGAGCATTATTTTGATTGACAATTACATAAACGAGAGCACTTTATTGCATTTACATCCCACGCATCACGTCAAGCGCTCCACAATCTCGCTATGTTGCGGATAAGCCGCGAGCAAAGTAGCGCGGTCGAAGAGTTCAAAATCGCGGAAGTCGAAGCCGGGTGCGACGGCGCAGGAGACGAGTGCGAAGCCATTTTCTTGGTCAATGGAGCTGCCAAAGATGGTGTCTTTTGGAATCCATAAAAAGGGTTGTTGGCCTTTAGTAGCGTCCAAGCCGAGGTGGTGTTGCTCGTGGCCGTGTGCAGAGAGCGTATGGACAACCAGCGGGCTACCTGTATGGAAATACCAGAGCTCATCGCTCTTGATGCGGTGAAACTTGGAGACGTTGTCGGCGCTCAATAAGAAGTAGATAGACGTCAGTAGTTGGCGCTCGGCGCCATCGAGTGTTTGTTCGGAGCGGTACGTTTCTTTGTAGAAGCCGCCTTCGGGGTGCGGCAAGAGGCCGAGCTCGTCAATCAGTTGTTGCATTTGCGTCATGCTCAAAATTAAGCAAACTTATTTGAGAAGTTTCTTATACTTTTTGGAGTGCTTGCGCAAAATCCTTAATTTTAGATAAGCAGATGAACACCGATACCCCTTTAATTCGCAGAAGCTTTTCTTTTTTACCCCTACTCGTGCTGAGCATCTTTCTGCTTTCTTGCTCGCAGTCCGAACACCCGCCCGTATCGTTCTACTACTGGAAACAGCAATTTAATTTAAGCAAAGAACAAAATACCAAACTTCAGGCTTGTGGTACCAAGCGCTTGTATGTCAAGTTTTTTGATGTGGTTTTGGATGAAAATCGGGTAGCTACACCCATCTCCAAAATCGAGTTTAAGCAAGGAAGTCCAATAGAAATTGTGCCTTGTGTGTTCGTTCAAAACGAAGTCTTCAACGCGACCAAAAACACTTCTAAATTAGCTGAAAACATCGCTAAACTCGTCCTTTCCATTTCAAAAAAGCAGCACTTGAAAATCAAGGAAATGCAATTAGATTGCGATTGGTCTGCCCGCACAAAAACAACTTACTTTAACTTCTTGAAAGACCTCCAGTCTCAACTTGGTGACATCCAGTTGGCTTGTACCATCAGGCTGCACCAAATTAAATACCAAGAAAGTACGGGCATTCCACCGGTCAAAAAAGGACTCCTCATGTGCTACAACATGGATGACATCGACAAGATCACGACTCCAAACTCAATTGTATCAAGTAAAGTATTTGAACAGTATATCAATGAAAACAGTAGCTATCCGCTGCAACTTGATTTAGCCTTGCCTATTTTTCAATGGGGACTGATTTTTCGCTTGGGTAAATTAAGCGTGATTTCAAATGACCTCACCAAAGCTTCGCTTGATCCAACTTTCGTCATCCCGATTGCAGAAAACTCCTTTTTGATGAAGAAAGACACCATAATCAATGAAACCAATTTTTGTAAAGGCGATATCATAAGGCTTGAAAGCTCTTCGGTCAAAGAACTTTATCGTTTGGCTGACCAATTGCGTCAGACAAAGCTTCAATTTGGACAAGTTATTTATTACCATCTCAGTCAAGCACATTTAAAAACCTACCATGCCCACACTTTATCAGCGATCGGTCGCCTTGTTCCTTAGTTTTGTCATTGCTTTTCAAGCGCTGGCCTGTGCATGGAGTCCTTATATGGAATACGACATGCTATTTGACCGCGACCTCGTATTGGAGCACGGCAAGCACAACACCAGCTATAACGCTTGGTATTACAATCAAGAGCTATACAATTCGGACAACCTGCGTTTTCAAAATGCAGACAGCTGGGTCACGTTTTTAGAGCATGCGTACCGACGCGAAGATATCATTTCGTTTATTTATAGAGGCGAAGCAAAATATGATGTACAAGAAAAGGAATTACTGCAACTCCGTAAAACAAGATTAAAAGCGCTACAAGCCCCGCTTAAAGAAAGCCAATTTGTTGCTTGTATCATTTTTGCGTTAAAGGTGGAGCAACTCCTGGAGAATTACAAATCAGATCCCTGGGACGACGAACCCATACAAATCCAAATGAGCGATTTTACGCCACTGATCAATGAAGCCACAGCGCAAATAAAGGCCAACACGGACGTATTTATCAAAGAACGCTATGCTTTTCAGTTGTTAAAGTTGTATCGCTACAGCAAGCAGTACAATCCCTTTATTTTAAATTTCAAAAAGTACTTTGAAACAAAAAAAAGCATGCTGAGTTACTGGGCTATGGAACATTACGCTGGCATCCTATCCGAGCTTGGCAAAACCGCGCAAGCCAACTATTATTTTGCCAAAGTATACGTCAATTGTTCGGCCAAAAGAAGCAGTTCATACCTCAGCATGAAACTCTCTGCTCCTGCCAATTTCGAGCAAACCTTAGCGTTGTGCACCAGCGACGAAGAACAAATGGCCTTGCATTACATTCACGCGATGCAAACCAAAGCCTTAGCGCTTCAAGACTTAAAAGAAATCACCTCCAAACTAGGCAATCATGAATATGCAAGGGTTGTGATGTCGCATGAAATCAATAAGCTCGAAAAAATACTGCTGAACCGCGCGCAAACCGAAGAAGATTTCGCGTACCAAAGCGAACGCATGAGTGAGCTCAAATTGCTCCAAAACCAGGTAGGCGCCTACCTCAAAGACTTGATTCAACTCAATCAAAGCCTCGTGAGCCAAGATAATAACGATGCTTTTTGGCATTTATCTTTGGCTTATTTGTATCACTTGGATCAGCAACTTGATGCGTGTTCTGAGGTCTTGAAAACAATCAAGCCTTCCACACCTGAAATTCAGAAGCAACACGACATCATTTTTATTGTCAATTATTTAGCCCAACGAAAAACCTTAAGCGAAGCAGACGAAAACATCATCGGTGAAAAGCTAATGTCGCTCAACCAAAACAATCCGAGTTATCCATTTCTAGGTGGCGAAGATTATCCGATGGGCAAATACACCAACGAACGTTTTCTTGTCGAGGAGTACAACACACTCAATGAATACATTTTTACAAAAATTGCCGAGCGCTACAAAAATTTAAATGCGTTTATGTCCGTTATTTTTTCAGGTAATCAATTTGAATCTGACCTCTGTATCAAATCAGCCATTTCACGCTACGAAGACCTCCGAACGCCCAATTTTATCATCAAATTAACGGATATCGACCGGATACTCACAGACTTGAAACGCACACCTGAAAACAAACTCTCTACTTTTGCAGCCTCCTATTACTTCGGAACACCGCAATACGTAGAAGCGGAAGATACCTATCATACACCGCTCGTTGCGTTTGAACTTTGCGCGCAAAAATTACTTGAATTAAAGGCTACTATTTTACTCAGAGATCCAACGCAAATTGAGCAAGCACTCCAAATATTGGAAGGGCTACCAAAAGAACTCACCGACCAACATTATACTTACGGTTCGCCGTTTCTCTATAGTGCCAAAACTCCCCATTTCGGCTATCAATACCAACATCAAAATCGCTTACCCAAACTAACCAGATTGGCATTTGCACGGCAAGTAAAAAGCTTGGCTGATCAAACCAACTCTGCAACGAGTGCATTTCAATTAGGCGTAGCCTACAACAATGCCAGCTACTACGGACTACAATGGGATTTATTGGCCTACGACCGCTGGTTTTCGGATCCAAATGGAAATGTAGACATGCGCATTGCTGAAAAATACCTCAACATGGCCTTGAATCTTGGCGGACTGAACACCGAACAACAGGCACAAACTTACTTTATGCTAGCCCGTTGCGAGCAAAATCGCTATACCTTACAAAATGGCGCGTTTAGAGAGAGCTATGAAGGAGACCGCGCATTTTTCATCGACTTCAATCGCATGAAACGCTCTTTATACATGCAGAATTTTGAAATATTAGCCCGCAACTATAAGGCGACAGCGAGCTATAAAGAAATAATCAAGGAGTGTAAGTATTTTTCTTATTATTTGAATTAGGGAAACGCTTGAAATTTTAAGCAAACCTATAAATCCAAGTATTTCAAGAACTCGTTTTTGGTTTGCTCCTCTTCAAATTTGCCGCAATAGTGTGCCGTCACCGTGCTGCTATTGACATCCTTGACGCCTCTAGAAGACACACACAAATGGGTTGCATCGATAATGACTGCCACATCTTCGGTTTCTAAGACTTCTTTGAGCGCATTGGTAATTTGCATCGTGAGGCGCTCTTGAACCTGCGGGCGCTGTGCGAAGTGCTGCACTACCCGATTGATTTTAGACAAACCGATGACCTTTCCAGAAGAAATATAAGCGACGTGCGCTTTGCCAATGATCGGCACGAAGTGATGCTCACAGTTCGAATAGAACAAGATGTTCTTCTCGACGAGCATTTGGTTGTATTGGTATTTGTTTTCGAAGAGCTTGATGTCCGGAAAGTTGGCCGGATTGAGGCCACTAAAGATTTCCTTGACATACATTTTGGCGACGCGCTTTGGGGTTCCGCTGAGGCTGTCGTCTGTGCGGTCTAGCCCAAGTATGTCCATAATTTGGCCGAAATGCACGGCAATTTGTTCAATTTTTTGATCGTCGGAGATGGCGAAAGCGTCGGGTCTGAGGGGAGTTTCTACGGAGGTACTCACGTGTTCGTCGCCCATTTCGTCGATGAGGATGTCAATTGTGTTGTTGTTGACCTGGATACCGTTTTGTTTCATGTTTGATTTTATTCTTTAAACAAAATGAAAGCAGTTATGTTCTCAACCGCTCAAAAAAATCATTTAACAAATTTTTAAGCAAGCGCGAAGCAACTTTTTGGTCTAAATTGACGTCCTTTGCGGGTACAAAAATTCAACACGTGAAAAAATCTACCTTATTAGTGGCCTTGGCACTCGCTTTCAATTCCTTTGCACAATCTGTAAAGGGTGAGCAAATCACCTACACTTACACCAAACTTCCGAGCAACCCTGTTCAGCCGAAGCCTACTGCCTATACCGCAACGGTAACAGCTGCATACGAGGCAGAGAATCAGAAATTAATGGCGCAATACGAAGCCGACAAAGCACAAGCTGAAGCCGACTACCAGCGAGACATGGCCGATTTGCCGAACAAGCAAAAAGCTGCCGACGACAAATTTGAGCGCGAAACCAAAGCTTGGAACGAGAAATCTACCGCTTCAAAAATCATCGAAAAACAAGTCCTCAACGAGAACAACAAACCAGTCAAAGACTACGTTCCACAGCCTTACCGCAGAACCATCTCAATGCCTGTCATGAAAACGGCATACGATTACAATTCATTGGCCTCTACTTACCTCTTTATCGATGGTTTGCAAAAAGGTGCTGCCAATGCCCTCAACTACACGGTCACTTTACAAGGTTTTGAAGCTACTCCAGCAAAGATTGTATCTGAGGTCAAGCAAGAAGTTTCACGCAAAGACGGCGTGAGCACAACCACTAACGTCACTTACTACCACATCGAGTTCACGTACCGCCACCCAATGAGTTTCCGCGTAGCCAACGCCATTAACCAAGAAATTTATGCGGCTGCTCCAGCTGAGTTTACAGAATTCAAACTGTACAAAGGTGCTGCCACCAAAACACAACCTTCAATGGATGTAAGTGCAGTGCTCAAGCAAATGGAAGACAAATGTTTGCAAGAAAACCTTAAAGTAATGAACCACATGGTCAATGACCGCATTGGTTTTGAGCGCACTGAAGAAACCTTCGAACTCAATTTTGTCAAGTCTAAAAACGAGTCACACAACGACCTACTCGACGCTTTCAATGCAGCCAACCTCGGCTTCAAAATGCTCGGCACCAACGAAGCGCAAGGCGCCATGAAACTCAACGAAGCCATTGGCATCTGGAACAAAGCACTCGAAGAGTCTGACATCGAAAACAAAAAAGCACGCATCGACAAAGACATCACTGTAGCCATCTACTTTAACCTACTCGAGGCCTACTTTGCATTGCGCAACACCGCAGCAGCAGACGAAATCCTCAAAACAATGGGCCGCATGGACATCTCCAACCGCGACAAAAAACAACGCGAAGCATACGAGCAAGCGTACATCGACCTTAAATTGCGCATGGCCGCCAACGGATTATAAGATTGCAGTATCTTCGTCCTAGATGAAAATACTTCTTCTTTTTATATGTTTTAGTTTTGGGCTCAGCGCTCAAATCTACAAAGACCCAAGCCAGCCCACAGAAGCGCGCGTTGCAGACCTACTCGGTCGGATGTCCGCTTCAGAGAAAGCTTGGCAACTTTTTATGGTCCCTTCGGACTTCGATACCA
>JBEEKN010000054.1:0-17594 GCA_041168605.1 Bacteroidota bacterium | reverse complement strand
AACTCGGCCTCACGCTGCTCCTGCTTGATCTTGACTTGCTGCATTCTGAGCACGTAAATAATGACCCCAAAAATGATGGCCAGAATAAACAGAATAGAAATAACCAACTGGCGGTCGCGTTGTAGCTCGATGATTTCGCGCTCTTTTTGCGCGCGCTCGATAGACGCTTGCTGGTTCAAGATAAGGCGTTCGCGCTCTTCGCGCAAATTGGCCGCTGCCATCTCTTCTATGCGCGCGGCACTGCGCCAAACGGGGCTGTTTTCGAGCCAACTGCTGTATTTTTGCTGGTGCTGATAGGCCAAGGCGAGTTGCCCGGTTTTGCTCGCAATAGTGGCTAAGGCTCGGTAGGTGTTGGCAATTTTAGGCCTGATCAAGGATTCAAAAGGCAAGCAACTTAAACTTTTCTCAAACGCGACTTTTGCCTGAGCAAATTGCTGAGCGGCTAATAAGTACTGACCAAATTCATAATAAGTTTCTGACAGCAGCAAGGGGTCTGGTTCGTGCGCAATGGAGGCCACAAAGCTGCTGAAGCCCGAGCCTATTTTCCCACCTGCATCCCTGAGCGCAACAAGCCGCAGTAAGTTCGAACGATTGGTATAGCGCACATTGCCGGTCTCATAGAACCAATGATAAGCTAAATTGGCGCGCTGTGCTGCTTTTGAAGGCGCGTTTGTACCTAAGTAATACCTGCCAAAGAGATAGTGCGCAAAAGCCAAACTGCGCTCGTCTTTCAGGGTTTGGGCAAGGTCTTGGGCGCGTTTCAGGTAGGCATCTGCAACGTTGTAATTTTTGACATCGGTCGAGATAGATGCAATGAGCAAAAGCGGGCTCAGCTTGTAGTAATCGAGGGCTGCTTCTTCGGCGAGTTGTAGCGAAAAAATAGACCTTTGAACCGCTTGTTCAAATAAATTGAATTGCCAATAGACCTCTGCTTGTTGTTGCATGGCCTCGATGAGTACCCAACGCTTGTCGGAGCGCTTGGCCAATTGCAAGGCGCGGTTACTGGCCCAAATTGCAGAGTCTTTGTGATAAACTGCCGTAAAATTCTTAGCAATTTGCAAATACAACGCTGTTTGTTCTCTGTTTTTGAGGCCCCGATTCATTTGGGCCAAAAGACGCGTGTAGTGGTATGGTGGGTCGTTTGGATGTACGGAACAACCTATTAAATTTTTGCGCCAATTGAGTTTCGGGTCGCGAAAACGAGCGATTTGAAGCTGGTTGTCAAATATTTGCACGAGCAATTTTCTGTTGCCTAAGAAGTTGGCGCGCTCGGCCTCGAGTAAGGAAATGAGGGCCTGATTGGCCTGACCCACATAAGCACGGCGTTGCAAGACCAATAATTGAACCTCTTTTTGCCATTGATTGCGGTTGCTTTCGTAAATCGCATCGATCAGACGCAACCTTATTTGCAGTTGAGACGTCTTGTCTTTCGTGCGCGCTAATTCAGAACGGAGTTGCTTTTCAGATTGTGCAGAGACCTGCAACCCCAAAAAGAAGCACACAATTAAAAAAAACAAGCTTACCTTTGCCATCAACAACGAATATACAAAATTCAAACGCATGCGTCTCAAAACTACCTTATTTGCCTTTTTAATCGGATTTTTATTCAGCTTCAACAGCTGGGCTAGCCACATTATCGGTGGCGAAATCTATTACGATTCACTCGGCAACAACCAATACAAAATCACCATCGAAATCTACCGCGACTGCAACTCCGCCACAGGTTTTGACAACCCCCTCAGCTACACCATTTTTTTAGCCGATGGCAGCGTATTCACGACCCGCTACATCGCGCCTTTTTCTCAAAACATTTTGCCTATTGTCTACGACGACCCTTGCGTAACTGTTCCCAACGACATCTGCGTAGAGCGCGCTATTTACATTGACACCGTAACGCTGCCTTTTGGCGTTCAGGGCTATTATGTATCTTACCAGCGCTGCTGCTGGACAGGTGCTATCGACAATATTGTAGACCCAGCAAGCAACGGCATTACCCTCACCACATTTATACCTGGTTCAGCGCTTGTAGGCGTGCACAACCAAGGCGCGCGCTTCATCAACTACCCTCCGCTCATCTTGTGCTCGCAAAATACCCTAGATTTCGATCACGCCGCATTTGACCCCGACGGAGACTCCCTGAGCTACGAACTCATGGCGCCTTTGCTTGGTGGCAGTGTTGCTAATGTGGTACCCGACCCAGAAACCGCGGCGCCGTATACCCCCGTCAACTGGAATCCGTCGTTTACTGAAACCGTTCCTTTCGGAGCAGGCTCTAACATCACCATTGACCCTACTACGGGCTTCATGACCTTCACACCCAACCTCATCGGAAGTTTTGTGGCGGGGGTTGCAGTCAAAGAATGGCGCAATGGCGTGCTCATCAATACCAAAATCAGAACTTTCGGCTACCGCGTTGTGGCGTGTCAAGTTGAGGTGCCGATAGAAGTAGACGTCACAGGCCCAACCCAACTCATCGAAGACTGTGGTTTTGCGGGCTTTATTGTCAAGCGCACAGACCTCTCCTCCAATTTAGTTGTTCAGATCAGTTTGGGCGGTACCGCAACCAACGGCGACGACTACCCATTCATTAACGACACCCTGATTATTCCTGCAGGAGTAGCTTCAGACACCATTGGTATTTCCGCCTTCCTAGACGGCTTACCAGAAGGCACCGAAACGGTCTTCTTCAACGTCATCTTACCCAACCCTTGCGACGGAACTTTTGACACCACTTCCATTTCGCTCAACATCATTGACTACACCCCAATGACCATTATGGCAGTAGACTCCTTAAACGTTTGCGCAGACTTCGGCCAAGGCACCAATATTTGGTGTGAGGTCAAAAATGGCATCTCGCCATATAGTTATGTCTGGGGGCCGGGTGGCTTCCCCAACAACGACACCGTTTATGTCCAGCCGGGCATCCTAGAACCCAACCTCAACAACTTCCAGGTCTACGTCATGGACCAATGTGCCAAAACCATTACTTCGCCAAATATCCGCGTCTACAACCAGTGTCCGCTGATAGTGCCAAACGTACTCACCCTAGACAACGACAACATCAACGAATTACTCGTGATCAAAAACTGGGAAGACTACGACCAAGTGAGCATCCAAATTTTCAACCGCTGGGGCAACCTCATCTACGAAAAAGACAACTACCTCAATGACTGGAACGGCACCGACATGAGCGGCAAAGCGCTAGAAGAAGGCGTGTACTTCTACACCGCCACGCCGAAAAGCGAGAAATACGAATACGACAACAAAGAAAAAACACTCTATACGCTTCACGGTTTTGTCCATTTAGTGAAACCATAAAGCAAACCACTTGCAACAAAAAAGGCGCCCACAAGGCGCCTTTTTCATTTCTATATAATTGCGTTTAGTCAATAGAATAAATCAGGCCAACGTGCAAGCCAACTGACGCGGCGTTTGTTTTTTGAACTGGGTTGTACAAATCCAAATCAGCCCCTAAAGCATCCACTCCTTTTGCATCGGCAGTACTATACATAAAGCGTCCGCTCACAGAAACCATTACGGGTAGATCGAGCAAGCCAAAACGACCACCTACGCCGACCATGTAGCCCATGAAATTTTGGTATTGGTTACTCACGTCTATTGCTTGTGGCGGATCAATCAAAGAATTATTATTGGTATATGTAGCCCCACTGACGTTGTTCATCACAACACCAAACTCCCCAAATGAGCCTTTTGAACCGCCCAAACGCAAGTAAATCGGAATTTGTGTGGTTTTCAAATTGACTTCTGAAGTATACGCACCACCCAAAAGCGCTTGGTCACCTTGGTAACCCGCCTTGAAGTTGCCTAGTAAACATTCGATACCCACACCAATTTTTCCGAAATTGAAAGTTCCAGCAAAACCATAATTAGAACTAAACGCCACGTCGTAATCTTGCGAAGCGCCTAAGTCAGAAATACTTTTGTTGAACATTCCTGTCGCGCTGTAGGCATATTTAGCACTCACGTCAAAGGTGATTGTTTGTGCTTTCAATGAGGAAAAGCCAGCAAAAATGGAAAGCGAAATAAATAGTTTTTTCATTGTTTATAGTTAAATGTTTGAACAATTTTAAGCAAAAATTTGAAATGACTACCTTTAATGTATGAAATACATCTTCCTCCTCCTGCTTTGCAGTCTCTTTCAAATCGAACTCCAAGCCCAATTCATCGAATCCGAAGAAGGCCAATACGATGGCTCCAACATCAGCCAAGCAGACCTCGATATCCTCTTTTCAAATGACCCCAACCTTACGTGGCTCAATTTTGACTACAAAGACAGCACGCTGATACTACCCAATTTCCAAAAATTAAACATCCTCGCCATCCAAAGCGAGGTGCTGCAAAGTTTGGTTTTCCCCGACACCCTTTTGGAACTCGGCCTCATCGACTTTGAGCTCCCCCAACTTCGCTCAATCAATGAACCTGTTCTCCCCAATTTATTTCAAATGTCGTGCAGCGCAAGCCTTACCAAATTCCCTGCATTTTTCTGCGCCTCGCCCTCCCTCACCTTAGTCAATATCAAAAACTACCAAAACATCAACTGGCCAGACTGCCTAGAAGAGCGTTTTATCGACGGCCCCTTCGAAATCTCTACCTGCGAAATTCTCGACGGCATAGACGGCCCAATTATTTCAAAAATCATGAGCCCCGATAACGCCTCCGATGAATGGCTAGAAAGTTCCGACGACATGTCCGATGAAGAGCTCAAAGACCTTGAAAAAGGCATGCAACGCACCGGGCGCATGATTGCGGTTGTTCGCCGTGCGACTAGCTTGGCCCTGGCCGGGATTGTGTTTTTGATTTTCAAGTCGTAAGTTAGTGATGCAAATCCCTATAAATTTTAACCCTGTTCAGTAGTTCTACTGAATTGAATGTTTGCTATTTGAGGTAATTTTGATTTTGAAGAAAAAAGAGTAAATTTGTAATTACTTTGTAATTACTTATGCGCGCTTCTATTATTCAAATTGGAAATTCGAAAGGCATTCGTCTTCCAAAATCAATTATTGATCAATACAACATTCAAGGAGAAATGGAAATCATTTTAAATGAGCATGACATCACGCTCAAGCCAATAAAAAAAGTACGTGAGGGATGGGAAGAAGCCTTCAAACAAATGCACGCCAACGGCGATGACCGTTTGCTAATAGATGACTTTTTTGAAGACGAAATTTTCGACTAATGAAACTGCAGCAATACGACATCATTCTGGTCAATCTTGGCCCTACAGTGGGCAGTGAAATCAAAAAAACCAGACCTTGTGCAATCATTTCTCCTGATGACATCAATCGGCAATTAAATACCGTCATCATTGCGCCAATTACAAGCACATCCAAGCCCTACCCAACAAGAATTTACACGAAATCCGTCAGTATCCCTGGCTGGATCGTCCTAGACCAAATCCGAACTGTAGACCAACGTCGTATTCTTAAAAAGGTTGGACAACTGAATTCCGAGGAAGTTCAAAAGTGTAAAGCAATTATTGAGGAGATGTTGGTGAGGTGAACTACCAAAGAAGTTAAGAAGATCCTACGCTACTACATAGTATTACTGAATTGTATTTATCTGATTACAAGTAAGTTTGTTGCTCTGAACATTTTTTTGATTAATTTTATCCTATGGATACTAAGGCCCGTCATTATTCTAGTTTAAAGCAAACCCTTCCGCAACAAGCAGAAGGTAAAACGCATTTAACAAAAGAATTAATGAAAGGCAACAAAGTGCCGGCCCGCAAACTGAACAAGCTTCACCCTAATGGCCAGCGTTCTGTTTTGTTGGTGAGGTGATTATCACATCCTAAAAACCCATTGCATGAATCCTAGACAAAACTGGGAAGCTGCCTTCCAAGAAATGCACGCCAACGGCGATTACGATTCCCTCATTGCTGATGTTTTTGAAGATGAGGAATTTGAGGAGTATGACTCTCAGATTGGGGCAGAAGATATGGGGTGAAAAAGGAAATTTTGGTGAAGTAATTAATAATTCCCTAACCTACCCTGAAAAATTTCTGTGTTCACTAAATAGATTTAATCTAGAATTTTTGCTTTAGAGCTAAAAGAATTAGAAATTATCGCAATTAGTAGTTGTAATGATGAGAGGAAAATCAATGCATACATCCCAGAACCAATTCGATATTGTTCAATGATTTTCATTGCCACTACATTATCTGTTTCTACTGGATGCAGCATATTTAGAATTTCAACCAGAACAAGCGACACAATTAATAAAACAGAAAATGAAATGAGTGTATCCATATTTTCTGATCGAGCATCTTTAAAGGAAATTTTTCTAAATGAAATAATTCCATTATAAATTAACGAAAACAACATAATTATGAATAATGGCGTGAGAAATATTAAACTATCCTCAGAATCAAATATTATCTCAAAATAACTAATACCCCCTATAATTGGAATTTCAATAAGAGGCAAGAATAATGCACACAATGAAATTATACTCAAGATAAACATAGAGAAAAATGGAATAGAATTTACATCTACCTTTCTTTCGCCAAGAAACTTTAAATCCGACTTTATTCTTGATAAAGAACTTATAACCAGAAGAAAAATCAATAAAAACAATATTAGATATCCTACTGATGGTATTATGGTTTGTTGAATTTTGGGTATCATGTTTGACTAAAATTTAATGATAATTGAACCTATTTTATCTATTGCTTCACAAAAGAAACTTGCTCCTGCCCAATTCTAAGTACGTAGTTTCCTTTTCGCAAGTCTTTCACTGAGATTTCGCCTTGAGATTTACCTTTCTGAAGCAACTTGCCGTCGATGGAAAGTACTTCATATTCAAACTCTTTACTGGTGATTCCTTTCACATATAAAATGTCCTGAACTGGGTTGGGGTAAACCCCTATTAACGCTTCGTTGATCAGATTGATACCCGCATCGTCAATAATAGTGAGTGTTGCTTCTGCTGTTGTATCTGCGCAGGCACCATCATTTACAATACAACGAAATACCTGGTTGTTATTGGACAAACTCAAGTTTGAAACTGTCAGTGCAGCACTTGTTGCTCCAGTGTACTGACCCGCATTACTGATATTCTGATATCCCAAACCAAGATTAGTTTGCCATTGGTAAGTTGCATTCGCACTTGAAGATGCAGCAGCAAAACTCGCAGTCCCGACAGACGTTGCCACAGACTGATCCTGCGGCTGTGTCGTAATCGCTAATTGACAACCTTCGTACAAAGCCAAAATCTCAGCTTCTGTTAGTGCACGGTTCCAGATGCCGATGTCGTCAATACTACCTTTAAAAAATTCGCCGCCAGCAGCTGATCCAAAATTCAATCCGCATGTTTGGCTTAGTGGTGTAATTGTGGCAACAGAAACTTTATCAAGGACACCGTTAACGAAAAATTTATAAGTCAAACCCTCTTTTCTGATTACTAAATTATACCACTGGTTACTTTGAATAGGGGTTTGATTCCATGGATTAGCACTAAAAATATCCCAAGCATGTACATTGATGTTTGAATTCTTCCAAAAACTAAATTTCCCTGGAGCATTGGGATGGTTCAAACCAAAACCTTCTCCATCATGCGGGTATGTATTGTAAATATTTTGTGCATATTGACTTACATCTATAGAATTAGCCCAAACAGATAATGTATAGTCTTGCCAACCATTATTAAAGAAACTATTACTCACGGTTATAACACCATTATTGAATGAATAGGCTTTATTGATATCCCCATTTCTGTCAACAGATAAAATCGCGCCACTTACAGTTCCATTATTCCCATTCCCACTCTCATCATTCGCATTGCCATTAAAAGGCCACCAGCCGACAAGGCCAGTTGAAGGAATGAATGACGGAATTTGGGCGTAGGTAAGCCCGATGATGGATAAGAAGGTGAGGGTGATGAGATGTTTCATTTTGTTGATTTTTGATTTTTAGTAAATATTTTTTTGAGTTCTGACCATTGCTGATCATACTTTAATCCTGTAAAAAGAGGTTCAAACCATTGATGTTGAGCATCATTTTTGCATTCGCAATCTCGCATTTGGAAGATGGTTGGGGCTGGTTTATTAGCCCTGTTTCGAGATGTAATAGCAAACCAAAGATCCCACTCAATTGACGACATTCCTGCACCGATAATTATTACTGGGTTCTCTAAAATGGCCTGATACCAAGTCGAATCAGCTTGGTTTTCTTTTTTCAACTTCATATGATGCTTTCTCAAACGAATGCTCGTCTCTAACATATGAGAATACTTATGCAGGCCTAGAATAATACTTTTCTTATTCTGATTTACGCCATGTGGATGCCAAAAATTGATCTGCCCACCATTTCCAAAGTCAACCGTCTTGTGACGTGTGGATAAATAGGAATATGACTCTTTAGAACCACTGTTGAAGCTAGATTTATTTGTGAATTTTCCCAACTTTACATTTTGGCCGTTATGTAAAAGCTTTTCCGGGATTTCATCAAAGTTCAATGAAACTACATCCGAAATATATTTAGGATTGAATAGCCATAATGGATAACAATCTTTACAATCCCTTAATACCCTTTCTTGTTCTTTTTCCAGAAGTACTCTAATACACTTAAGTAAATGACTTTCCGTTTTACTTGAATCCTCAAGCTGTGTTTTTTTAGACTCAATTATTTTTTCAAAATCTAGGTGGTAGTCGCCAGTGAGTTTCACATCGGAATCTAACTCCTTGAGAAGTTTTTCCCAAGAGCTTAATATTGAATCAGGTCCAATAAATTGTTGATGAAAACCTGAGCCGAGGATGATGGTGAATTTTGTACACTGGCCTTCAAATAATTGTGAAAAGTTATTTTCTGACATAGATTTACCTCGTTTAAAAAGAATAACAGAGGCCTGTCGTAAGTGAAAAATTTGTAACAGAAGCCCTTGTTTTCCGATTCAAATGCAAACGATATTCTTGGTAATATTGTCCACCACCGTTATAATATGCATCATCATAAACAGCAATACTATTGGGTATGTAAAATGCTACTCCGTAATTACATTTCAAATTAAAAGAAAAATGAGGTGTAATTTTATAATTAATTGCTCCCAAACCTGAAATAGGATGGAATTTATCAAGGGTAACATATTCTCGTAGTAAATCAGAATTACTGATAGAATAAACAAAAGATTGTCGAGGAATATTGGATGAGGTATACAAATACTGAACTCCAACCTCTATATCAATTTTATCATTTAGATTAAAACCAACCGAAATTGGAAGTCCAACAAAATTTGGTTTATCAAAATAGAGTATGGTATCCCACGTTGGCCTGTTAGTTACAGACGTTTGATCATCGATTCTAAGAAAAGGTGTGACTTTAGGCTGGTAAACAGAGTAGAATGGACTAAATCGGATAAAGAAATTATTATTTAATTTATATTTTACTGACAGTCCCAAATTATAAAGTAGTTTAGAGCTAATATCTGGGCTATTCTGCCCTAGCATTGTTGAATAAATTGTTGTTATTGTGTCAAACCTAGGGACATTCGGGACGGGTATAGCATTATTATCAATATTTTGAGTAAGTCCAAAATATGCACTTTCATATGCCGGGAGTTTTGGCAGATATGTTATTGACGGCGATATCGCAAATTCAAGATTTAAATCCTTTTTAACCCTAGGTACTTTTGTGTTTTGAACAATATTTAGATCTTGCGCATGTAGTGAGCATATGAAAAACATGCTCAGGACAGATATAATATTCCTTTTCATAGTTTCAACTATTTCAAAATTACTTTTGCCCCATAACCAGCAACAGTTGCAGAGACTTTTTTAACTATTAATCCTTTACGAACATTCACTACATATTTAGGATTAACGATGATGTCATTTCCTGATCCTTCTAATGCTTTGTAGGTTGCGGCGCTTTTTTCTCTGTCACCTACATTACCACCAAATGCATCGGAAAAATTATTATCACCAACTTTTATCACCCCAAAGAATATTTTTGTTGTTGAGGATGCCTGCAATACTTTTGAAGTATCAATTTTCAGACTAGCATCAACATTGTAATTTATGGTCAAATTCGGTTTGGCGGCGTACCCTCCGTGATAACTTGATTTGCAGCTTGTTGCCAATATCGCTACGGACGCCGCTAATGTTAAGATTACTTTTTTCATTGTTTCAATATATGTTAGTTTATTACTAAAGGTCTATCAATTGCATTCAGATTTTGCATTATCAACAGCTTGATCAATATTTGGAATGGTAGATAAAGACGTTGAGCCTTCTGCAAGTTCCTTTTCAACATCACTCAACTTGCCGTATTTTATTGCACATGCTTTGCCTAGTTCAACAAACTTGTTTACATCTTCCTTCATTTTATCCCCATCATTCAATTCTTCAGCAGAATAATCTATATTACTCGGATTAAATTCTCCGGTGTACAATTTTGAACAATTGCAAGCTGATGGATCAATA
This sequence comes from Bacteroidota bacterium, assembly GCA_041168605.1. Lineage (GTDB taxonomy): Bacteria > Bacteroidota > Bacteroidia > Flavobacteriales_D > Crocinitomicaceae > UBA952. The sequence goes on along the minus strand of JBEEKN010000054.1, from coordinate 7,156 downwards.
CTACTTGATGAACTACATGAACTTAATAGTAAGCCCGCTGATGCTAGTGCAATAAATAATTTACTTAGTTTTTTTGTTTTCATAAGATTTGATTTTATTGTTTTGTGAATTAATACCAAAGTCTGGTTCAAAACTATTTAGTCAATCCGCGCGGATAGCTACGCGTCAAAATTTCCTTCTGCGCGCCAACTCTTCATTCCATTTACTGTTTTTCTGAACAACCTCGTTTGCAATTTCTTCTATATTCTCTGCACTTTGTTTTTGACTCCTTCGAGCAGAGAACCATGTTTCTATAGATTCTTGAATTTCTATTGATTTCCGAACCTGCCAAACTTTAACGAAGGTGTTCCAGAAACTCATTACTTCTTATGGAAGGCTGTCAATGTATCTTCAACTCTTGCTACAAATTCTGCAACCAAAGAACTATCCGCATTTGCCTTATCAAATGTAAAATCGCGATTTCCTCCAGCCATCATGATGCGTACTGCAGATTTTAAAGTTGGTTTGACGAAGCTATTGCGCTTATAAAACCCAAATGCCGCAAAAATTGCACCTACAAGGAAAACTGGAATTCCCATTTCAGGAACATATGCTATGCCATAAAGTCCAGCAAGTACAAATGAAGAACCAATTATTATCGCGTTTAAAGTTCCCAACATCAATTTTTTATATTCGGTCATTTCTTGATTCAAGGAATCTACTAAATCTATTACCCCTATCCCATCTATCGATCTCAATCCGAATGTTTCGGTCGATGTTGCGGTTGTAATGAAGAGTTTTTCATCAGTTAGCTTGATAGAAAGGCCATCCATTTCAAGCTTGTTGGTTGTGTTTTCAGTTGACATTTATTCTAAATTTTAATTTTCCTACCCCAAATCTATCCAAATATTATGTATTTACATAATTATGAAAAATAAATATAATAATTTATGTTTTTACATAAGCATTAGGTCTCGATTTTGCAAGACCTTGGCATTATGTCTTTACATACAGATGAGGCCTTGTTGAAGCTGATTGGTAAAAGGATTCAGGCGATTCGGAAGGAGCGTAAGATGTCGCTCAGAGATGTTGCTTTTCGGATCGGTATGGAAACTTCAAATTTGTCGGTGATTGAAAATGGGAAGTCGAATCCACAGGTTTTGACTTATGCTAAAATTGCATTTGCGCTGGATTGTGACGTCCGAGAATTCTTTGATTTTGAACCGCCATTTGACTACAAAGCCTTTGGTGAGCAGCCCGCAACGTATAGTCCGCGAAAGCATTCAAAATAACGTCCCCTGAATTGTCTTTTCAATGAGTTTAGACTCTTGTTTGCGGATGTCTAGGAATTTGGCGTAATGAGAGAAGTTTGTGAGAATATCTTTGACCTCAGCAATGATTTGTTTAGGATTGGAGATATTGAAATGGCTTGCGAGTTTCAGTAAATCAATAGCAGTTGGGTTGTGGTAGGCGCCGGCAAAAGAGAGCTGGTGGCAGTTGTTCGGAGCGGGTGAAAACGTGAGGTCATAGGCCGGCGAAAAATGCCATTGGCCGCTTGCGTTCATTAAGAAACCAAAGTTTTTGGTGTGGTCATCGGCGTTGTGGGCAAAGAGGTTGAACGCAGCGAGCCGAAATATTTTTTCAGCGCTATCTAGTTGCTTTTCTAAGCGGCTGGCTAAATCCATCAGGTGGCCGTAGTCTAGTGTGCTCAGGCGAAAGTTATCGTGTAACAAACCGCTGACGGAATGAAAATGCTTGCGCCAACCCGGGCCCTGATCAAAACGCAAGGTGCCGAAATAACATTGGTCAGTTTGGCCGTAAAACAAGCGAGAACTACTCATTTCGATACCGCAATCCAAGGCCATTTGATAGTAGACAAATTCGATTTTGGCAGCATCCAGCAAGTCTTGGGTAGATCTGAATTTAACAATCCAAGGTGTGCTTTGAGGGGTTGGTTCGGCCAAGAGCAAAGCACCGAGGTCTGTATAATTGACATGGACTTTCGGGCGCGCACCAACAGAATTTCCACCGAGTAAATACAATTCATCTAGCGCACTGGCCTGCCCCTCATTTAGTAAAATTTGCACTTGCTGCGCGTATAAATCAAGGTCGGCTTTAAAAGGGAAAGGTTGCTGATCGGTAATGGGTTCGTAGATCAGCGCGCCATTGCCTTTTTGACCCACCAAAGACAGCCGCTCCAGAGCGCTTACTGTGGAGGGAGCTCGGCCATCGTTGACAAAAGTGCGATCGGCAAGCAGTTTTCCCCAGCCGTCGGGCAAGCTGTCGTTGAAAACACCAAACAAACCCTCAAAAACATGTTGTGGACCTTCTTGTACCTGGTTGTTGAGCGGCAGTTTGAGTGGTGAAATGTCTAAACCACTCGAAAGAAAGGAATCAGCGTAGCGAAAAAAATAGCGTTCGCGCTCATACACAAGCGTGCCAACCTCCAGTACTTGATGTCCAAAATCCAAACTCACCTTCAACTGCATCTCTATACCTCCTTTTGAAAAAGCTTGTTGAAATCGGGCTGGTGGCGCAGTTCATAGACGGCAGAGAGTGCTTCTAGGCGGCCAAGGATAAAGGAGATGCGCAGCAGCGCATCAAAAGCAATGAGGCCCGATGCTTCAAAACGTTTGTAGCTACCCAGCGATACTTGGGCGCGGCGAGCGAGTTCGGCTTGGCTGTAGCCCGCTTGCTTGCGCAGAACTTTGATTTGTTCAGCTACCTTAAACTGGACATCTTTTGGGGTTAGGCCTACGGAATACATAGCTAATATTTTAGCTAAAAGTACGAATTTTTGATTGTTTTAGCTAATATATTAGATAAATATTTTCTTGAATAACTGAGTGTCCTAACTTTATATGATTGTAGGGCGGGATAAATACAGACCTAAATACCAAAATTTTAACGCAACAAATTTACGTGCCCACAAATTTGTTGTAATCCTTTATCACATGTTTCATCGATGAACTTCAACTCCCAAGTATAGGTGCCGTCTTGAGCTACTTGGTAAGCGTACATTCCATCCCATCCGACATCTAAATCGAGCGTCTCAAAAATGATCTCGCCCCAGCGATTGAAAATCTTAAAGGAATAAGAACCCACATTACTTTGATGCGAAAATACAGGCTTAAATTCGTTGTTAAATTCATCACCATCGGGTGTAAATGTATTTGGGATATAATATAATAAGGGAATGACAAATTCTTGCTGTACGGAATCTTTACAGCCATATATGCTCTCGGTTGTCAGTGTAACCAAAAAAGAGGTGTTGGATAAGTTTGTGTACAAGTGCGTGACATCACCACCCACAACCGTTGGAGAACCATCTCCAAAATTCCAATAGTTAATTAATCCGTTTATGGATTGATTAGAAAATTGAGCAGGCAAGTTTCCGCAAATGCTTGAAAATGAGGCTATAGGCGCGGGTTTAAGGTCAATAAATAGGCTATCTATTTGCTGGCAACCTGTAATTGGATCTGTGGCCGTAACTACATAATATTGAGAGGACGTTGGTGTAAATGGAGTATTTGAAAGATACCCGTTTGCCCAAACATAATTGAGGGAATCTGGCACGGGTTCCAAAGTGGCCTCACTGCCTGTACAAACAAAAAAGTCTTCAATGTAAAATTGTGGTAGCGCATTGACCTCAATATAGGCGGTATCAATATAACTACAATTATTGAGCGCATTATAGGTCACATAATAACTCGTGTTGGTGAGGGGGGTCACGGTAATTTCAGCGGTGGTCTGCCCCGTTGGGGACCATGAATACGTACCTCCTATTTCCTGATTAGTAGTATTGATTTCTATTGTTTCTCCAATACAGATTGCTGTATCCATAACCGAAAAAGCGGGTGTATGGATAAAAGAGAATGTAGTATCAATAGTTGTTGGGCACGATAAACCAGCAATTGGATTCAATAAACAGGAGTAACTATAAATTCCAGTTGGCGGATTATCAATCATAATACTTTGCGTAGTTTCCCCACCTGGAGACCATTGATATGAATCAAATCCGGGAGGTGCCGTTAGTAAAATTGACCCATCGCAGTTTTTCTGGATATCCATTTCTAAAGAGCCACAGCTCGTTGACAAATATGCATAACCCCAATGAGCACCAAGGTCACAATCCATTGTTGTAAATTGTATCTGAACAGTGGTTCCGATAAAAGCTGTCAAATCAATTGCCACCTTTTTCCAATTAGAATAGGTTACGTCATTGGCCGCATACGAAAAATTATTATTTGGATCACCTCCATAAGTTTCATAAAAACCGCAATTTCCTGGAAGCAATTGCCCCTGGTCATCCATCATTTTTACAATAAATCGAGGTTTTTCATTTAATAGATGAGGAGGGCTAATTGGATCTTGTAAAATCATGGCGTATTCGTAAACAAATAACCTATTCGACATATCAACAAACATGGTGTAGGTCATGCTTTCCGCACCCCATCCTGCAACTGCATCCCCTAACATACAAGAACTTGTTGCCCCGGGCGGAACTGTTGAAATAGCACCACCTGTATTTAAATCAAGACTTGACGATGTGATAATGGTATGCTGGCCTGCAACGAATCCAGGAATATCATACGGACTCCCCAAACTTGGGGTTGTACCTGTAGTACCTGTCCAATGATTAAAATTTCCCTCTGAAAAATTAGAATTAGGACAATTTTGTGCAAAAGCCAAGTTGCTAATCAAAAAAAGCAGACAAAAAGAAAATAAATATTTCAAGAATGAAATCCTAAGTCACCTCCAACCCAAAAGGAATTTTTTACTAAAGGAAGAGTGGGCAGATACTTCATCTCGGCTTGTCGCCCGACCAAAGGATGGAACAAAGAGAATGATTGTTCTGGTCGTTTTCAATCCGGGACGAAAGTACACACTTCCTTGCTTATCTATAATGGCACTAGCACGCTAAAACATCAAATCTAAGTTTTTAATTTACGTAAAAAAAACATTAGTTGAGGTTAAGGACCAACAGCGTAATCCGTTGTACTACTGCAAGCAAATTTAAAACAAAAAACCCAGTAACATATATTAATTACTGGGTTAATGAGTGTGATCCCGTTTGGATTCGAACCAAAGACCTACTGCTTAGAAGGCAGTTGCTCTATCCAACTGAGCTACGGGACCGTTTGTTGTAAAAAATGGGATTTACAACGGCTATAATCAAAAAAGGGGGATGATTGCTCATCCCCCTTTGTCGGGGCGGCAGGATTCGAACCTGCGACCTCCTGGTCCCAAACCAGGCGCGATGACCGGACTACGCTACGCCCCGAACTGAAGTTCGATACGGTCTAAATTGTGGCGGTGGGAGCGAGATTCGAACTCGCGGTACAGTTACCCGTACGACAGTTTAGCAAACTGTTGGTTTCAGCCACTCACCCATCCCACCAAGTGTTCAATGAACGGATGGCAAAAGTACAAAAACATTCCGTTTTTCAAAGCTTTTCTTCGATTTTTTTACCCATTATAGGTAAAATTTCCGTGTTGGCTCGAAATAGTGACCTTTTTCTCGGCTGCTGCCTCTACCCGACCCACTACCTGAGCGGCGATGCCAAAGCCTTCAGAAATACGGATGATTTCTGGTGCAAGTTCCTCACTGACATAAACTTCCATGCGGTGACCCATATTGAAAACCTTGTACATTTCTTGCCATGGCGTCTTGGATTCGGCCTGGATCATTTCGAAAAGTGGTGGTGTGGGAAATAAGTTGTCTTTGATGACGTGCAGGTTGTCAATGAAGTGCAAAACCTTGGTTTGAGCACCTCCAGAGCAATGAACCATGCCATGGATGTCTGCATGATACGCATCTAAGATGGCTTTAATGACCGGTGCGTACGTGCGCGTGGCAGACAACACCAACTGCCCTGCATCCAGCGGACTGCCCTCTACAGGGTCTGTAAGACGCTTAGAGCCGCTGTAAACTAAATCTTTGGGCAAGGAGTTGTCGTACGTTTCGGGGAAGTCGTCGGCCAAAGAGTGGTGAAAGACATCGTGGCGTGCGCTTGTGAGGCCGTTTGAGCCCATACCGCCGTTGTATTGCTGCTCGTATGTAGCTTGTCCGAAGGAAGCCAAACCAACAATGACATCGCCTGGGCGGATGCCGTCGTTAGAGATGACTTGGGTGCGCGGCATGCGGCAAACAACCGTGGAGTCCACGATGATTGTGCGAACGAGGTCACCGACGTCGGCTGTTTCTCCGCCGGTTGAATAAATATCGATGCCATAGCCTCTCAGTTCTTCTAAAAGTTCTTCGGTGCCATTGATGATAGCGGCCAATACTTCTCCGGGGATCAGCAATTTGTTGCGGCCAATAGTGCTCGATACCAAGATGGGGCCCATGGCACCCACACAGAGTAAGTCGTCGATGTTCATGATGAGCGCATCTTGGGCAATGCCGCGCCAAACAGAGAGGTCGCCGGTTTGTTTCCAGTAAGCGTAGGCCAAAGAAGATTTGGTGCCTGCGCCGTCTGCGTGCATCACGATACAATAGTTCGGATCACCGGTGAGGTAGTCCGGAACCACCTTGCAAAAAGCCTTTGGAAACAGGCCCTTGTCTAGTTTAGAGATGGCTTTGTGCACATCTTCCTTTCCGGCAGAAACGCCGCGCTGTTGGTAACGGTTATCAGACATAAACGATCTTATTTGATGCCCCGACGCTTTTTAATGGCTTCGTAGGCATCTTGAATTTGTTGGAATTTTTCTTTGGCTCCTTTCAAGTATTCTTCGCCCATGTGGGCTACCTTGTCTGGGTGGTGCGCCACCGCCATTTTGCGATACGCTTTTTTGACTTCTTCGTCGGTCGCTTTTTCGTCGATACCTAAGATTTTGAAGTCGGAATCTACATTGCGATAGAACATATTGCGCAAGCTCTCAAACTCTACGGCGGGAATTCCGAGCATGGTAGCGATGCGCGAAATGACATTGATTTCGGCGGTACCGACGTCGCCATCTGCTTTAGCAATGCCAAATAAGTAGTGCACGAGCTGCACGCGGACTTCTTGAGTCATGCGGTTGCGGATGTCGTGACAGATGTCTTGTAGCGGTATGCTGGGCGCATCCAAAAACTGCTTGAGCGTTTGCAGGTGGGTGGCGTTGAACTGCTTGCCAAACTGCATAGAGAAGAAGTTTTTGACGTAGTCTAGTTCTGTGCGCAAGACCTTGCCGT